>NZ_CP034443.1:5206709-5508823 GCF_003952365.1 Mesorhizobium sp. M9A.F.Ca.ET.002.03.1.2 | reverse complement strand
GTCATCGAGATCGACGGCCACGAGGTTCCGATCCTTGACGGCAGCGCCATGGCGTTCGTGGAGGCCATCGACCAGGCGGGCATCGATACGCTGCCGGTCAAGCGCCGCTACATCCGGGTGATCAAGCCGGTTCGCATAGAGAACGGTGCCTCCTGGGCGGAATTCAGGCCTTATGACGGCACGCGCTTCGAGATCGAGATCGATTTCGAAAGCCCGGCGATCGGCCGTCAGCTCTTCGCATCCGACATGAACGCCGACATTTTCCGCCGCGATATCGCGCGCGCCCGTACCTTTGGTTTTATGAAGGACGTCGAGCGGCTGTGGGCAGCCGGCTATGCGCTTGGCTCTTCGCTGGAAAACTCCCTGGTGATCGGCGACGACAACCGCGTCATCAACGTGGGAGGCTTGCGCTATCCCAACGAGTTCGTGCGGCACAAGACGATGGACGCCATGGGCGATCTGGCGCTGGCCGGCGCCCGGTTCATTGGCTGCTTCCGTTCCTATCGCGGTGGCCACAGGCTGAACGCGGCAGCGCTGCGTCGCCTTTTGTCGGACCGTTCGGCGTTCGAGATCGTCGAGACGACACGCCGCGAGCGCGGTCGCACCGCCGAGATGAGCGCCGTCTACGCGCCCGTTTACGCGCCCTGGATGATCTGATTCTTAACGTTTCTCGGGCTTTATGGTCGCCGGCCCGTGTTGCATGAATGCATCATTGGCCGGCGAAATCATGCAAGTGTGCAGGCTGCGCCGGGCCGCCACAAAAATGTGCGATTGGCCGGAGATAGCGTTGCCGGGCACGGCGGTTATGGTTTATGGCTGCTGCCCCAGAGCGAATGACGACTGAAATGGCGCCGAAAGGGCGGAATCCAATCATGTTTTTCAAGCGAGTTGGTCAATCGGAAGCGCCGCAGCGGGCTGTTTTCCTGGCGCTTTCGGTGGTCGTTCCATCGCTGTTACTGTCGGCCTGCATGTCGTCCGAGAAGGATGTCGACCTGTCGACCTATGTCGAGCAGACCGAGCCGGCCGACGTCCTCTACAATCAGGGCCTTGCCAATCTGAATGCCGGGCGCCTGCAGGAGGCAAGCCGCAAATTCGGTGCAGTCGACCGCCAGCATCCCTATTCGGAATACGCCCGCAAATCGATGGTGATGGGCGCCTTCGCCGATTATCGCCAGGGCAACTATACCGAGGCGATCGGTTCGGCCAAGCGCTATCTCACGCTCTATCCGACGACCGACGACGCCGCCTATGCCCAGTACATCATCGGGCTCAGCTACTACCGGCAGATCAAGGACGTCACGCAGGACCAGAAGGAAGCGCGTCAGACCGTGCAGACAATGCAGGATCTGGTGACGCGCTGGCCCGATTCGGAATATGTCGACGATGCCAAGGAAAAGATCCGCTTCGCCAACGACCAGCTCGCCGGCAAGGAGATGCAGATCGGCCGCTACTATCTCGAGCGGCGTGAATACATCGCCGCCGTCAAGCGGTTCCGCACCGTGGTGGAGACCTATTCCAACACGCGCCATGTCGAGGAAGCCCTTGCCCGTCTCACCGAAAGCTACTACGCGATGGGGCTGACGGCGGAAGCGCAGACTGCCGCGGCTGTGCTCGGCACCAACTACCCCGACAGCGTGTGGTACAAGGATTCCTACAAGCTCCTGCAGACTGGTGGGCTCGAGCCGCGCGAGAGTGCCGGGTCGTGGATCTCCAAGGCCGGGAAGCTGATCACCGGCGCCTGAAGCGGCGCGTCGCCATGCTTTCCAGGCTGTCGATCCGCGATATCGTTCTGATCGAGAAGCTGGACATCGACTTTTCGTCCGGCCTTTCGGTGCTGACCGGCGAAACCGGCGCTGGAAAATCCATCCTGCTCGACGCGCTGTCGCTGGCGCTTGGCGCCCGCGGCGACGCTTCGCTGGTGCGTCATGGCGCGGCACAGGGCCAAGTCATCGCCGTGTTCGACGTGCCGCGCAACCATCCTGCCCGCATGCTGCTTGCCGACAACGCCATCGAGGACGATGGCGACATCATCCTACGCCGCGTGCAGACGGCGGATGGCCGTACCCGCGTCTTCGTCAACGACCAACCCTCCAGTGTGACGCTGATGCGCGATGTCGGCCACGCGCTGGTCGAGATCCACGGCCAGCATGACGAGCGCGCCTTGGTCGATCCCGGCGCCCATCGCGAATTGCTTGACAGTTTCGGCGGTCATCTCGGCGCTGTCCGCGCGACCGGCGAGGCATGGCGGCATTGGCGGGCCTGCGAGCAGGAATTTTCGCGACACCGCGCCAAGGTGGAAGCGGCGGCCCGCGAGGCCGACTATCTGCGCGCCGCGGTCGCCGAATTGACGAAGCTCGACCCTCAGCCCGGCGAGGAAGCCGACCTGGCCGAACTGCGTGCCTCGATGATGCGGACGGAAAAGATCGCCTCGGAAATCCATGATGCGCAAGATGTGCTCTCGGGCCCGTCCTCGCCCTTGCCGCAGCTCGCCAGCCTGTTGCGGCGGCTGCAGCGCAAGGTGACCGAGGCGCCCGGCCTGCTCGAGGACGTGGTCAAATCGCTCGACGAGGCGATGCTGTCGCTCGACGCCGCCCAATCGGGCGTGGACGCGGCACTTCGCGCCACCGAATATGATCCGCGGCGGCTGGAACAGGCCGAGGAGCGGCTATTTTCGCTGCGTGCCGCCTCACGCAAGCACAACGTGGCGGTCGACGACCTGGCGCAATTGCGCGACACGATGGCGGCCGATCTCGCCGATCTCGATGCCGGCGAGGAGCGCCTGCACGGGCTGGAAAAGCAGGCCGCCGCCGCGCGCGAAGCCTATGACATTTCCGCGGCGCAACTTTCGTCGCTTCGCCTTGCGGCGGCGGTCGGATTGACCAAGGCGGTGATGGCCGAATTGCCGGCGCTGAAGCTCGAGCGGGCCGCGTTCATCGTCGAGATGGCAAGCGAGGCCGAGAGCCGCATGGAAGAGGGCATCGATCAGGTCGAGTTCTGGGTGCGCACCAATCCCGGCACAAGACCGGGCCCGATGATGAAAGTCGCCTCCGGCGGCGAGCTTTCGCGGTTCCTGCTGGCACTGAAGGTGGCGCTGGCCGACCGCGGCTCGGCGCCGACTTTGGTCTTCGATGAAATCGACACCGGCGTTGGCGGCGCGGTGGCGGACGCCATCGGCCAAAGGCTGGCGCGGCTGTCGAAGCGCGTACAGGTGCTTTCGGTTACGCACGCGCCGCAAGTGGCGGCACGGGCGGCGACACATTTCCTGATCTCCAAATCCGGCGGCGCCGATCGCGTCGCGACCGGCATCGCGGAGATGGACCGGGCGGCGCGCCAGGAAGAGATCGCGCGGATGCTTGCCGGAGCGACCATCACCGACGAGGCGCGCGCGGCGGCCGAGCGGCTGCTGCGCGAGAACACCGCGGCGGCTTAGCTACACGCCGTCCGACGTCGATAGCCCGGCCCTTCGGACAGAGTCAGGATATGGCTCCATCCCGCTGTTCAGGAATGATTTTCCCGTGCCTGGTCTCTCCCTTATGAGAGAATCCTGTTCTATTGTGTCGCGCCATCGCTACAGCGCCGCGCGTCCTTTCGGACGCGCAAAGGACGCTGTAGCAATTTTATTTTTACGCATGACCTTCGGGGTCATGCGCCAGGGAGCAGTGCATGGCCGAAAAACCAGTCGATTCGCTCAGCGAAAGCGAGGCCGCAAGCGAATTGAAGCGACTGGCGGCGGAGATCGCCGAGCACGACCGGCGCTACCATACCGAGGACGCACCGATAATCACGGACGCGGAGTATGACGCGCTGACGCGGCGCAACCTCGCCATCGAACAGCGCTTCCCCGCCTTGGTGCTAGAGGATTCGCCGTCGCGCCGCGTGGGCGCGCCACCGGCGGAAGGCTTTGCCAAGGTGCGCCATGCGGTGCCGATGCTCAGTCTCGCCAAGGCCTATACCGACCAGGACGTCGCCGACTTCATCGAGCGCGGCCGGCGGTTCTTTGACCGCGACAAGGATCTGGACATCGCCTTCATGGCTGAGCCGAAGATCGACGGGCTGTCGGCGTCCCTGCGTTATGAAGGCGGTGTGTTCGTGCAAGGCGCAACGCGCGGCGACGGCGCCGTCGGTGAGGACATCACCGCCAATCTCAGGACAATCGCCGACATCCCCAAGCACCTGAAAGGTTCAGGCTGGCCCGACACCATCGAGATACGCGGCGAGGTCTACATGACCTATGCGGAATTCGAGGCGCTGAAGGAACGGTCGGCGGCGGTCGGCGGCCAGGACTACGTCAATCCGCGCAATACGGCGGCCGGATCCCTGCGTCAGAAGGATCCTTCGGTTACAGCCAGCCGCAACCTCAAGTTCTTCGCCTATGCCTGGGGCTACACCACGAAAGATCCGGCTCCGACCCAGTTCGAATCCGTCCAGAAGTTCAAGGATTGGGGATTCAAGATCAGTCCGCTGATGGTGCGGGCGAAGTCGGTCGAGGAACTGGTCGCGCACTACCACCGGATCGAGGAGCAACGCTCGTCGCTCGGCTACGACATCGACGGCGTCGTCTACAAGGTGGACCAGCTCGAACTGCAGCGCAGATGGGGTTTCGTCACCGGCGAACCGCGCTGGGCCGTCGCCCACAAATTTCCGGCCGAGCAGGCAATGACGACGGTGCTCAAGATCGACATTCAGGTCGGCCGTACCGGCACGTTGGCGCCCGTCGCACGGCTCGCACCCGTCACGGTCGGCGGCGTGGTGGTCGAAAATGTCACGCTCCACAACGAAGACTACATCAAGGGCCTGGACAGCAACGGCCAGCCGATCCGTGACGGCATCGACGTACGTATCGGCGACACGGTGGTGATCCAGCGGGCAGGGGACGTCATTCCGCAGATCGTCAGCGTCGTCATCGACAAGCGTCCGCCCGATGCCGTGCCTTACGAATTCCCGCACACCTGTCCGATCTGCGGCTCACCGGCGACGCGTGAGATCAACGAGAAGACCGGCAAGGAAGATTCCCGCCGACGCTGCACCGGCGAACTGATCTGCCCCGCGCAGGCCGTGGAAGGATTGCGCCACTTTGTGTCACGCGGCGCCATGGATATCGAAGGCCTGGGCGCTGAGAACATAGACCTGTTCTTCAATGCGGGATTGATCAAGACAGCCGCCGATATCTTCACGCTCAGGGATCGCCGTCCCGCCGTCACCAAGGCGCTGGCCGAGCGGCGCGAGGAGCAAGCCAGGCAGCGCGAGGCCGCATCGGGCAAGACGCGCAAGAATGTGCGCGGTGTCGAGGAGCGCAATTACGAAGGTCTCGACAAGCTCTTCGCTGCCATCGACGCTCGTCGCGAACCGGAACTCGATCGCTTCATCTTCGCGCTGGGCATCCGCCATATCGGCGAAACGACGGCAGCCGTGCTTGCCCGAACCTTCTCGACCATCGAGGAGTTGATCCGTGTCGGCAAGGAGACGGCGGCGGCGGCCGATCCGCACACTGTCTTCCCATCGATCAACGGCATCGGCGACACGGTGATCGGCGCGCTGCGCGATTTCTTCGGCAATGAACGCAATGACGACGTGCTCGATGCGCTGCTCGCCCAGGTCCGCCCGAAGCCGTACATTGTCAACGTCTCAGCCGACAGCGTAGTCGCCGGCAAGACGATCGTGTTTACAGGTACGCTGGAGAAGATGACGCGCCCCGAGGCCAAGGCGATGGCCGAACGTCTCGGCGCGAAGGTCGCGGGCTCGGTTTCCGCGAAGACCGATCTGGTCGTGGCCGGACCGGGTGCCGGGTCCAAGCTCAAGCTCGCCACCGAACTCGACATCGAGGTGATCGACGAGGATGCCTGGCTCGCGCGGATCGGCAAGGCGTGATGGCCGGCACGTTCAACGGTTTCGGCCAGAAGGCCATTCCATTTCTCAGGGCGTTGGATTTCCACCAGAGCCGGGAGTGGTTCCAGGAGAACCGCGACCTCTTCGAACGCGAGCTGCGCGACCCCTTCGGCGATCTGGTCGAAACCCTCTCCGAGCGCTTCGCGGCAGCAGGGCTGGGCCTGCGCGGCGATCGCAAGAAGTCGCTGTTCCGGATCAATCGCGACGTGCGGTTCGCCAAGGACAAACGGCCCTACAACCGGCATCTGTCGGCAATCCTTTCGCCCGACGGCACCAAGATGGAGCAGGGTGTCTTGTTCGTCTATATCGGGCTCGACCGCTGTTTTGCCGGCGTTGCCTGGTGGCAGCCGGGGCCGGCGCTACTGCTGGCGATGCGCCAGGCCATCGCCGCGCGGCCGGGTGAATTCCGTGCCTTGGTGGCGGCGTTGAGGATGAACGGTCTGGGGCTTGAAACCGAAGGCCGCATGAAGCGCACGCCGCGCGGTTTCGAGCATGTCACGCAAGCCGATCTTCTCGATGCCATCCGCAACCGGCATTTCGTCGTCCAGCATAGAATCGATCCGGCGACAATCCATGGCGCTGCGTTGAGCGACGAACTCGTCGATTTCACCTTGCGCGCCAAGCCGCTGCTCGACTGGGGGCGGGCGATCGAGGGCAAGGTCCCGCAGGACTAGCCCCGGACCGATGGCGCACGCCCGGGCTTGCGGCGGGCCGGGGCGATCATTTCCGCTGATCGTTGGCTCAAGCGAATTGGTGTGACAAGGCAGGCGGCTCTCCCTACATACGGCCTTTCCCCAAGGAGTGGTCGATGTCGGCGGAAGCAATCTCCGAAAACCGCGCGAAAAGCGATTTCTGGCAAGGCGTGCGGCTCTCGATGCCCATCGTGGTGGCGGCGGCGCCGTTCGGGCTGCTGTTCGGGGCGCTTGCCGTCGACAACGGTTTTTCGGTGCTCGAAGCCATCCTGATGAGCGCCATGGTCTACGGCGGCGCCAGCCAGATGGTCGGCATCGAATTGTTCGGCCAGCATGTCGCGCCGTGGCTGATCGTGCTGTCGATCTTCGCCGTGAATTTCCGCCATGTGCTTTATTCCGCCGGTATCGGCCGGCGCATCGCGCACTGGCCGCTGGTCCAGCAAGCGGTAGGCTATTTCGTGCTTACCGATCCGCAGTTCGCGGTGGCCGAACGCAAGGCGGAGGCCGGCGAGACGGTCGGCTTCGCCTGGTATATGGGGCTTGCCCTGCCGGTCTATGTGTTCTGGGTGACCGAAAGCGCGCTCGGCGCGGTGTTCGGCAAGCTCATTCCCGATGCACATGCGCTGGGCATCGACTTTTTGCTGCCGATCTACTTTCTCGGACTGGTCATGAGCTTTCGCAGACGGCCGCTGTGGCTGCCGGTGGTCGTCGCCAGCGCCGCTGCCTCGATCCTCGCCTATAAAACGGTGGGCTCGCCCTGGCACGTCTCCATTGGCGCCGTGGCCGGCGTGCTGCTCGCGGTCATCCTGCCGCCGCACCACAGCGGCGTGGAGGCCCGGCGATGAGCACGACCTTGTGGATCATCGTCGCCGGTGCGATCGCGACCTATCTGACCCGCATCGGCGGGCATCTGGTGATCTCGCGCTTCGAAAACATCCATCCGCGCGTCGAGGCCGGGTTGAACGCCGTGCCGGCCGCGGTGCTGACCACGCTGGTAGCGCCGGCGGCACTTGGCACCGGACCGGCGGAATGGGTGGCATTGATCGTTGCCGGGCTGGTCTCGCTGCGCGGCGGGCTTATGGCGATGTTTTTGGCAGGTGCGGCCGTGCTGATCCTTGCGCGGCAGTTTGTCGGGTAACCAACTCTTGCCTTGGTGGCGCCGCCCCTCATCCGCCTGCCGGCACCTTCTCCCGTATGGTGACGGGGAGAAGGGGCTGGCCGCGGCCTTGGCACCCTTTCTGCAACGCTGGAGATTGGCGAAATCGTTCGCGAAGGCGTCTTTCTCGCCGTCACTATACGGGGAGAAATGCCCGGCAGGGCAATGAGGGGCAGCGCAAACCTGAAGCGATTGTCCGGCAACCACGGGTAGTTTCAACTTGACATGTGAGGGCAGTTATGCTAGGAATTTATTCACAATGATGAGTTGCGCCAACGACCTGCCCGCCGAGGCGGGTTTTTTGTGCCTCCCAACCTCAACGAAGGCTGCCACCGCCGCTACTGCTTGAGGTCGTGCGGCAGCGGTGCGGTTGCCTTTTCCAGCCAGGCCAGCGTCTCGCCGTCGAGCATCGGTCCGATCTCGGCCAGCACGCGTGCGTGGTATTGGTCGAGCCAGTGCAGTTCGTCGCGCGTCAAAAGGTCGGATCGCACCAGCCTGGTGTCGATCGGCGCCAGCGTCAGCGTCTCGAAGCCATGCATGGCGATGTCGCCGCCCTCGATCGGCTCAGCCGGTGTCACCAGGATGAGGTTCTCGATGCGGATGCCATAGGAGCCTTCCTTGTAGTAGCCCGGCTCGTTGGAGACGATCATGCCGGCGAGCAGCTTTTCGGTGCCGGTCCTGGCGATGCGCTGCGGGCCTTCGTGCACGGCCAGATAGGAGCCGACGCCGTGGCCGGTGCCATGGGCGAAATCGCAGCCGTGTCTCCACAGAGCGAGGCGCGCCACTGCATCGATTTCGGAGCCGCGCGTGCCTGCGGGGAAGCGCAGCGTCGAAATGCCGATCATGCCTTTCAGCACGAGGGTAAAACGTTCGCGCATTTCCTCGGTCGGCTTGCCGATCGGCACCGTACGGGTGATGTCGGTGGTGCCGTCCTGGTACTGTCCGCCGGAATCGAGCAGGAACAGCTCGCCATCCCCCAGTTTTCGGCTGGTGGCGCGAGAGACGCGGTAGTGCATGATGGCGCCGTTCGGGCCAGCGCCCGAGATGGTGTCGAAAGACACGTCGCGCAGCGGCATCTGCGTTTCCTCGCCGGTGCTGCGGCGGCACTCCTCGAGCTTGGTGACGACCGCGATTTCGTCGAGCTTGCCGGGTTTCTGGCGATCGAGCCAGCAGAGCAGACTGGCCACGGCGGCGCCGTCGCGGCGATGCGCGGCGCGGGCGCCGTTGATCTCGGCCAGGTTTTTCGTTGCGCGTGGAATGCGGGCAGGGTCGGGTGCTGAAATGACGGTGCCGCCATTATCCTCGACCAGCATCCGGAGTTTTTCGGCCGCCAGCACCGGGTCAAGCGCTATTCTAGCGCCGCCCTTGGCCAGCGCGACAACGGCCGCTTCGAATTCACCGGGCTCATGCAATTCGGCGAGCTGCGTCAGATAGGCCGCGACGGTGCGCGAGAACTTGCGCTGATCCATGAAAAGGAGGTGCGATCCGTCGGCGGCGAGTACAGCGAAGCCGAGCGCCAGCGGCGTATGCGGCACGTCGCCGCCCCGGATGTCGAAGGCCCAGGCGATGGAGGACGGGTCGGTCAGCACGGCATGGGTGGCGCCGTCCTTGCCGATGGCCGACGCCAGCCGCGCCAGCTTGTCCTTGGCCAGTTCGCCGGCAAAGGCGATCGGATGGAGCTCGACCGGCGCCAGCGGCGGTTCGGGCTGGTCCTCCCAGATGGCGTCGATCGGATTCTTCTCGAGCGGCACCAATGTCGCCCCCGACTTTTCGGCCGAAGCTTTCAGTGCCTTGACGTCGCCGATCGTCTGCAGCCAGGGATCGAAACCAAGCCGCACGCCCTTGCCGAGATTGTCCTTGATCCAGGCGGCGGGCGGATTGTCGACCAGGCTTTCGATCGAAAAGATGTCGAGATCGACCTCCTGGCGCACCTGCAGCGTGTAGCGGCCGTCAACGAACATAAAGGCGCGCTCGCCAAGCACGATGGCGACGCCGGCCGAGCCGCTGAAGCCGGTCAGCCATTTCAGCCGTGCCGAGCGGTCTGCGACATATTCGCCCTGATGCTCGTCGGCACGAGGCACGATGAAGCCATCCAGCCCGTTGGCCGCCAGCCATTGGCGCAGCAGCGCCACACGCGGCTTGCCGACGGCGGGGTCGCCGGCGGAATCAAAGGTCTGGAACATGACGGGCCTCTCCTCGGATGCTGGTTTGACCGTAGCGCATGAGTCCGATTTTTGGAAAGGATCACGCGCAAATCAAAGCGCTGCGGTTTTTATGCCAAGGGATGTGCGGCGCCGGCTGAACGCGGTTCAGCGGCACCGCTTTTGCGCATGGACGCCATGCAGAATCAGCGATTTTCAAACAGGTCGGCAGAGCCTACCTTTTTGCTGTGGAGGAACGAGTCTTATTGCCCTGCAAAGGAGACCATCATGTCCACGATTTCAGCCAGACGCGGATTTTTCAGAAGCGCCATGAACGCTCTCATCGAAGCGCGCCAGCGCGAAGCGAGCCGATATGTGAGCGGCGTTCTGCTTGGCTTTGACGACAAAACGTTGAAAGCGCACGGCTACGATCGCGAAGAACTGAAGAAGACGGCAAGGTCGCCCTACTTCTGAGCGAAGTTGCGGCTTGCGTTTGGAGGCGCTGCGCCTCACCGCTTGAGGTGGATCGTCACCCAGCCCTCGCGATGCAAAGTCCTGATATGGCGGAACTGCTGGCCGACATAGGCCGAGACCACCGCGTCGCGCTGCCGGTCGAGAATGCCTGACAGCACGATCGAGCCGCCCAAGTCGGTATGCCTGGCCATTTCGGGTGCCAGCCGCATCAGCGGCCGCGCCAGTATGTTGGCGACGATGAGGTCGAAAGGGCCGCGCGCGGCAAAGATCGGATTGTGGAAGCCCGGCGCCGTCACCGTTTCGACGAACGCCTTGACGTGGTTGAGCCGCGCATTGGCGGCGGCGACCTTTACGGCGACCGGATCGATATCGGTCGCCAGCACCGGGATATGCGCGAGCTTGGCCAGCGCAATGGCCAGCACCGCGCTGCCGGTGCCGAGGTCGAGCGCGTTGCGCGGGCGCTCGCGTCGCACGACCTGTTCCAGCATTTCAAGGCAGCCGGCGGTGGTGCCGTGATGGCCGGTGCCGAAGGCGAGGCCCGCTTCGATTTCGATAGCCAGTTCGCCGCTGTGGCGCTTCCTGCGGTCATGCGCGCCGTGAACGAAGAAACGGCCGGCGCGCACCGGCTTCAGCCCCTCCAGCGAACGCGTCACCCAGTCGATATCAGGCAGGGCCTCCCGCGTGATCGGCCTTAACAAGTCAAGCCCGGCGAGAATGTCCTTCACGCGCGCCTCGACGGCATCGACATCGCCGTCGGCATAGAGCGACACTTCGTGGATGTCGCGATCCTCGTCGACTTCGAGCACGGCAAACGGCAGGCCTTCATCCTCGAAGGCCGCGTCGAACGCCGCAAAGATACGGTCGGCCTCGATCTTTCCAGTGGTGAAATAAAGCCGCGTCTGGGTCATCGAAAGATGGTCTTGTTTGAGCATGATCTATCCGAAAACCGGTTCCCACTTTTCGCTGACGCGGTCCTTCGGTTCGGGATCATGCACTAACCTTCCGCCGCCAGCCGCTTCAGCTTGGCGATGGCGGTGTCCGGGCTTTCGCCATAGGCGATGGTGCCGGCGAAGTCGCCGCTGGCGTTGAGCAGCAGCACCGAAGCGGTGTGGTCCATCGTGTAGTCGCCGTCGCCCGTATCGACCTTCTTCGAGTAGATGCCGAAGGATTTGGCCATGGCGTGGACCTTGTCCGGGTCGCCGGTGATGCCGAGGATGCGGTCGGAGAAATTACTGATATAGGCGTTCATGACTTCGGGCGTGTCGCGCTCCGGGTCGACCGAGACGAAATAGGCGCGTAGGTTCTTGCCGTCGTCCCCCATCGTCTTCAGCCAGCCGGCCAGTTCGAACAGCGTGGTCGGGCAGACCTCAGGGCAATGGGTGAAGCCGAAGAAGACGACGCTGGGCTGGCCGCGAAACGCGGCCTCGGTGACCGGAGTGCCCTTCTGGTCGACCAGCGTGAACGGCGCGCCGAACGGCTCGCCGCCATAATGCCCGCGGTACCAGTCGAAGGTGAGCCAGCCGATGCCTGCCGCCATCAGGACGAGAATGCCGACCAGTATTGAACGCATCATCGATTGGTGTCCGTCGTGATTTTCGCTGGCACTATATCAGCGCCATGGAGCCTGTTCGGCGAACACTCTTAACGGGTTGACCTCGTGCACGCAAAGATGTCGCGTTGCCGCAACCGGCATTCCGGTCAAAAGGTGATCTGCTTGCAAAGCGCTGCCGATCGCCCCACCTGAGGTCGGCAAAACTCGAACCGCAGGAGGAGGCTTCCCTTGCAAAGACTGATTGGGCGAAAACTGATCGGCAGCGCATTGGCCGCATGCCTTGTCGTCGGTGCTGGTGCGGCTGTCGCCCAGGAGGTCGGCAAGGTCGGCGTCGACTGGCTCGGCAACGACATCATCGTCGAGGCGATCAAGGACCCCAAGGTCGAAGGCGTGACCTGTCACGTCTCCTATTTCGACCGTGGCGTGATCGACCGCCTGCAGAAGGGCAACTGGTTCGAGGATCCGTCCGATTCCTCGATCTCCTGCCGCCAGACCGGGCCGATCACCATCGGCGACATCGACATGAGCGAGGCCGGCGAGGAGGTGTTCAAGCAAGGCATCAGCCTGATCTGGAAGAAGCAGGTGGTGAACCGTATCTACGACAAAGCCAATGAGACCCTGATCTATCTGTCGCATTCGCGCCAGGTGCAGGACGGTTCGGCGAAAATGTCGGTCACCACCGTACCGCTCTACGGCCAGAACGTGGTGTGGACCAACGGCCAGCCGAAATAAGCTCTGGCAACAGCTGACCGACGATCGGTCCCGCTTGCGGGACCAATCGGCGACGCGACAATTGCTCCCACCTTGCGGGAGCAATTGCGCGGGAGTAAAGCCGCCGGCATGGATCGTCCTGAAAATCTTGTCGCCAAAGATTCCGAACCGCGCATTCATCCGACCGCGGAATTGAAGGCGTGCAAACTTGGGCGCTACGCCTCGATCGGCGAGCGGGTCATCCTGCGCGAGGTATCGGTCGGCGACTTCTCCTATTTCGAGCGTCATGCCGAGGCGATCTACACGACAACAGGCAAGTTCTGTTCGATCGCCGCCAACAGCCGCATCAACGCACTGGAGCATCCGGTCGAACGGCTGACCCAGCACAAGGTCAGCTACCGGCCGAACGAGTATTTTCGCTGGCTGGGCGTCGACGCGGCGTTCCGGGAGCGGCGGCGGGCGCAAACCGTCAGCATTGGCCACGATGTCTGGATCGGCCATGGCGCGGTGATCATGCCTGATGTGAGCATCGGCAATGGCGCGATCGTCGGCGCCAATGCTGTGGTGACGCGCGACGTGCCGCCCTATGCCATCGTTGCCGGCGTTCCGGCCAGCCCGCTGCGGCAGCGTTTCGCCGCGGATGTCGCCGCGCGAATCGAACATCTTGCCTGGTGGGACTGGCCGGTCGAAAAACTGGCCAGGGCCATCCCCGACATGCAGGCGATGCCGATCAAGGCCTTTCTCGATCGCTGGGAAAACGACAGTCCCTGATTTTTTTGCGGCCGCGTGCACGTCTGTGACGGTGAAATCCGTCCATTCAGGGAACCCGGAGCGGTCGCCGGATGTTTCTCCCTGCCATGATCGAAAAGCGTTTCACGAAGATCGCCAACTACGTCGCCCATCTCGCCGGTCTGCCGTCGACATTTGCCATCTGCTGCCTGATCATTGCGGCCTGGGCGATGAGCGGGCCGATTTTCGGCTTTTCGGACACCTGGCAGCTCATCATCAACACCGGCACCACGATCGTCACCTTCCTGATGGTGTTTCTCATCCAGAACACCCAGAACCGTGATGGCGCGGCGATCCAGACGAAACTCGACGAATTGATCCGGGTCGGCAAAGCCAAAGACACCTTTATCGGCATCGAGCACCTGACCGAATCCGAGGTCGAGGAGATTCGCGCCAAGTGCGAAGAAGCGGCGAAGCGCCATGACCGGAAGATCGCGGAGAATGCCGTCAAGAAAGCCGCGGCGCAAAAACGCGGCTCGAAGACGCGCGCAGCTTGAGCGTCAGCTTTCCATGAACGCCGCGAAAGCCTCCTTGTGGTCCGGGTGCCAGCGCGACAGAGCAGGGCGGTTTTCGATGATGTCGCCGATCGCCCAGGCCATGCGCTTTTCGTCCATGGGCCGCGTCGCCTCGTTGTCGGGGCACAGGATGTAGAAGTCGCCATGCACCAGCGCGGCCAGCATGAAGTCAACCACCTGCTCGCCGGTCCAGGCGCCGGCGGGCTTTTCGGTCGCACCTTCGGTAAGCCCGGTAAAAGTAAACCCCGGAATGAGCAGATGCGCGGCAACCTTTGCGCCGGGCTCGTTGCGCAGCGCGTGTGCCAGGCCTTCGGTGAAGGTCTTCACGCCGGCCTTGGAAACGTTGTAGGCAAGGTTGCCGGGCGGCGTGGTGATGCCTTGCTTGGAGCCGGTGTTGACGATCAGGCCCGGCCTCCCCGTGGCCAGCATGCGCGGCGCGAAGGCCTCGACGCCATGGACGACGCCCCAGAAATTGATATCCAGCAGTCGCTTCCAGGCGTCGCGGTTCTCCCAGGGCTTGCCGGGATTGTTGCCGACGCCCGCATTGTTCATCAGCAGCGACACGTCGCCGAAGGTGCCGAACGCCTTCTCCGCCAACCGGTCGACTTCGTCGGCTTTCGCGACGTCGGTGGCGACAGCGAGCACCGCGCTGTCACCGGTGATCGCGGCGACGGCGCGGCCAGCTTCATCGAGCCGCGCGCCGCCAATGTCGGCCAGCACGATTCTCAGGCCCATTGCCGCCAGCCGCTTGGCCGCGGCAAGACCGATGCCGCTGGCGCCGCCGGTGATGACGGCGACATTGCCGGAGGCGAGCGCAGGCAAAGCGGTCTGGATTTCGGCGTCGGCGGTCATGGGCGTAGTGTCCTCGTTCAAGCTGCGCCGAACTTAGCGCGGCAGGAAGCCCATGCAAGCCCGCTGTGGCACCTTCGGGTTGACCGCGTGGGCAGGCACTGCGCATGTTGCGCGGGTAAAAGGAGATTTGCCGATTGACCGATTGGATCAAGATCTTGAAAGAACAGACCACCACCGGCGACCAAATGAGCCGCGAGGTGCCGCAAATGCTTGCCAATCCCGACATCAGCGAAGCGCAGGTGAAGACGCTGTTTTCGGCACTCGAAAAACAGGCGGAGTTCGTCGAGAAGCTGCGCATGGCGCTGGAGAAATTCGGCCATGATTTTTCGGTGATCAAGGCGGCCGAGCAGCTGGAGGAGCGCTATGCCGATCTCGCCGCGTCCGTCGCCGAAAAGCTGAAGGCGATGCGGAAGTAGCGACGCCTATTTCTGTTTTTCGATCAACCGCTCGAACCGCCTATCCGGCACGAACCAGATCATGGCCACCAGCACGTAGATCGCGACGCCGATCCAGTGATTGAAAAAGGTCAACAGGACGGCGGCAATGTAGAGCACGAGCGAGATCCTTCCCTTGCGGTCACTGCCGATCGCTCGGGCAAAGGTTGTTTCGTGGCCGTGCAGTCGGTGCAGCGCAATGACGAGGATGGTGTAGGCGGCGGCGCAAAGCGCCAGGACGACACCGTAGACGGCGACAGGCACCGGCGCGAAATGGTTCTCGCCCATGAAGGCGGTGGTGACGGGCATCAGCGACAGCCAGAACAGCAGATGCAGATTGGCCCACAGCACCCATCCATCGACCCGCTGCACGGTGTGGAACATGTTGTGCAGATTGTTCCAGTAGATGCCGACATAGATGAAAGACAAGACGTAGCTGAAGAAGACGGGCCATAGCGGCGCCAGGGTGGCAAGGTCGTCGCCATGCGGCACCTTCAATTCCAGCACCATGATGGTGATGACGATGGCCAAGACGCCGTCGGTAAATGCTTCGACCCTGCCTTTGCCCATGGATTCTCCCCTACTGCGCTTGGCTCATCCTAGGCGATCGAAGTGGCTGGAGGGAAGGCTTGGGCGCCATCTTTCAGCCGTTAGGCGTCTCGCGAAAGATGCGCGCGCTGGCGCGGCACGCCGGCAACCGGCCTGTCCTGTGCGTGGTGCGCCAGCGGTCGAAGCGGTAATAGGCCGCCGCAAGCAACAGCGAGGTAATCGAGCCGGCCGGAAAGTTACTTCGCGGCGAGGGTGAGTGCAGCCATCATCAATCGCTGTCGCGCGCGATCAGCTCCAGCGGCCAGACTTCGCGAATGACGCGGGCACCCTCAGGGCCGGCGAAGGCGGGGATTGAGGCCAGCAGCATTTCGGCCAGCCGCCGCCCCATCGGCTCCAGGGGAGGGCGAAAGCCGGTCAGTGCCGGCGAGAAGTAGCGGCAGAGCGGCGTGTCGACGATGACGATCACCGCGATGTCGTGACCGGGGTTGATGCCCATCTCGGCCAGCGCCTTGCAGCCGCCGAGCGCCATCGCGTCATTGTTGAAGATGATGGCGGTCGGCGGGTCCTTGGAGCGCATCACCTGCGGCGTCACTTCGTAGCCGCCGGCCTCGTTGATGAAGCCTTCCGCGATCAGCCCGGGATCGACCTCGATGCCGTGCCGCCGCAAGGCCTTGCGATAGCCGGCCAGGAACAGGTAGCCGAAATTGAGGTCGAGCGACGGGCGGATGGCGGCGATGCGGCGATGGCCGCGCGCCACCAGGCGGTCGACCGCCTCGGCCCCGGCCTTCTCGAAATCGAGATCGAGCGACGGGTAGGACTTGCCGCCGGAGCGGCTGCGGCCGAGCGTCGCGAACGGGAAGCCGACCCTGGTCAGATAATCGATGCGCTCGTCCTCGCGCCGCGTCCACGCCAGTACCACCGCATCGGCCCGGCGCGTCTCGACCACCCGGCGCAGGCGCTCCTGCTGATAGTCGGCCGGCGCGCCCATCACCACGATCAGGTCGAGCCCGCTTTCGGCCAGTTTCGCCTGCAGCCCGGTAAGGAACGGAATGAAGAACGGTTCGCCATATTGCTGGTCGCCCGGATGCGGCTGCAGCATGAAGGCGATCGAGTGGGTGGCGCCGCGCCGCAGGCTGCGGCCGGACTGGTTCGGCGAATAGTTCAGCTTTGCCGCCGCATCGAGCACGCGCTGGCGCGTGTCGGCATTGACGTCGGCACGGCCGTTGAGCGCGCGCGATACGGTGCCGATCGAAATGTTCAGGTGACGCGCAAGGTCGTGAATGCTGGACGCCAAAGGACGGTTCTCCCCTTTCCTGGCTATCACCGGCCGCTCTTCAAGCCAAGGCGATAAAGGTGATTTTCGCGAGCGGCCAATTGACATTCTACGCCTTCGGGTGTGTTGTCGTAAACGTTTACGGAAAACGTTTACGGCCATGCCGTGAATGCCGTGGCGATCGGTCTGGAGGGGCCGAGCGGAGGAGGAGCGCTGGATGATCAATGTCGTCCTGGTCGGCTGCGGAGCGATGAGCAAGCACTGGCTCGATGCCGCGAGGCAGATCGACGGGCTCGCCATTGTCGGGCTTGTCGACCTTGACGCCGAGCGGGCGAGGGCAAGGGCGCGCGAATATGAGCTTGCCGGCGCCATTGTCGGAACCAATCTTGACGCCGTGCTTGACCAGACCAAACCGGACGCAGTGTTCGACGTCGTGGTTCCGGCGGCCCGGCGCGAGGTTGCGCTCTCTGCGTTTGCCCATCATTGCCACCTCCTGACCGAAAAGCCGCTCGCTGATAGCCCGGACAATGCGCGCGCCATCGTCGAAGCCGCCCGGCGCGCCAAGCGCGTGCACGCCGTCGTCCAGAACCGTCGCTACGTCGCCAATGTCAGGCGTATCAGGCGTTTTCTCGAATCCGGCGCTATCGGTGCTGCGACCAGCATCCACGCCGACTTCTTCGTCGCGCCGCATTTCGGCGGTTTTCGCGAGGAGATGCGCCATGTCCTGCTGCTCGACATGGCGATCCACACATTCGACGCCGCCCGCTACATGGTCGGCGGCAACCCGGCCAGCGTCTACTGCCAGGAATGGGAGCCAGCCAATTCCTGGTATCGGCAGGGATCGTCGGCCACCGCAATCTTCGATCTCGGCGGCAAGCTGTTCACCTATGCCGGCTCCTGGTGCGCCGACGGGTTCCGCACCAGCTGGGAGAGCACATGGCGCATCGTCGCCGAGCGTGGCAGCCTGATCTGGGACGGCGAGGACGGGCTGAAGGCGGAAGTCGTGCGGCCGGTTCGTGAGGGCCTGTTCGACCGTACCGAGCCGCTTGCCGTGCCGGCGCTCGACCCCGCCGACCGCATTGGCGGCCATCTCGGCATCATCCAGGATTTCGTGCACGCCATAGAAACCGGCAGCGAGCCGGAGACGCGGGGCGCCGACAACATCAAGAGCCTGGCCATGGTCTTCGCTGCGATCGAGAGCGCCGAAACCGGCCGCCGGGTCGCGATCGCCGCACAGGAAGGACAATGATGCCAAACCCGCTTCTCGACATCAGGATCGGCACCATGGTGCGGGCCAACCTCGATGATCCGGCCGCCTATATCAAGGCGATCCTGCCGCTCGGGTTCGAGAGCATCCAGCCCTTCTTCTGGCAGACGCTGGGCGGTAAGGATCTTCCTCGGCTGGCCGGCGAGATCCGCGAGGCGATCGGTGACGCCGACGTTACCGTCTCGTCACTTGGCGTTTTCGGCAATCCGCTGGAGAGCGGCGATGTCGATCGCGGCGTGCTTCATGCCTGGGAAACGGCCATCGACAACGCGCATCTGTTCGGCACCTCGATGGTGAGCGGCTTCACCGGCCGCATTCGCGGCAAGCCGCTGCCCGACAGCCTGCCGCGCTTCCGCGAGGTCTGGGGACCGCTGGCCAAGCGCGCCGCCGACAAGGGCGTGCGCATCGCCTTCGAGAATTGCGCCATGGACGGCAACTGGGCCAGCGGCGACTGGAACATCGCCCACAATCCGGACGCCTGGGAGCTGCTGTTCAACGAATTGCCGGACGACAATCTCGGCCTGGAATGGGAGCCCTGCCACCAGCTCGTCTACCTGATCGATCCAATCCCGCAGATCCGCAAATGGGCGCCGCGCATCTTCCATGTCCATGGCAAGGACGCGACGGTGCGCTGGGACGTGATCCGCGAGCATGGCGTGTTCGGCCGGCTGCCATTCGTGCAGATGCGCACGCCGGGCTTCGGCGACAGCGACTGGGCGAGGGTGATCAGCGAATTGCGGCTGGCCGGTTACAAGGGCGCCATCGACATCGAAGGCTGGCACGACCCGGTCTATCGCGGCGATCTCGAAATGTCAGGCCAGGCGCGGGCGCTGGACTATCTGAAGCAGTGCCGGGGAGGTGCGATCTATCTGCCGAACCCGGCGTGAGAATGGGCTGGCGGGAGGAGCCTGCAGCGAAGCATTGGTCGAAAACCCCTCGGCTTGTGAGGGAACAAAGGGAGGATAAGTGCATGAGCATGACGATGAGAAGGACACTTGGCCGGTCGACCCTCGTTGCGGCCGCCACGGCGCTCGCCGCCGCAATTTCCACCTTGCCGGCACAGGCGCTCGACGCCCAATGGTGCAAGGACGTCCACATCCGTTTCTTCGTCGGCGGTGCCGAGGGCGACGCCTTCGGCACCATCGTCTACAATGGCGCCAAGCAGGCCGAGGCCGATCTTGGGCCGAAGGTCGACTACATCTTTTCCCAGTGGGACGTCGAGAAGATGGTGCAGCAGCTGCGCGAGGCTGTCGCGGTCAAGCCCGGCGGCATCGCCATGATGGGCCACCCGGGCGATGCCTCGATCATGCCGCTGGCCGAACAGGCGCACAAGGACGGCATCAGGATGATGTACCAGAACGTGCCGGTGCCGAAGGTCACGGCGGCGTTCGGCGGCGGCTATGTCGGCGCCCAGCAGGAAGAGCAGGGCCGCGCGCTCGGTGCCGAGGCGTTCAAGCTTGCCGGGCTCAAGGCCGGCGACAAGGCGATCATGATCGGTCCGTTCGAGAACGAGAGCCGCGGCGCGCGCGAGCGCGGCACGGTCGCAGCCCTGGAAGAGGCGGGCGTCGCGGTCATCAAGTTGAGCTCGCCGCCGAGCGGCGAATGGGCGTCCGACCCCAATCTGGCCATTCCGGTGATCACCGCGGCACTGCTCAACAATCCCGACGTCAAGGCGGTCGGTTATCCCGGCGGGCAGATGCTGGGCAACGTCCCGACCTACATGCAGGCGGCGGGAAGGAAGCCGGGCGATATCTTCAACTTCGGCTTCGATACCAGCCCGCAGATCGTCGAGGGCTTCAAGGGCGGCTGGGTACAGCTGACGGCCGACCAGCAGCCGTTCCTGCAGGGTTATCTGCCGATCCTCAGCCTCTGCCAGCAGGTGGTGCTGGGCCTAGCGCCGATGAATGTCGACACCGGCGCCGGCTTCGTCACGCCTGAGAATTACGAGATCGTCGCCGAGCTCGCCAAGCAGGCGCTGCGCTGACCTCCCAAGCCGCCGCCGGCCGGGATCGAGCCCGGCCGGCGGGACCGCCGGCGGAAAAGGCCGGCAAGCGACAATCAAGCGAGGATCCGATGGCCGAACGCCTCATCGAACTGCGCGACATCAGCAAGTCCTATGGCCAGGTCTATGCACTCGGCGGGGTCAATCTCAGCGTCGACCGCGGCGAGGTGGTCGGACTGATCGGCGACAATGGCGCCGGCAAGTCGACGCTGATCAAGATCCTTGCCGGCGTGGTCAAGCCGACCAGCGGCGAGATCCTCATCCGCGGCAAGCCGGTAACCGGATGGAGCCCCGCGCGCTCGCGCGACGCCGGCATCGAGACGGTGTTCCAGGACCGCGCGCTGGCCGTGCAGCAGACGATCGTGCGCAACATCTTCATGGGCCGCGAACTCACCGGCTTTCTCGGCTGGCTGAAGGTCAACAAGGAGATCGAGGAGGCGAGCCGGCTGATGCGCGAGATCGGCTTCACCTCGAAGGTGTTCACGCCGCAGTCGATCGTCGGCCAGCTCTCCGGCGGCGAACGCCAGGGCGTGGCGATCGCACGCGCCATCTATAAGAAGGCGGAACTGATCGTCCTGGACGAGCCGACGACGGCGCTGTCGCTGACCGAGACCGCCAAGGTCTTCCATTTCGTGCGCCAGGTGCGGGCGAGCGGCCGCTCGATCCTGTTCATCGGCCACAACATCCATCACGTCTTCGACATCGCCGACCGCTTCGTCGTGCTGGACCGCGGTAAGGTGGCGCTCACCGCCGACCGCAGCCAGGTCAAGTCGGCCGAAGACCTCATCAACTTCATGGAAGACGTGGCGCATCCGGGCGGATTGCCAGGGTTGCACGACGGCGCGGAGCACGCAGCACGATGAGCAAGACGATGGAACCCGATCTGCACGAGCCGTCCGCCGGCATTCCCCGCCCGGGCAATCCCCGGAAAGAGTGGAAACACCCATCCGATCATTGGATGCGCGGCTTTGTTCTCGACAACCGCGCCGCACTCGGCACGCTTGCCGTGTTCGTGCTGATGATGGCGGTCTTCATGATCGCCAACCCGACCGTCTTCACCACCTGGTATCTCTACAGCTCTGTGCTCACCACGCTGCCTGTGGCGCTGTTCGTGGTGGTGCCGCTGGTCTTCGTCGTCACCTGCGGCGAGATCGACCTGTCGTTCCCGGCGACGATGGGTTTTGCTTCGTGGGTCTTCGCGCTGGTGGTCCAGGCCGGCTACGATCCCTTCCTCGGCATCGCCGCGGCACTCGTCACCGGCATGCTGCTCGGCTTCCTGGTCGGGTCGCTGGTCGTCTATGGCGGGCTGTCGTCGCTGATCGCGACGCTCGGCATGAATTTTCTGCTGCGCGGCCTGATCCAGATCATCAATGAGGGTAAGTCGACCGCGCTGACCAGCCTTGCCGACAGCTGGGCCTACAAGATTTTCTCCAGCCAGCTCTATGGCATCCCGGTGCAGATCTTCTGGGCCATCGGCTTCGTCGTTTTGTCGGCGCTGCTCTACAACAGGCATCGCTTCGGCGCGCAGGTGAAAGTAGTCGGTGACAATCCCGACAGCGCCCAGCAGATGGGCATCGACGTCAAGCGCGTGCGGGTGAAAGTGTTCGTCTTCGTCGGCATCGGTGCCGCGATCGCCGGCACCTTTTCGGTGATGATCAACTTCACCTGGTGGCCGACCGCCGGCGACGGCTATCTCCTGCCGGTGCTGGCCTCGGTGTTCGTCGGCGGCACGCCGACCTGGGGCGGCATTGGCACCGTGGTCGGCGGGGCGATCGGCGCGGTCACCGTGTCGTTCATCCAGACAGGCGTGGTGGCGGCGGGATTGAGCGGCTTCTACGTGCAGTTCTTCAATGGACTGATCATCATCCTGTCGCTGCTCGGCCATAAGTGGAACCAGGCAAGGTACAGGTGAGGGCAGTTTCGTTGACGGGCCGCATGCCTTGATGGGGGAGACGCCCGTCGCTTCGTCATCCTCGGGCGGAGCAAGGAGCGCAGCGACGCAGCGCAGACCCGAGGATCCATGCCGCGACCCAAACGCGCCACCACGGTGCAGAATTCTGTTCCACTGCGTTCCACGGCCAAGGTCACGGCATGGCTCCTCGGGGTCTCCGCGACGGAGCTTCGCTCCTGCTTCGCCCGTGGATGACGAAGATGGGGAGGCTTCCGCCAGAGAATGTCGCTTTAGGACAACAGGGCAAGTAGGCGGCTCAAACGCCAGTGACAAACCCGTCCAGCACGCGTTTCTGGCCGGCCTTGTCGAAGTCGATGGTCAGCTTGTTGCCGTCGATGGCTGATATGTTGCCGTTGCCGAATTTCTGGTGGAAGACGCGGTCGCCGACGCTGAAGGCGGACGGCGTATCGGCGACGGATTTGGCGACCAGCTCGCCGTCGATGGTGCGGCCCTTGATCGAGGTGCGGCCGGCGCCATAGCCGGAGTCGGTCTCGCCATAGCCGATGCGCTCGACCTGGTGGCCGGAACGCGAGCCCCAGTTGCGGTCGGTCGCCTCGGTGCGGTTCTGTTGCGCGCGCTGCCAGCCCGGCGTTGCATAGGTGTTGGAGAAGCTTCCCGCCTTTTCCTCGCCAACATTGTCGAAGCGCGAAGCGCCGTAAGGGTTCTGTCTTCCTGCCCCTTGGCCGCCCCGTCCGGAGGCGAACGATCCGCCGCCATAGGAATTGCCGTAGCCGCCATAGGAGTTGCCGCTCTCGGCGACATCGACATGGGCTTCCGGCAGTTCCTCGAGAAAGCGCGACGGTATGGTCGATTGCCACAGCCCGTGAATGCGGCGATTTGAGACGAACCAGAGGTGCAGGTTCTTCTTGGCGCGAGTCAGCCCGACATAGGCTAGGCGGCGCTCTTCCTCGAGGCCAGAGCGCCCGCCTTCATCGAGGGCGCGCTGGTGGGGAAAAAGACCTTCCTCCCAGCCGGGGAGAAAAACGGTCTCGAATTCGAGGCCCTTGGCCGAATGCAGCGTCATGATGTTGACGGCGTCGAGCTCGGCGTTCTGCTCGGCGTCCATGACCAGTGCGACGTGCTCGAGGAAGGAGCGCAGCGATTCATACTCCTCCATGGAGCGGATCAGTTCTTTCAGATTTTCCAGCCGGCCGGGGGCCTCCACCGAGCGGTCGTTTTTCCACATGTCGGTGTAGCCGCTCTCCTCCAGGATGGTCTCGGCAAGCTCGGTATGCGGCGTGGTTTCCAGCGCCTTCTGCCAGCGCTCGAAATTGGCGGCGACCTCGCGCAGTGCCGCGCGCGGCTTCGGCTTCAGCTCGTCGCTCTCGGCGAGCGTGGCGGCGGCCTCCAGCATCGGGATGCGCAGCGCGCGCGCCGTGTCGTGGATCTGGCGAATGGTGGCTTCGCCCAACCCGCGCTTCGGCACGTTGACGATGCGCTCGAAAGCGAGGTCGTCGGCGCCTTGCGCGACGACACGGAAGAAGGCCAGCGCATCGCGGATTTCGAGGCGTTCATAGAAGCGCGGCCCGCCGATGACGCGGTAGTTGAGGCCGAGCGTGACGAAGCGGTCCTCGAATTCGCGCATCTGGAAGGACGCGCGGACCAGAATGGCCATGTCGTTGAGATTGTGCCGATTTCCTTGTTTATCTGGGCGCTGGTAGGCCTCGATGGTCTCGCCGACAGCGCGGGCCTCCTCCTCGGAATCCCAGGCGGCGTGGACGTGCACCTTCTCGTCGTCCTCGGCGACTTTTTCGGTGAACAGCGTCTTGCCGAAGCGGCCCTCATTGTAGGCGATGAGGTGGGAGGCCGTGCCGAGGATGTGCGCGGTGGAGCGGTAGTTGCGCTCCAGCCGGATGATGGTGGCGCCGGGGAAATCCTTGTCGAAGCGCAGGATGTTGTCGACCTCGGCGCCGCGCCAGCCATAGATGGATTGGTCGTCGTCGCCGACGCAACAGATATTTACGCTGGCACGGGTTTCGGCTGAAGAGCGCCCAATCTCCCTCCTTGTGGGGGAGATGTCGGCGAAGCCGACAGAGGGGGGCGCTGTCCCGCCGGCCTTTCCACTTTTGAATTCCGCTGTGTGGGAAGGGTTGCGCTCTACGGCGCCCCCCTCTGTCCTGCCGGACATCTCCCCCACATGGGGGGAGATTGGGCGGCCGCTGTCGCCGCGCGCGCCCTTCGTCGAAGCATCCGGCCTTTGAGCGAGCAGGCGTAGCCACATGTACTGCGCGGTGTTGGTGTCCTGATACTCGTCGACAAGGATGTAGCGGAAGCGCTTATGGTATTCCTTCAGCACGTCCGGATTGGCGCGGAAGATGCGGATCGGGTGGCACAGGAGATCGCCGAAATCGCAGGCGTTCAGCGTCTGCAGCCGCTCCTGGTAGGCCTTGTAGAGTTCGCGGCCCTTGCCGTTGGCGAAGCTGCGGGCGTCGCCCTCCGGAATATCGGCGGGGCCCAGCCCCTTGTTCTTCCAGCCGTCGATCATCTGGGCGAACTGCTTGGCCGGCCATCGCTTGTCGTCCAGCCCTTCGGCCTGGATGAGCTGCTTGATCAGGCGCACGACGTCGTCGGTGTCGAGAATGGTGAAATCGGATTTGAGCCCGGCAAGCTCGGCGTGTCTGCGTAGCAGCTTCACGCCAATTGAGTGGAAAGTGCCGAGCCACGGCATACCTTCGACATTGCCTTCGCCGATCAGCAGGCCGATCCGCTGCTTCATTTCCCGCGCGGCCTTGTTGGTGAAGGTGACGGCGAGGATCTGCGAGGGGAATGCCTTGCCGGTGGCAAGGATGTGGGCGATGCGGGTGGTCAAGACGCGCGTCTTGCCGGTGCCGGCGCCGGCCAGCACCAGCACCGCGCCTTCGGTGGTCTCCACCGCGAGCCGCTGCTCGGGGTTGAGCCCCTTCAGATAGTCGGGCGCGTCGTTGCGCCCGCTGCGGGCGGCCATGGCGCGCGCGGCGATGCCGGACGGGGCCGTGGGCCGCGCATTCGGTTCGTCAAAAAAGGGCATGTCTTCCGAAAAGCCGGACATCGTCCCCGAATGTAGTGATTCGGCGGCGAAAGGCCAGAAGTGTCTCCGTTTTGTTCTCGATCACGGCCGCGACCGACAAATCCAGTAGAACACAACCTATCGCGCAGGCCTGCTTGACAGGCACCGCGGGCCGGAGAAAGTTGCGGTGGGGTAGGAACGCAATGCCGGGTTGCCCCATGGACCGCGGCGGAGCGCATCAGTCGAAGGAGTATCGTCTTGGCTGTCGTCATCACCTCCCTCATCCTTTTTCTCATCGGCCTGGCGCTCGGCGGCGGCGGCATCTGGTTAGCTTCGCTGGGCGGCAGCTGGTACTATGCCATTGCCGGTATCGCCTTCCTTGTCGCGGCCTGGCTGCTCTACAGGCGCAAGTCGATGGCGCTGTGGTCCTATGCGGCGATCGTCATCGGCACGCTTTGCTGGGCGGTCTGGGAGGCCGGCTTCGACTGGTGGGAACTCGGCCCGCGCGGCGGCATCATCGTGCTGCTGGCGCTCTGGCTGCTGACGCCGTGGGCGCGTCGTGGGCTCACCGGCCCGGACGGCCGAGCGCCGCTCATCCTCGCGGTGCTGGCATCGATCGGCGTTGCCGGCTATTCGATGACGGCCGATCCAAAGGATATTGCCGGACAACTCAACGCCGACGAGATCACGCCGACCGCCGATCTCGGCGGCAATGTGCCTCCCGGCGAATGGCACTATTACGGCCGCACGGAATACGGCCAGCGCTATTCGCCGCTCGACCAGATCACATCAGGCAACGTCGCCAATTTGCAGCCGGCCTGGACCTACCGCACCGGCGACGTGAAGGGGCCCGACGACGTCGGCGAGACGACCTATCAGGTGACGCCGCTGAAGGTCGCCGATACGCTCTACATCTGCACGCCGCATAATTTCGCCATCGCCATCGACGCCGCGACCGGCGAGGAGAAGTGGCGCTACGATCCCCAGGTCAAGCTGGACAAGGATCGCCAGCACCAGACCTGCCGCGGCGTGTCCTATTACGCGGACGCCAGCATCGCCGCCGGCCAGCCCTGTGCCGCGCGCGTCTATCTGCCGACATCCGACGCGCGGCTGATCGCGCTCGATGCCGCGAACGGGCAGGTTTGCCCCGCATTCGCTGAGGGCGGCACGCTGAACCTGCTCGCCAATATGCCCTATCCGAAGTCGGGCTATTACTATTCGACCTCGGCGCCGCTGATCGTTGGCGGCAAGATCATCGTCGGCGGCGCGGTCAACGACAATTATTCGACAGAGGAGCCGTCCGGCGTCATCCGCGCCTTCGACGTCGACACCGGCGCCTTGGTGTGGAACTGGGATTCGGGCAATCCGGACCAGACGACGCCACTGCCACCGGGCCAGACCTATACCCACAACTCGCCCAACATGTGGTCGACGGCGAGTGCCGACGAGAAGCTCGGCCTGCTCTACGTGCCGCTCGGCAACCAGACGCCGGACCAGCTCGGCGCCGGGCGCAGCGCCAATGTCGAGAAATTCTCCTCCTCAATCACCGCGCTCGATCTCAACACCGGACAATTGCGCTGGGTGCGGCAGACCGTGCATCACGATCTGTGGGACATGGACGTGCCGGCGCAGCCGACGCTGGTCGACATCACCACGCCAAGCGGCGTGGTGCCGGCGCTGGTCGGACCGACCAAGCAGGGTGATCTCTATGTGCTCGACCGGCGCAGCGGCGAGCCGATCGTCCCGGTCAACGAAGTGCCGGCGCCGGGCGGCGCGATCGAGGGCGACCACACATCGCCAACGCAGCCGGAGTCGGATCTCTCCTTCAATCCAAAGCCGCTGACCGGCGCCGACATGTGGGGCATCACCATGTTCGACCAGCTGGCCTGCCGGATCGAACTCCAGGGCCTCCGCTACGAGGGCCGCTATACGCCGCCTTCGGTTCAGGGCTCGCTGATCTATCCCGGCAATTTCGGCACCTTCAACTGGGGTGGCGTGGCCGTCGACCCGGTGCGGCAGGTGATGTTCGGCATGCCGACCTATCTGGCGTTCATCTCCAGGTTGGTCCCGCGCGCGGAGGTGCCGCCGCCGGGCGACACCAAAGGCAGCGAACAGGGCCTAAACCGCAACGACGGTGCGCCTTACGCGGTGATATTGAAGCCGTTCCTGTCGCCGCTCGGCATTCCCTGCCAGGCGCCGCCCTGGGGCTATGTGGCGGGCGCCGATCTCAGGACCGGCAAGATCGTCTACAAGCACAGGAACGGCACCGTCTACGACATGACACCGCTGCCGCTGCCGTTCAAGGTAGGCGTGCCGGGCATCGGTGGGCCGATGATCACGGCCGGCGGCGTCGCTTTCCTGGGCGCTGCCGTCGACGATTACCTTCGCGCCTACGATCTGACGACCGGCAGGCAGCTCTGGCGGACGCGGCTGCCTGCAGGCGGTCAGTCGACGCCGATGACCTATACTGTCGCCGACGGGCGCCAGTTCGTGGTCATTGTCGCCGGTGGCCATGGCTCTGTCGGCACCAAGCCGGGCGATTATGTGATGGCCTATACGCTGCCGAAGTAGGGCATCTTGTCTTTATGCATGTCGTTCGCTGCATGCCGGGGCCTCACTCTTCCGTGACTGGACCATGCGGGCCTCGACCCTATGTTGCGCGGCGGGGGTGTTTCCCCAAAGCCGAGGAGAGCGCCATGACAAAACCGATCCCTGCCAGCCCGGCCGCCACGAGACCCGCCATTACGAGACCTGCCATTACTCAGGCGATGATCGACGCCTATGACGAATACACGCATCTGACGCTCGACCGGCGGCGCTTCATGGAACAGTTGACCAGGCTTGCCGGATCAGGTGCTGCGGCCGCCGCGATCGCACCGCTGCTGGCGGCGAATTCCGCCCGGGCGGCGATCGTTGCCGAGGACGATTCACGCGTGACGGGCGAGGACATCAGCTATCCCGGCAGCGGTGGCGAGATGAAGGGCTATCTGGTCAAGCCGGCCGGCCAGTCCGGCAAGCTCGGCACCGTCATCGTCGTGCACGAGAACCGGGGGCTCAACCCGCACATACGCGATGTGGCGCGGCGCGTGGCGCTGGAAGGGTTCGTGGCGCTTGCCCCGGACTTCCTGTCGCCGCTCGGCGGCACGCCGGCCGACGAGGACAAGGCACGTGACCAGTTTTCCAAGCTCGATCCGGCGCAGACCGTTGCCAATGCGGTCGCAACGGTCGCTTTTCTCAAAGGCTACGAGGATGGCAACGGCAAGGTCGGCGCGGTCGGCTTCTGCTGGGGCGGCGGCACGGTGAACACGCTGGCTGCCAACGCGCCGGACCTGGCCGCCGCTGTCGCCTATTACGGCATGCAACCGAAGGCCGAGGATGTGCCGAAGATCAAGGCGGCGCTGCTGCTGCACTATGCCGGGCTCGACACCCGCATCAATGCCGGTATCGACGCCTTCAAAAAGGAACTCGATGCGGCCAAGATCGAGTACACGGTCTATGTCTATGAAGGTGCCAATCATGCCTTCAATAATGACACGTCCGCGGCCCGCTACGACAAGAACGCCGCGGATCTCGCCTGGGGCCGGACGAGCGTCTTCCTCAGGCAGAAACTGGCCTGATCAGTCATTCACCGGTCTGTGGCACCGGTCTGTGGCGCGGGTTTGTGGAAAGCGACGCCGGCCACCACCAGCGCGATGCCGAGGCAATCGGTAGGGCTGGGTATCTGGCGGAGCACAATGACGCCGATCAGGGTGGCGGTGACCGGCAGCAGCGACAGCATCAGCGCGAAGCTTGATCGCGGCAGCCGCGACATGGCAAGCTGGTCGCAGATGTAGGGGATGACCGACGAGCAGATGCCGACGCCGATGGCGGCGATGAGCAGCGGCGGCGCCGAGAAAGCCGGCAGCGCATCGGTGAAGCCGATCGGCAGCACGATGAGGAAGGCGACCGCCATGGCGGCGCCCAGGCCGGCGATGCCGTCGCCGGCGCCGGCGCGGGCGACGCGATGGCCAAGCACGATGTAGCCAACGAACAGCGCGCCGTTGAGGAAGGCCCAGAACAGGCCGATCGGGTCGCTTGACCATTTGACATCGATCAGCAGCAAGGTGCCGATGACGGCGACGGCAAGGGCTGCGAGATTGCGCGGGCTTCTGACGCCGACAAGCGCGACGCCGATGGTGCCGACGAATTCGATCGCCGCGACCAACGAAATCGGCAGACGGTCGAGCGCCAGGTAGAAGGAGCAATTCATCACGCCGAGGCAGGCGCCAAAGGCGAGCAGCAGCAGCCGTGTCGGCCGGTCGGCGCGAGCGAAGACCGTCCAGGGCCGGGTCAGCGGCGCGAAGGCAAGGGCGGCCGTGACGATGCGCAGCCAGGCCATGCCGAGCACGCCGACATGCGGGAAAAGCAGCACCGCGAAAGCCGGGCCGAGATAATGGAACACGGCGCTGACACCGAACCAGACATGCGGCGGCAGCGAAGTCGCCAGCTTGCCAAAGGCAGGGCCGGCGAGGGCAGGGATTGCAGCGGGTGCTTGTGTTCGATCTTCCATGCAGTCATTATCGCAGGCGATCTTGCCGGTTTACATGGATGATAATCAGCAAGAGAGGTAGTTCTCTTCCCGAAAGCAAGGAGTTTTCGTTGAAACGCCTTCGAAACGAAAATACCGATCTGGATGCGGCTGATCTGAAAATCCTGCGCCTGCTGGAAAAGGATGCGCGCACCAGCACCGCCGAACTGGCGCGCTCGGTCGGCCTGTCGGCACCGAGCGTGGCCGAGCGCATCCGGCGGCTGCAGGAGAGTGGCGTGATCGAGGCCTATACGGTGCGGATCAACCCGGCCGCGCTCGGCATGAAGCTGTCGGCATGGCTGCGGATCAGGCCGGTGCCGGGGCAATTGGCCGTTGTGGCCGAGATCATCCGCGACTTGCCGGAAATCGCGCAATGCGACCGGGTGACCGGCGAGGACTGTTTCATCGCGCTGGCGCATGTCGGCTCGGTGGCCGAACTCGAACGGGTGATCGACCGGATCATTCCCTATGCGATGACCAACACCGCGATCATCCAGTCGTCACCGGTGGTGGCGCGTTCGCCGCTGGAGGCGGTGAAGCGGCTGCCTTAATGTTCAAGAGAGAGGCGATTATTCGTGAGTGAGTTGGCAACAGCGGTTGCACCGGAGCAGAGCCAGAAGCCGCAAGACGACGCTCACGCTCGTACAGCCGTGTGAAGGGCGCGCAGAGGAAAGTCCGAATCAACGGAAGCTAGGTCATTCACCAGCATAATGGCAGCTTCGGCTTCTGCATCAGGTACTTCGGCAGCCATAGCAGCCAACCAAACCACGCGACCTGGCACTTGGGCGGCCCAGCGTGATGCACCAGACAAACCCTTCATATTGTCCTCGTGGGCGATCAACGGCCGATCGTCGCAATCGCCGTCAAGGGATGTTCGCGCCATATCACACAGCGTTGCCAAGTCACGGGCGATACTCGCGAGGTCCGCTCGCAAGGCCGCTGCCTCTTCAAGCAACGCTAGGCAGGCGTGCAGAAAAGCAAGGAGAGTCTCATGCCCGCCATCTGGTGCGGCGACGCGGCGGCGAAGCGCGGCCAGAACGACTGTCAACTTGCCAATGCTGCGTTTGCTGGAATGTCTGCGCCGGAAGAAGTCAAGTCTATTGGCGATTGCCGCCGCCCATATCGGCAATCCTGCTTCGATTTCAGATAGCGAGCCCTTCGCCATCCGCATCTCCATTGCGATCCGCCAGCAATCCATATCGGCAGGGATTATACAATGCAATTCAACGACTCTATAACCGTCGCGGGAACGCGTTGGCGCGATGGCGAGTAGGTGCCGGCAAGCGGATGAGGCAGCGCGGCCGGGAACTATTTTACAATGGCGGCGCTAGGCATGCCCGCGCTTCGAACGCGCCTGCTTCAGGATGGCACGCCAGCGGATCATGGCGAAAGGGATCGGCTCGTTGTTGTTGGCGATGTGAAAAATCTCGTTGTTGAGGTTCTTCAGCGAGCGCCAGAAATCATAGTCGCTGATGCGTGGATCGGCCGCCAGCCTGTCCGCCTCGACCTTGATGTCGGTTTTCATGCACGTTCCCCGAACCGCTTCAGCTCCGCCCCCCGTATCAATCCGATGCGGAGGGTTTTCCAACGCCGCGCTGAGTCGTTCAACGCCTCAATTCGGCTTGTTCACGTTAAAAACTCGGTAAGGTTAACGGCGGCCGGTTCGCGGTTCAAGCCGTCTTGAGGGCGAATGCCCGTCGCTCAACCGCGCATAGTGGCTTTGAGGCAACAACATGAGTGAAAACAAGGACTTATTACCGCAAGTCTCCTTCAAACGCGGCGCGCCTTGATGCCGATCGAACGGCCGGCGCGCTCGGGCATCGGCAGCGCCGCGTGGGCGGCGCGGATGGCTTCCACCTTGGTTAGGACATCGGCCGGGAAGGGTGCCACTTTCGGGCCGGACATGTCGACATGCAGCGAGAGCGATTCGGACGTGGCGGCGAGCCAGCCGTCGATGTGGCGGATTTCCTGGTAGGCCCTGAGACGCTTGTCATCATGGTCGAGGAGCTGGAAGGAGACGGCGACCTTGTGGTCGAGATGCAGTTCCTGGACGTAGCAGACATGGACTTCCGCCGTGTAGATGGTCAGCCGCCGCTGCTTCACATAATCCAGCCCCATCCCCATCATTTCGAAGGCTTCGTCGGAGCAGCGGTCGAACAGCACGTTATAATAGGCCATGTTGAGATGACCGTTGTAGTCGATCCAGCCCTTCTCGATGTCCATGGCGCGAGAGACGAAAGGGGCAGGGATGGGCATCAAAAAACTTCCTTCTGGCTGGACAGATCGTGGTTGACGAGACTACGCATCCATAAATCCATAACAAGGGTGGGCACTGGTCCATTCGCGGAGGAATCGATGGCTCTGAGCGACCTCAATCCGGTCGAACGCAACGAAGAAGGGATCGCCGCGGTGCTCGGCATCCTCAAGCAGCGGCTCGGCGAGCGGTTCCAGACCGGCGAGGCGATCCGCGCCCAGCACGCGCATACGACCACCTACATCCCGACCCAGGCGCCGGACGGCGTCGCCTTCCCCGAGACGACGGCCGAGGTGCAGGAGATCGTGCGTGCTTGCGCTGCGCACCGCGTGCCGGTGATCGCCTTCGGCGTCGGCTCCTCGCTGGAAGGCCATACCAACGCACCTGGCGGCGGCATCTCCGTCGATACCTCGCGAATGAACCGCATCATCGAGGTCAATCCGCAGGATCTTGACTGCACCGTAGAGCCCGGCGTCACGCGCGAGGATCTCAACCGGCATCTGCGCGACACCGGCCTGTTTTTTCCGATCGATCCGGGCGCCAATGCGTCGCTCGGCGGCATGGCGGCAACGCGGGCGTCGGGCACCAATGCGGTGCGCTACGGCACGATGCGCGAGAATGTGTTGTCGCTGACGGCGGTGATGGCCGACGGCGAGACAGTGACGACCGGCAAGCGTGCAAAAAAGAGCTCGGCCGGCTACGATCTGACGCGGCTCCTGATCGGCTCCGAAGGCACGCTCGGCATCATCACCTCGCTGACCCTGAAGCTGCAGGGCATTCCGCAAGCGATTTCCGGCGGCGTCTGCCCGTTTCCCAGCGTCGAGGCGGCCTGCAATGCGGTGATCGCAACGATCCAGATGGGCATTCCGGTGGCCCGCATCGAACTGGTCAACGCGCTGCAGATGCGGGCGATGAAGAGCTATTCGAAGCTCGACTATCCGGAGAGCCCATGCCTGTTCGTCGAATTCCATGGCAGCGATGCCGGCGTTGCCGAACAGGCCGAGACCTTCGGCGCGATCGCGGAGGAGTATAGCGGCGGACCGTTCCTGTGGACCAGCGTCGCCGAGGAGCGGACGAAGCTGTGGAAGGCCAGGCACGACGCCTATTGGTCGTCGCTGACGCTCAGGCCCGGCGCCAAGGGCCTGTCGACCGACGTCTGCGTGCCGATCTCGCGCTTTGCCGAATGCGTCACCGAGACAGAGGCCGACATCGCCGAGATGGGGTTGATCGCGCCGATCGTCGGCCATGCCGGTGACGGCAATTTCCATGTGCTGGTGCTGATGGACGCGGACGATCCGAAGGAAGTCGCGCTGACGGAAGAATTCGTGGCGCGGCTGAACATGCGGGCGATCGGCATGGATGGAACCTGCACCGGCGAGCACGGCATCGGGCAGGGCAAGGTCGGTTTCCTGCGCCATGAACTCGGCCATGGCGTCGACATTATGCGCACGATCAAGCAGGCGCTCGACCCGCTTGATATCATGAACCCTGGGAAGATATTGCCCGCCGACTAGAGCCGCTTTGCTCTTGGGGCCTTTGGCAATGGAATTGCCTCTTTATCGACACGCGGATGCGGGTAGAGTGCGGCTGATTTCAATCGATTGCTCGGGAGCTGATGCTCGCACGCCTGTTCGTGATCTTCGGTGGCCTTTTCGTGCTGGTGCTGTGCGCGGCGCTGGTGGTGCCGTATTTTATCGACTGGACGGGCTACCGTGCTGATTTCGAGCGCGAGGCGAGCGCGATTCTCGGCCGCAAGGTCACCGTTCAGGGCGATGCGACGGCGAGGCTGCTGCCGTTTCCGTCGGTGACCTTCTCGAACGTCACCGTCGCCGGCGGCCCCGGCGGCCAGCCGGCAATGACCGTCGAGACCTTTTCGATGGATGCCGAACTGGCGCCCTTCCTGAGTGGCGAGGTGCTGATCTTCGATATGCGGCTGGTGCGGCCGAAGGCGACGATCGACGTTGCCGCCGATGGTACGGTGGACTGGGCGATACGCCCGTCCTCGCCCTTCGATCCCGGCCAGATCTCGATCGAGAAGCTGACGGTGACGGACGGAGAGATCGCGCTGCGCCATGCAGCCGGCGGGCGCAGCCATCTCCTTTCAGAGATCAATTCAACGATCTCCGCCAGATCGCTGGCCGGACCTTGGCGGATGGATGGTTCGCTGCGGCTCGACGGCCTGCGCAGCACGGTCGTCGCCTCCACCGGCAAGGCCGGTGGCGACGGCCAGATGCGGGTTCGGCTCAAGGCCGGTCCGGACGCCTATCCGCTGGTCATCGAGGCCGACGGCAATGCCGGTATCGTCAACGGTGCCGCGACCTATTCGGGCCAGTTCAAGGTCGCAGGCTCCGACAAGAATGACGCCGACAAGGGCTCGGCGCAGCCTGACGGCACCGACGGCGGGACGACGAAGGCCAACGCGGGCAGGCCGGAGCCGGGGTTCAGGCTGAACGGCAAGTTCTCGCTCGACCACCGGAAGCTTGGCGTCGACGAATTCCGCTTCGAGACCGGGCCGCTCGACAATCCCTACACCGCCGACGGCAAGGCTGCCGTCGACCTTGGGCCGAACCCACGCTTTTCGATCGAGGCCGATGGCGCGCAGGTGCAGTTCGATGAAGCCGTCGGCGCCGCGACCGGATTGACGCTGTCCGAGCGTGTCACGGCGCTGGAGCAGGCACTGCACGATCTGCCCAAGCCGACCATACCGGGCACCGTCGAGGTGAGGCTGCCGGCGGTGTTGGCCGGCGACACAACGGTTCGCGATGTGCGCCTTTCCGCCGAGCCGGCCGATGGCGGCTGGTCGGTGAAGTCGCTGGCCGCGACGCTCCCCGGCCGCACCAGGCTCGAAGCAAACGGCATGCTCAGCGTCGAGGATCATTTCGGCTTCACCGGTTCGCTGCTTCTGGCCGTGGGGCAGCCTTCCGGCTTTGCCGCCTGGTTGTCGAAGGATGTCGACGAGGCGATCCGCCGGCTGCCGGCCGCCGGCTTCAAGGCCGAGGTCGAGCTGAGCGAAAAGCGCCAGGCCTTCAGCGACCTCGAGCTCGTTCTCGGCAAGGCGAGATTTTCCGGCCGTATCGATTCCAGCCAGCCCGACGACGCCAGGCCGTCGGTGCTGATGCGGCTCGAAGGGGGCGAACTCGATGTCGACGGCCTCGCCGCCTTCGCCTCGATCTTCATCAGCGACAAGGGCTCCAACCGTTTTTCCGACCGCGACCTCGATTTCCAGATCAGGGCCGGGCCGGTCAATGCCGGCGGGTTGACCGCCGATACGGTCGATACGGCGCTTCGACTGCGCGACGGTCTGCTCGAAATCGACCGGCTCTCGGTTGGCGGGCTTGCCGGCGCCTCGATCAGCGCCACCGGCCGGATCAAGGATTTCCCAGTGAGCCCGACCGGCAAGCTCGATGCCTCCGTCGTCGCCGTCGACCTCAAGCCATTGGTGGACGTAGCGGCGCGGCACTATCCGGACAATGCCGTGCTGAAGGGACTGGCGGCACGCACGGCGGCCTATCCTGAGCTGTTCCAGGATGCGCGCATCGATCTGGTGACGAGTGCCGCCGCCAATGGCGACGGCACGACAGGGCTTGCGGTCAGCGCGCAAGGCAAGGCCGGCGGCTCGGCGTTTTCGGCGTCGCTGTCGGGCAAAGGGGTGGGCGATCGGCTTCTCGAGGCGCCAGTGGCGCTGACCTTCAACGCCAGGAATGCCGACGCCACCGCGCTTCTGGCGCTTTACGGCCTGCCGGCGCTGCCGCTTGGCATGCTTGGCGAGGCGACCACCGATGTCTCGGCGAAAGGCACGCTTGGCGGCGGCATGGCGACCAGCTTCAATCTAGCCGGCGACGACTTCAAGGCCGGCTTCGACGGGACGGTCGCCGGTACGCCACAAGGCCCCACCGCCAAGGGCAAGATAAGCCTGGAGGCCGCCGACATCGAACCGTGGCTGATGACGACAGGCGTCGGTCTGCCGGGCATGGGGACGGGCATGTCGACATGGCTTACGGCCGACGCCGACTTCGGCAGCGGCCTTCTGGTGCTGTCCGGCCTTAGCGGCGCCATCAACGAGGCGGCGGTTTCCGGTGACGTCAATGTCGACGTCAAGGACGGGCTGCCGCATCTTGCCGGCGCGCTGGCGCTCGATGAACTGGATCTCGACCCGATGGCGGTGACGCTGTTGGGCGACCAGGCCTTGCTGGGCACCGGCGGAGCCTGGCCGAACGCCCCATTCAGCCAGAAATCCAGCCTGACGTTCACCGCCGACCTCGACCTGACCGCAGCATCGCTGGCCGTCGGCCCGCTCGCAACGGCCTATGACGCGGCGCTGGCGCTGGCGCTCGACCAGGAAGGCATCCGCGTTTCGGACCTCAAGGCAAAGTTCTCCGGCGGCGCGCTTTCCGGGCTGTTCGAGCTGAAGAACAATGATGGCACCGGACTTTTCTCCGGTCAGATGAAACTTGCCGGCGCCGATCTGGCGACCGTGCTGCCACAGGCCGGCATCAGCGGCAGCGGCGATTTCTCGGCGGCGCTTTCGACCAGCGGCAAATCGGTCGACGCGATGGTTGCGGCGCTGTCCGGTTCCGGCACGGCGGCGCTGAAGGGCTTGACCATTGCCGGCGTCAATCCAGACGCCTTTGGCGCCTTCATCGCCAAGGCCGATGCGATCGGGCGCGATGTCGATGCAGAAAAGACAGCCGTTTTCGCGCCGCAGATCGCCGCGGACGGCAGGTTTCCGGCTGGGGATACCGACATCGCCTTCACAATTGCCGGCGGCATGCTGAGGGCGCCGCCGGTCAATCTTGAAAATCCGGCGGCGGCGCTGTCCGCCGACATCACGGCGGACCTGAACGCCAGCACGGTCGCCACCAGTGGTTCGATCACGTATCGGCCCGGCGACGAAGCGCTGGTCGGCTCCGACCCGACTGTGAATTTCAGCGTCGGCGGGCCGTTCGGCGCTTTGAGACGGCAATTCGACAGCGAGCCGCTGGCGCAATTCCTGACCCAGCGCGCGTTGGAAAAGGAGCAGCAGCGGGTCGAGGCCATGCAGGCGGCACTGCTTGAAAAACAGCGGCTGCGGCGCGAGGTGCGTTACTACGCGGCCCTGCAAGCCGAGCGTGACAGGGCAGCCGAGGAATTGCGCAAGCAGCAGGAAGCGGCGCGGCTGCAAGCCGAGGCGGATGCCAGGGCGAAGGCAGAAGCCGAGGCAAGGGCTCAAGCCGAGGCAAAGGCTCGGGCTGAAGCAGAGGCGAAGGCTCGGGCCGAGGCAGAGGCGAAGGCCAGGGCGGATGCGCAGGCGAGGGCTGAAGCCGAGGCCAAAGCCAAGGCCGAGGCGGACGCAAAGGCCAAAGCGGATGCCGAAGCGAAGGCCGAGGCGGCGCGAAAGGTGGCCGACGAGGCGGCGAAGGCCGAGGAACAGCAACGCCAGAGGGCGGAAGAGGCGATGCGGATCGCTGCGGAGGAAAAGGCGAAGCTCGACGCCGAACGCAGGGCCGCCGCGGCGCGGGCGCGGAAAGTGGAGCGCGCGCCTCAGCCGCCGGCAAATGACAATCCGCCGCCAGCAGAATCCGGGCCAAAGCTTGAACCCTCGTCGATCGACAATCTGCTGAAGTCGCTGGGCGGCGGATAGCTCGATCTAGAGTCTGCGCCGTTCCATCCCTGTAGAAACGGGATAGGCTCCATCTTGTTTGACGATGATCTTATCCGAACCGGCTCACACTTTTCGCTGACGCGGGCGTTCGGTTTGGGATCGTGATCTAGAAAGAACTTTTCGTCCCCCGCTTCGCCCAATCCAGGACGTAGAGCCGAAGCGCCGAGGACAGGTTGGCATCGCGCGGCCGGGCCTCGTCGATTTCAGCGACGAGAGCGGCGAGCGTCAGTTTTCGCGCAGCCGCAATGGCGACGAGATCGTCGAAAAAGGGCTTTTCGAGCGAATAGCTGGTGCGATGGCCGCGAATGGTCACCGAGCGTTTCTCGACCGGGCTCACCGGGCGTGACTCATTCCATTTCAAGCATCGGATTTATCCGAAAACCGCAACGCACTTTTCGGTCCGATGCTCGGGGAATGCGGATCGCCCGAGGGTTCGCGGCGATGGCCGGCGACGAATCTTTCGGTCTTCTCGGCGTTCAGCCGGTTACGCTCCCGGTCAGCCGTGGAACGGCCGTGCAACGCCCGGTTCTGTTCGGCCAGGCGTTCCTTCTCGGCGCGCGCCTTCTGCTTGCGGGCATGGCGGAGATTGACGATATCGGCCATGTCGCGCGGCTCGTCGGATCACTTCTTGCGGAAGGCGTCGAGCGACACCACTTCGGCACCCTTGGCGGCGGCGTCGGCCACGGCAGGCTTCTTTTCGGTCTCAGCGGCCTTCTTCTTCTCAGGCTTTTTCTCGGCGACGGCGGCTAGCGCTTCGGGAGCGGGCTGGCCGGCCGATCCCTCGTCTGCCGAGGTTTCCGTCTTCACGTCGAATTCGAGCTCGAAATTGACGGACGGGTCGTAGAAGCCGCGCACCGCCGAGAACGGGATCTCCAGCTTTTCCGGCACGTCGGAGAAAGACAGCCCGACCTCGAAGCCGGTGTCGCTCACCTTCAGGTCCCAATACTGGAACTGGATGACGATCGTCATCTGTTCGGGATAACGCTCGCGCAGCCTCGAAGACACGCGCACGCCCGGGGCACCGGTCAGGAACGTGATGAAGAAATGATGGTTGCCGGGAAGGCCGGTGCGCGCGACTTCGGCCAGGACCTTGCGCATGACGCCGCGCAATGCCTCCTGGGCCAGAATGTCGTAGCGGATGTGGTCGTCGGCCATGTGGCTGTCGGGTTCCGTTGAATCGTCCGCATAGCTGTAATCAAGCTTGAGCGCGGCGTAAACCGGATATACAGCCGATGGCGCAGATGCGAGGGGGCGATGGCCGAGATTTGATCGCTCAGGCGTCAGCGAGCGGGCTGTGCTCTTGTGCATCGGCCACCGGCTGGCGTTTGCCGAAGGCGCGCAGGAAGGTGCGGACGCCGTGTGTCGCGGACTGCAGCACCTCCTCATCCGATGGCGTGCCGCCGAGCATGAAGGTCGTCTGCAATTCGGCATTGGCGAGTGCCAGGAACTGGCGTGCCGTGACGTCGGGATCGTCGATGTCGAGGAAACCGGCATGGGCGAGGCGGGCAAAACGGGCGGCGATCGCCGGCCATGTCTGGCCCGGTCCCTGTTCGCGCCATTCGGCGAAGAGCTCGGGATAGCGCTCGCCCTCGGTCTGGATCAGCTTGCGCAGGAATTTTCCATCGCGGTTGCAGACACAGTTTCGGTTCATGCGCACGGCGAAGGCGATCAGGTCGGCCTCGAGATCCCCAGGCTGGTCCGGAAAAGTCGAAATGGTGGCGAAGATGCCGGCATTGCAGCGCTCGGTGAGGTCGCGGACGATGGCGACGAAGAGATTCTCCTTGTCGCCATGGTGGTTATAGATCGTCTGGCGCGAAACGCCGGCCTCGGCGGCAATCATGTCGATGTTGGCGCCGGCGAAGCTCTCGCGGCAGAACACCTTGCCGGCAGCGTCCATGATGGAGATGCGCTTGGCCTCATGGCCGCGTGGCGGGATCGTGTCAGGAGAAACGTTCAGCTTCATGAAAACTATATAGAGGTGATTGACGAATTAGACAAGGGTGTCTAAATTTGTGGACTTAATACAAAGAGATTTCGACTCGGCAGTAGAGTCTGAATTTCACGGGATGGAACGTCCTAGGGTTTGCGCCGGTCGGCGGCGGTAACCAGATTTGAAAGAAGCCTGCTATCATGAGTCCCCAATTCCTCCGCATTGCGGTCGTGCTCGGCCTGTTGACCGCCATCGGTCCGTTCGCCATCGACATGTATCTTCCGGCGTTGCCTTCGATCGGCGCGGATTTGCAGGCCGGCACCGCTGCCGTGCAGATGAGTTTGCTGATCTTCTTTCTGTCCATGGGTTTTGGCCAGATCGTCGTCGGGCCGATCTCCGACATGGTCGGGCGCAAGCTGCCGCTCTATGGCGGTCTCGCGCTGTTCATGGTCGGCGGCATCGGCTCGGCGCTGGCACCTTCGATCGAATGGCTGATCGCCTTCCGTTTCCTGCAGGGGCTCGGCGCCAGCGCAGGCATGGCGGTACCGCGCGCCATCGTGCGTGACCTGCACACCGGCACCGACGCTGCCAAGCTGATGTCGCTCTTGATGCTGGTGTTTTCGGTGTCGCCGATCCTGGCGCCGCTGACCGGCAGCCAGATCATCGAGAATTTCGGCTGGCGTGCCGTGTTCTGGACGGTGACCGGTGGGGCGGTGCTCGCGACCATCCTGCTGGCGACCTCGCTCAAGGAAACACGGCCGGTCGAGGCGCGTGCAGGCAGTTCGTTCGGCACCGCGCTCTCGGCCTACCGCTTCCTGATGGGCGACCGCAACTTCCTTGGCCTGACGGCTATCGCCGGCTTCGGGATCGCGAGCTTCTTCGTCTATCTGTCGAGCTCCTCCTTCATCCTGATCGACCACTATGGGCTGTCGCCATCGGTCTACAGCGTGTTCTTCTCGATCAACGCGGTCGCCTTCATCGGCATGTCGCAGTTGACGGGGGTACTGTCCGAACGGTTCGGGCTAAGGCCCGTGGTGCGGGTCGCGGTGGTCGGTTATGCGACGACGATGGTGGTGCTGTTCGCGGTGATGGCGTCCGGCGTCGACCGGCTCGACGTGATGGCGGCGCTGCTGTTCATCGGCTACGGATTCCTCGGCCTGGTGATCCCGACGACTTCGGTGCTGGCCATGGAGGAGCATGGCGCGATCGCCGGTACGGCTTCGGCGCTGATGGGCACGCTGCATTTCGCCATCGGTGCGGTCGCCATGGGCATCGCCGGCGTGTTCTTCGACGGCACGCCGCTGCCGATGGTGGCCGGCATCACGCTATGCGCGGTGATCTCCTTCACGCTGGCCAAGGTGACGCTCGGCCGCGGTCGCGAGGTTGCCGAAGCGCCGGCCGAATAAGGCAATTGCTACCGACGAAAGAAAAAAGGCCGGACCCGTTCCCGGCCTTTTTCATGTCTGCGAAAAGGTTGAAATCTCCGCGCGCAGGGACCCGCAACCAGCGATGTGCCGGGAGGCCTGGGCGGCCTGAACACCCGCCGCAGCCGCGCGGGATGCAGATCACGTTCCAGACTGCCACGGTTCTGGTGCTCATCGCGCCGCCCCTCGGTCGCTCGCCGTTTGCGCCGCCTCTGCCCAAGAGACGTTGACGGTGAGCCGCTTTCGTTCCAGCAGCCAGGATCTTGAAGATCGCAACAGTGCTTGCAGTGGTAGCATATCCTCGTGTGCCACGAGCAAGTCCAAGCGCAAGACCCAATTGCGAGGCGCGAACCAGAAGCGTGCTGTTCCAGGTTGTCACCCGATCAAAGGCCAGTGACGATGGGTGGCGGCGAGAAGTTTTTGAAGCCAACTCGCGGTTCGTCACAGGTTTTGTCGAATACGCCGAGTGGGACTGAGCGATGACATTGAGGGCCCATGATGTTGGAAGCAGGGGAAGCTTGAATACTACCCGTAGTCTGAGAGCATCCAGCAATCACAAGTAGAGCTGCCGTGACCGCCAATTTCCTGCAGCTGAGAACCAGTTTTCCAAAACGCATGGGAACGCCCCTTCCATATTCTCCATCAACAAATTCACTGATTATTTACCAAGACCTGGTCTCGGATTCTTTGTTCTGGATCAAAAGCAGCTCGGCCTTGAAGCGCCGAGAAGCGGTGGCATGACCGGTTAAGGTGCGTTGATATTCAGGTGATGCCGGCCTGACCTGACTCTCAACACACCTTAGCCGGGCAGACAGCTTCGCGGCCGTTATTTGGCACGCGCGAGAATTCGGCCAGCAAGCCTGCTGCCGCGATAAACGTTGAAGGGGAGAGAAAAGGAGGAGTGGAGGTTTCTGTTGCCAGGTACCTCCGAACCCCGCCTAGAAGTGCGAACCACTAGGGCTTGAATTGAAGCTATCGCACCGCTTACGCGGCGAGACGTGCTTCCGCATAGTTGTCGTTGGCAACTATAAGTTTAGCCCGATAACGGTGGTACAATGCCGGGCAAAAGTACGATCTTTACACCTTCGTCGATCCTATTTCGCCCCCAGCAAAAGCCGCTCTTCGAAGAGCGGTTTTTGGTGGAGGCGCCGGGTACCGCCCCCGGGTCCGAACGGCTTATTTCATCGCCTGTTTATCGCCATAGTCGGTCAAGCCGACAACGCGAATATAGGGATCGATCATGGAAAATGAAAGGCCTCAACCGCGCTTTGTCGCTGTGTCAAACAGCATCGCCAAGGGTTGACTCGTGAACGGTCTCAACCGAAGCTTTGCGGCGGTGAGGAGTTACCGACCTAGCGCACATTTTGCGGCAGCGCGCCACAACCCTCATCGACTGGATCCCGTGGCGCCGACGAGGGGAAATTTGATGGCCGACTATCTCGCAGACGTGAAGAAATACGATGCCGCGGCAGACGCCGACGCGGTCGCCAAGATCGTGAAGCATTTGGGCATTGCGCTCAGGAACCGCGACTCCTCGCTGGTGTCCTGCACGGATCCCAAGGAACTCGAGCGCGTCAAGGACAACTGGGTCGCCAAGAAGCTCGGCATCGCCGACGGCAGCAAGGCGAACGCGGCCATCGAAAAGACCTGCAAGGCGATGGAGGCCGACAACACCAAGAGCCGCGTGACCTTCTATTACCTGGTCGCCAAGGACCTGGGCAAGCTCGCCAGCCTCTGACTGTCGTCCTGCATCAGGCGGAATGCTGACGCGATTTCCGCGCCAGCCCAGAGTGCAGCCGCTTGTTGGAACATTCCGCGCTTTGGTATGTTCGGCCGGCAGCCAGTCGGTTATGATGGCCAGCAACCCGAATCGAGCCGAAGCCGATGCGCCAGTATCTCGACCTCTTGAAGCACGTGCTGGAAAACGGCGCCGATCGCGGCGACCGCACCGGCACCGGAACGCGCTCGGTGTTCGGGTACCAGATGCGCTTCGACCTTGCGCGGGGCTTTCCGGTCACCACCACCAAGAAGCTTCACCTGAAGTCGATCGTGCATGAACTTCTGTGGTTCCTGGCCGGCGACACCAACATCAAATACCTCAACGACCACGGCGTCTCGATCTGGGACGAATGGGCCGACGAGAATGGCGACCTCGGCCCGGTTTATGGCAAACAATGGCGCTCATGGCCTGACGGCCATGGCGGCGCCATCGACCAGATTGCGAATCTTCTGAAGGAGATACGCAAGAATCCTAATTCTCGACGGCTGATCGTTTCGGCATGGAATCCGGCCGAGGTGGAAGCCATGGCGCTGCCGCCCTGTCATTGCCTGTTCCAGTTCTATGTCTCGGAAGGCAGGCTCTCTTGCCAGCTCTACCAGCGTTCCGGCGATATCTTTCTCGGCGTGCCGTTCAACATCGCTTCCTATGCGCTGCTCACCCTGATGGTGGCGCAGGTGACGGGGCTGAAACCTGGCGATTTCGTCCATACGCTGGGTGACGCGCATCTTTACGCGAACCATTTCGAGCAGGCACGCGAACAGTTGCGGCGCACGCCCAAGGCGCTGCCGACGCTATGGATCAATCCGCAGGTGAAGGACCTCTTTGCCTTCCGCTTCGAGGATTTCCGGCTGGAAAACTATCTCGCCGATGCGACGATCAAGGCGCCGATCGCGGTGTGAGCCGCAAACATCGGGCTTCTACCTACCCAGTCTCGAAATCGCTCGGCTGCCGTCAGCTCGTCGATGCCGGCCACGATATCCGATACTTTGACCTACGGCATCGGTCCGCAACGTTGCGCTGTATCCATCTCAATCGATCGCGAGCGGTGGCAGCGACACGCAATGCCATTGGCTGGGCCATTGCACGGCCTAAGTCTGGCAAAAAGCCTTCCCTTGTTATATTCATGCGGATATATCGATTGGCAGGCTTGCGCCGATCGGATTTTCAAGCCCAGGAGAGTTTCATGGTGACGCGCAAGGGTTTCGGATTGACGACGGCCGCCATTGGCGGCCTCGTGACGATGTTGATGGCCGCGATGCCGGCTGCCCACGCGGGTGACAGACTGATCGTCTTCGCCGCGGCAAGCATGAAGAACGCCCTGGACGCCGTGAACGCCGCCTGCGAGGTCGACGTCGGCGAGGCGGCGACCATTTCCTACGCGGCAAGCTCCGCATTGGCCAAGCAGATCGAGGGCGGCGCGCCGGCCGATGTCTTCATCTCGGCCGATCTCGACTGGATGAAATATCTGTCCGACAAGAAGCTGACCAAGTCGGATACCGAAGTGAAATTGCTCGGCAACGAAATCGTGCTGGTGGCGCCGAAGGATTCGACGGTCGAAGCCAGGATCGAAAAGGGTTTTGATCTTGCCGGGCTGATCGGCGAGGGCAGGCTTGCCATGGGCGATTCCAAGGCGGTGCCGGCCGGCAAATATGGCAAGGCGGCACTTGAAGCGCTCGGCGTCTGGTCCTCGGTGGAAGACAAGGTGGCACAGGCCGAGAATGTGCGTGCGGCGCTCAAGCTGGTCTCGACAGGTGAAGCGGCCCTCGGCATCGTCTATGCCACCGACGCGCATGCCGAGCCCGGCGTCCGGGTGATTGGCACCTTCCCCGAGGATTCGCACCCGCCGATCGTCTACCCGGTTGCCCAGACGGCCGACTCGAAGGACAAGGATACGCCGGCCTTCGTGAAATGCCTGCAGTCCGCCAAGGCCGGCGCGCTCTTCAAGGAGCAGGGTTTTACCGTCCTGACACCAAGCAACTGAGGCACTAAACCAAAGCATGAGCTGGCTGCTGGACCTCACTCCCGACGAATGGAATGCGGTCCGGCTGTCGATCAAGGTGGCGACAGTGGCGATGATCGCCAGCTTGCCGCCGGGCATCTTGATCGCGCTTATTCTCGCCCGCGGACAATTCTGGGGCAAGACGCTGCTCAACGGGCTGGTGCATCTGCCGCTGATCCTGCCACCGGTGGTCACCGGCTATCTGCTGCTGCTCTCCTTCGGCAGGCGCGGCCCGGCCGGCGCCTTCCTAGCCGAGCATTTCGGCATTGTCTTCTCTTTTCGCTGGACGGGTGCCGCATTGGCTTGCGGCATCATGGGTTTTCCCTTGATGGTGCGTGCGATCCGGCTGTCGATCGAGGCGGTCGACCGCAGAATCGAGGCGGCAGCCGGGACGCTTGGCGCCAATCCGCTGTGGGTGTTCGGGACGATCACGCTGCCGCTGATCCTGCCTGGTCTGATCGCCGGTGCCATTCTTTCGTTCGCCAAGGCGATGGGCGAATTCGGCGCGACGATCACCTTCGTTTCCAACATCCCCAACGAGACGCAGACGCTGCCGTCGGCGATCTACACGTTCACGCAGGTGCCGGGCGGCGATACCGGCGCGCTCAGGCTGACGCTGATCTCGATCGTCATCTCGATGGCGGCACTTGTCGCGTCGGAAGTGCTGGCGCGTCGCGTTGGGAAGCGGATGGACATCGAATGACGGTGGTAGTCGATATCAGCCATCGGCTCGGCGATTTCGGGGCCGACGCCCGCTTCGAGAGCGCCGGACGGCTGACCGCGCTGTTCGGGCCCTCGGGCTCCGGCAAGACGACGCTGATCAACATGATTGCCGGACTGATCCGGCCCGACAAGGGGCGGATCGAGGCGGACGGCCGCGTGCTGGTCGATACGGATGCCGGCCTGTTCGTGCCAATGCACAAGCGCCGCATCGGCCTGGTGTTCCAGGACGCGCGGCTGTTTCCGCACATGAGCGTGGCCAGCAATCTGCGCTACGGTCGCTGGTTCACGCCGACGGCGGAACGATATGCGGGCATGGGTGCCGTGGTCGATCTGCTCGGCATCGGTCCTTTGCTCGATCGGCGGCCGGCAAAGCTTTCCGGCGGCGAGAAACAGCGCGTGGCGATCGGCCGGGCGCTGCTCGCCAGTCCAAGGCTGTTGCTGATGGACGAGCCGCTGGCCTCACTCGACGAGGCCCGCAAGGCCGAAATTCTGCCCTATATCGAGCGGCTGCGCGACGAGACGAAAATCCCGATCGTCTATGTCAGTCATTCGATCTCGGAGGTGGCGCGGCTGGCAAGCGACGTCGTTGTGCTGGCGCAAGGCAAGGTCGCCGCCAGCGGCCCGACAGGGGCGATCATGCAGCGGCTCGACCTGTTGCCGGCGGAAGAGCGCAGCGAAGGCGGCGCGGTGTTGGATACCGCGGTGCTGCGCCATGACGAAGTCTTTGGCATGACCGTGCTTGGCTCGGCGGCGGGTGAGATCCGCGTGCCGCTTCTGGCAACGCCGGCCGGTGCGTCGGTCCGCCTCCGCATCCGCGCCCGCGATGTGATGATCGCCATCGAACAGCCGACGGGCCTCAGCGCGCTCAACATCTTGCCGGGCACGATCGTGGCGATAGAGCCGGGCGAGGGACCTACGGTGGAGATCGGCGTAGACTGCAATGGCGCAATCGTGCTTGCCCGGATCACCGAGCAGTCACGACAGACGCTGGAACTCAGGCTCGGTCGAAACGTCTATGCCGTGGTCAAGACGGTGAGCTTCGACCGAGCGAACACGAGCGCCGGCCTGCCTGCCGAGGCGGATGGATGACCGGCGGATGACTGTCGCTATATTGTTTTGGAATAGCGGTATCGCCGGAGAGCTTCTAGTATTGACGTGGCGTGACTGCGGAGGAGCAAAATGCCGTCGCTGAGCTTGCGGATAAACCTCGATCCCGAGGGGCGCATCGGGCCGGGCAAGATCGAGCTTCTGGAGCAGATCGCCGCCTTCGGGTCGATCTCGGCCGCGGCGCGCGGCATGGAAATGTCCTACAAACATGCCTGGGATCTGGTCGAGGACATGAACCGGGTGTTCGGCAAGCCGCTGGTCGCGGCGCAGACCGGCGGGAGAAAGGGCGGCGGCGCTCAGTTGACCTCGGTGGGGCTTGCGGTGGTCAGCCGCTTTCGCGCCATCGAACGGGCCGCGGCTTCCGCTGCGGCGACGCATATGGAGGCATTACAGGCGGAAATCGACGCAGGGTAGGGCAGTAAGGCCGTAAGGCAGTAAGGCAGTAAGGCAGTAAGGCAGTAAGGCAGTAGGGCAGTAGGTGTCTGGGGCGTGTTGTTGCAAAATCGAGCGAAAGAATTGCGCGCGTCCCTATTGCCCTATTGCCCTATTGCCCTATTGCCCTATTGCCCTACTGCCTTACTGCCCTAGTTTGCGCAGCAGATAGGTATCCATGATCCAGCCCTTTTTCCGCCGGGCCTCCTCGCGTGTCTTGACGATCTCGTCGCCGACGTCACCAAGGCGGCCGGAAATGAGGATCTCGTCGGGCGTGCCGAGATAGGCGCCCCAGTGGATGACGAGGTCCTTGTCGTCCAGCGTGTTGAATGCGCATTTGCCGTCCAGCATGACGACGGTGCTGCCGGCATTGTCGGGCAAACCTTCCTCGGTGAGCCGGCGGCCGGTGGTGATCGCAATGGCATCGCCGATGCGGTTCAATGCCATCTTGTGGCCGGCGGCAAGCGCCTGGACAGCGGTAATGCCGGGGATGACCTCCAGCTCGAAGTCGACATTGCCCCTCATGCGCACACGTTCGAGGATGCGCAGCGCGCTGTCGTAGAGTGAGGGATCGCCCCAGATCAGGAAGGCGCCGCAGCCATCTTGCGAAAGCTCGTCGCGGATCAGGCCTTCATAGATCGCGGCGATCGCCTCGTGCCAGTCATCGACGGTCGAGCGATAGGAGGGCGCCGGCTCGGCCCGCACCGGCACGTCGAATTCGACGCGGCGCGAGTTCGGGTTGGTGACGAAGCGGTCGCAGATATGGCGGCGCAATTCGGCCAGGTCGTTCTTCTTCGCGCCCTTGTCGGGAATGAACAGCACGTCGGCGCGGTTCAAGCCGTCGATGGCCTGCACGGTCATGTGATCAGGATTGCCGGCGCCGATGCCGATGACGAGAAGCTTGCGCATGGGCGAACTCCTGCCCGATCGCAACGCCGGTGTCCAGACAGGCCTGGCACGGTGGCACGGCATGTGGGCAAGCGTCAGCGGCGCGCGGAAGGGCTTTGAAACGCCACATCGAAACGGCTAGGGTCACAGGACATTCTGTGCCGAGGAAGCGTCCATGTTCCGTTATCTCCTGACCGCAGCGCTGGCGCTCTTGGCCACGCCGGTATTCGCCAATGATTCGATCGCCGAATTGGGGACCGGCGGGCTGATCCTGTCACGCAGCGATGCCGTCGCCATGGAGAGCGAGGATCTCACCATCTCGCCGGAAAAGGTGACGGTCGACTATGTCTTCCGCAACAACACCGACAAGGATGTCGATGCGATCGTGGCCTTTCCGATGCCCGACATCGAAGGCGATCCGTACGGAATGCTGGCGATCCCCGAGGGTCAGAGCGACAATTTCCTCGGCTTTGACGTGACGGTCGACGGGGTGGCGGCAAAGCCGCAGCTCGAACAGAAGGCGTTCGCGCTCGGCATCGACATCAGCGGCGATTTGAAGGCGCAAAACGTACCATTCTACCCGTTCGGTGACGCGGCCAAGGCGGCGCTGGCAAAGCTGCCGCAAGCGGTTGCCGACGACTGGGTCGACCGCGGCATCATCATCGAGGACACCGCTGACGACGGTTCGGGCGTGAAGACCGTCTATGCGCCGTTCTGGCAATTGCGCTCGACCTACTGGTGGCGCTCGACCTTTCCCGCCAACAAGGCTGTCCGCGTCGCCCATCGCTACAAGCCGAGTGTCGGCGGCACGTCCTCGGTCACTTTCTTCTCTGACGGCCAATTCCAGGGCCAATATGCCGCTTACAAGACCCGTTATTGCATGGACAACACGTTCGAGAATGCGGTCCGCAAGGCGGCGAAGAACAATGCCGACGGCACTCCGAAATATTTCGAAAACCGCATCGCCTATGTCCTGACCACCGGCGGCAACTGGGCATCGGGCAATATCGGCAAGTTCAAGCTGACCGTCGACAAGGGCAATCCCAAGAGCCTGGTCTCGTTCTGTGGCGACAACGTCAGGAAGATCGGGCCGACGACGTTCGAGATGACGGCCGATGACTTCTACCCCGAGCGCGACATCGACATATTGCTGCTGCAGCCGACCGACAGTGGTGGCAGCGACGGCGGGAGCGGCGGCTGATGGACGTCGCGATCTATGTCGCCATCGCCGAAAACGGCGTGATCGGGCGCGATGGCGGGTTGCCGTGGCGGCTTTCCAGCGACCTCAAGCGCTTCAAGGCCGACACGATGGGCAAACCTATCATCATGGGCCGCAAGACCTATGATGGTATCGGCCGACCTCTGCCGGGGAGGCTCAACATCGTGGTGACCCGCGACAAGGCCTGGCGCGCCGAGGGCGTCGAGATCGTGCATTCGCTTGACGAGGCGATCAGGCTGGCGAAGGTGCGCGGGCGCTGTATGGCCGGCGCCGACGAAATCTGCGTCATCGGCGGCGGCGAGATCTATACTCAGGCGCTGCCGCTGGCCGACCGTTTGCACGTCACCCATATCCTTGGCCCGGTCGACGGCGACGCGCATTTCCCGCCGATCGACCCGGATTTGTGGCGCATGGTCCGCTCGCAAGAGGTTCCGGCCGGCGAGAAGGATAGCCATGCGACACGCTATTCGGTTTACGAGCGACGCGGCGGCGTGCATTGAGAGATGGTAAAGGGGTCGCGACCGGCCCAAAAACGGATGATGTCGGCTGCCGATCACGTTGAAAGCGCGCCCTCGCATCCCTATAGAAGAACAACATTGGATTCTGCGCCGTTAAAGCGGCGCTTGAGGGAATTCCAAGCGAAAGGACATTCATGCCCTGGAACGACAAGAGTGGCGGAGGCGGCGGCCCATGGGGTGGCGGCGGCAATCAGGGTCCCTGGGGGCAGGGGCCAAGGGGACCCAGCGGCCCGCAGGGCTCGCCCCCCGATCTCGAAGACATCATCCGGCGGGGCCAGGACAGGTTGCGGCGTGCTTTGCCGGGCGGCGGTGGCGCCAGCCCCGCTGTGTTCGGGCTGATCGCGGCAGCGCTTGTCGTGCTGTGGGCGTTCAAGGCGGTCTATACCGTGCAGCCCGACGAGGTTGCGGTGGAACTCAGATTCGGCGTGCCGAAGGCGGAGCTCTCGCAGCCTGGCCTGCATTTCCATTGGTGGCCCATCGAAACGGTCGAGACGGCCAATATCGCCGAACAGCTCGTCAACATCGGCGGCGGCACGGCCACCGGCAACGGTTCCGGCCTGATGCTTTCAGGCGACCAGAACATCGTCAACGTCCAGTTCTCGGTGGCCTATCAGGTCTCCGATCCGAGGGCCTATCTGTTCGACGTGTCCGATCCCGACGGCATGCTGCGGCAGGTCGCCGAAAGTGCCATGCGCGAAGCGGTTGGCCGACGGCCGGCGCAGGATATCTTCCGCGACGATCGCGAGGGCATTGCTGCGTCCGTGCGCGAAATCATCCAGGCGACGCTGGACGGTTACCATGCCGGCCTGAACGTCAACGCGATCTCGATCGAGGATGCCGCACCGCCGCGCGAAGTGGCCGACGCCTTCGACGAGGTGCAGCGCGCCGAACAGGACGAGGACAAATTCGTCGAGCAGGCCAACCAGTATTCCAACCAGAAGCTCGGCCAGGCGCGCGGCGAAGCCGCACAGATTCGCGAGGAGGCGGCCGGCTACAAGAACCGGGTCGTGCAGGAGGCCGAAGGTGAGGCGCAGCGCTTCATCTCGGTCTACGACGAATACGCCAAGGCGCCTGACGTGACGCGCCAGCGGCTTTATCTGGAAACGATGGAGAGGGTTCTGAGGGATTCCAGCAAAGTCATTGTCGAGCAAGGCAGCGGGCAGGGGGTCATCCCCTATCTGCCGCTGCCGGCATTGCAGCAGAAGGCGCCGGCGCCGGTGCTCGGAGGAAACCAGTGATGGCCAACCGTCTTCCCGTCATCGCCGTCATCGCCGCGGTCGTCCTGTTCCTGCTCTATTCGTCGGTCTTCGTTGTCAATGCGCGCCAGCAGGCGCTGGTGCTGAGGTTCGGCGAGATCGTCGACGTCAAGAGCCAGCCGGGCATCTATTTCAAGGCGCCGTTCGCCTTCTTCGATGCCGACAGCGTGCAGTTGATCGAGAACAGGGTGCTGCGCTTCGACCTCGACAACATCCGCGTCCAGGTGTCGGGCGGCAAGTTCTACGAGGTCGACGCCTTCATCGCCTACCGGATCTCGGATCCGCGCGTGTTCCGCTCCGCGGTGTCCGGCCAGATCGAGCTGGCCGAGGCGCGGTTGAGGACGCGTCTCGACGCCGCCTTGCGCCGTGTTTACGGTCTGCGCGACTTCGAGGCGGCGCTCTCGGAAGAGCGCGCCGTGATGATGCGTGAAGTGCGCGATCAGCTGAGGCCCGACGCCACGTCGCTCGGCCTGCAGATCGAGGATGTCCGCATTCGCCGGACCGATTTGACGGCGGAAGTCTCGCAACAGACATACGACCGCATGAAGGCTGAACGTCTGGCCGAAGCCGAGCGGCTGAGGGCGCGCGGCAACGAGGCTGCGCAGCGCATCAGGGCTCGCGCCGACCGCGAAGTGGTGGAGATCGTCGCCGAGGCGCGGAGGGAGTCTGAAATCCTGCGCGGTGAAGGCGAAGCTCAACGCAGCGCCACCTTCGCGGACGCCTACCAGCGCGATCCAGCCTTCTTCGGCTTTTACCGGTCGATGAACGCCTACGGCACGGCGCTGGACAATACCGGTACGACGATGGTGCTGTCGCCGAATTCGGAATTCTTCCGTTTCTTCAGCAATCCGGCAGGCGGAGATACGCCGACAGCGCCGACAGAGCCGCCGGCAGCACCTGCTGCACCGGCAGCGCAGCCAGGCACCGGCCAGTAGCGGCCCGTGCAGGATTTTTTGGCGGCAATAGGTCTGGTCCTCGTCGTGGAGGGCCTGGTCTATGGCGGCTTTCCCGGCCTCGCCAAGAAACTTGCCGGCGAAGTCCTGTCGATGCCGGAGAATGCGCTGAGGATCGCCGGGCTGGTCGCAATCGCCGTTGGCGTCGGCGTTGTCTGGTTGGTGCGCGGTGGATGACGTGGTTGGGCTGTGATTCGGGATAACGCAGGATTTATCCTATGCCGATAGCCATAGCCGCAAACGTGCCGTATTTCTTGCCAACATGACTCGACGCAGCGTTTTCGGCGAGCGCTTTTCTTTTCAGACACACCGGGAGGCTTCTCGATGACATCCAACAGCTTTTTGCGCGCGGCGAGGCGGACGGTCACCGTGGGTGCCGCGGCACTTCTCATCGCCGCCTTTACCGTCCCGTCGCTGGTGTCGCCGACGGCAGCTGCGGATGGCCCGGAATCGGTCGCCGATCTCGCGCAGGGCCTGCTGGGCGCAGTGGTCAACATCTCGACCTCGCAGAGAGTGAAGGGCACCGAGGGGCCTGGCGCGGTGCCGATGCCGCAGCTTCCAGAGGGCTCGCCCTTTCAGGATTTCTTCGACGATTTCTTCAAGAACCGTCCCGGCGACCAGGGCAATCCCTCGCAAAAGGTGCAGTCGCTGGGCTCCGGCTTCGTGGTCGACGCCGAGGAGGGCATCGTGGTGACGAATAACCACGTGATCGCCGATGCCGACGACATCGAGGTGAATTTCTCCGACGGTGTGACGCTGAAGGCGACGCTGGTCGGTACCGATACCAAGACCGACGTGGCGGTGCTGAAGGTCGATCCGAAAGGGCACAAACTGACGGCGGTGAAATTCGGCGATTCCAGCAAGATGCGTGTCGGTGACTGGGTGATGGCGATCGGCAATCCCTTCGGCCTCGGCGGCACCGTGACGGTCGGCATCGTCTCGGCCCGCAACCGCGACATCAATTCCGGACCCTATGACGATTTCATCCAGACCGATGCCGCGATCAACCGCGGCAATTCCGGCGGACCGCTGTTCAACAGCGACGGCGAGGTGATCGGCATCAACACCGCGATCATATCGCCGTCCGGCGGCTCGATCGGCATCGGCTTTTCCATTCCCTCGCAGCTCGCGCTGGGCGTCGTCGACCAGCTCCGCCAGTTCGGCGAGACGCGGCGCGGCTGGCTCGGCGTGCGCATCCAGCCGGTGACGGACGACATTGCCGAAAGCCTCGGCATGGCCACTGCCAAGGGCGCGCTGGTCGCCGGCATCATCAAGGGCGGTCCCGTCGACAACGGCACCATCCTGGCAGGCGACGTCATCATCAAGTTCGACGGCAGGGACGTCAATGAAATGCGCGACCTGCCGCGCGTCGTCGCGGAAAGCACGGTCGGCAAGGCCGTCGACGTGGTCATCGTGCGCAAGGGTGTCGAGCAGACCGTGAAGGTGACGCTCGGCCGGCTCGAGGATGGCGAAAAGCTCGCCAGCGGCGAGAACGGCAACGCCGACCAGGACAATGGCGACGAGGCGCCTGCCGTTTCGACGGCTTCCGTGCTTGGCATGACCGTTGGCGAGCTCAACGACGAGACGCGGACGAAATTCGGCATCGCCGCCGAAGTCTCCGGCGTCGTCATCACCGAAGTCGCCAAGGATTCAGCCGCTGCCGAACGCGGCATCCAGGCCGGCGAGGTGATCACCGAGATCGCGCAGGAATCGGTCGCCACGCCCAAGGATGTCATGGACCGGATTGGCGCGTTGAAGGAGCAGGGACGCAAGAACGCGTTGCTGATGCTGGCGTCGAAGACCGGCGAATTGCGGTTTGTGACGATCCGGATGGATTGAGTCCGGTAAAGTCTCCAACTCTTTGATTTTAAGAAAAAAGGCGGCTAGCGAGCTGCCTTTTTTCTTGCCTGCCATTCCCTGCGCGAGAGCCTGTAGAACACATGCCGCTTGAGCCCGGCGTGGCTGTCCGGAATGCTGGGGTGATCGAAATCGCTGGCCGGGTCAGCGATCATGCCCAGGCGCTCCATGACGGCGGTGGACCGGTGATTATCCTCGACGGCGAAGGACACGATCTCATCGAGGCCAAGCGTTTCGAAGCCATAGGTGAGCCACGCTTCGGCTGCCTCGGTGACATAGCCACGGCCCCAGAAATCAGGCGCCAGCCGCCAGCCGATCTCGACGGTGCCGGCCGGCAAGAAAGGCAAATAATCGGTTGGCGTTATGCCGACGAAACCGATGCATTGGCCGGTGGCGGTGATTTCGGCGGCTGCGAAGCCGAACCCGTCACGGTCGATGATGGCGCGCAACTCATCCATCTTGGCGTCGGCCTGGGCGCGGTCGCGGCGAAATGGAAAAAACTCCATGACGCGTTCGTCGAAATTGATCCGGTGGAAGAGCTCGCGGTCGCGATCCTCCCAGTTGCGCAGGATCAGGCGCTCGGTGCGGATCGGTTTCACTCCACAAACTCCTCCCGACGGTAGCCCTGCAGATAGAGAAGCGCGGTCAGGTCGCCGTGGTCGATGCGGAATTTTGCCTCAGCCGCCACGGCCGGCTTGGCATGAAGTGCCACACCGGTGCCGGCAAGGCGGATCATGTCGAGGTCGTTGGCGCCGTCGCCGACAGCGATGGCGTCAGCGGTCGCCAGCCCGAGGCGCGCCGAAATCTCGAGCAGCGCATCGGCCTTGGCGGCGCGCCCCAGGATCGGCTCGGCCACCAGCCCGGTGAAGCGGCCGTCCTGCTCGATCAGGCGGTTGGCGCGGTTCTCCTGAAAGCCGAGCATGGCGGCGATGCGTGAGGTGAAGACGTTGAAGCCACCCGACACGAGCGCAGTCCATGCGCCGTTGGTCCGCATGGTCTGGACAAGCGCGCGGCCACCGGAGGCCAGCGTCAAACGATTGGCGATGATGCGATCGACCACGGCAGCGTCGAGGCCTTTCAGCAGCTCCACCCGCTCGCGCAAGGCCGGCTCGAAAGCGATCTCGCCATTCATCGATCGCGCCGTGATGGCGGCGACGTAATCCTTGACCCCGATCTCGTCGGCAAGCTCGTCGATGCACTCTTGATCGATCATCGTCGAGTCCATATCGGCGATGAGGATTTTCTTTCGCCTTCCCTCGGCCTGCTGAACGATCACGTCGACCGGTTCGGCAGCGAGCACGGCGCGCAGGCTGGCGGTCGTTTCAGCGGCTTCGGCCGCCTCGGGCAAAACGAATTCGCAGGCGATGCCTTCGGCCAGCCAGCGAACAGTGCTTGCGCCGACCGACCGTGACGCCATATTCGCAAGCGCTGGCGACAATGCACGGCCGGCGGGATGGGACACAAGCGTGGCGATTAAGGGCGTGGCGATCAAGGGCGTAGTAAGCGGGGGCATCGAAAATTCCGGCGAACAGGCGGGCGAGGGCCGCTTGAAGAACGCGATCCTGATAGCCGGGCCGACTGCCAGCGGCAAGTCGGCCCTTGCGCTCGATCTCGCCGAACGCAAGGGCGGCGTCATCGTCAACACCGATTCCATGCAAGGTTATTCGGTGCTCGACGTGCTGACGGCGCGGCCGACTGCTGCCGAACTCGCTCGCGCCCCGCATTATCTCTACGGGCATGTCCATCCCTCCACCGCCTATTCCACCGGCGCCTGGCTGCGCGACGTGATGAAGCTCATCGACGAGGGCACGTTCTTCGAACGGCCTGTGATTTTCGTTGGCGGCACCGGGCTTTATTTCCGGGCACTTGCGGAGGGCATTTCGGAAATGCCCGACATTCCGCGGTCGATCCGTGACCGCTGGCGTTATGAACTCCAGGAGCAGGGCGCGGCCAAGCTGCACCGCATCCTGCTGCGCGAGGATTCCGCGGCCGGCATGATGCTGAAGCCGACTGACGGCCAGCGCATCGTGCGGGCGCTGGAGGTGCTGGACGCGTCAGGCCGTTCCATCCTGGAATGGCAGGCGACGCGCGGCCGGCCGCTGATCGACAGGGCCAGCACGCACTTCTTCGTGATCGAACCGGACCGGGCGGCGTTGGTGGAGCGGATCGAGGCGCGGTTCGACCGCATGCTGGACAAGGGCGCTCTCGACGAGGTCAGGCGGTTGACCGATCTTGGGCTCGATCCCGATTTGCCGGCGATGAAAGCGATCGGCGTTCGCGAACTCCAGGCCGCAATGGCCGGGGAACTGGGTTTTCCCGAAGCGATCGAGCGCGCCAAGATCGCGACGCGACAATATGCCAAGCGGCAGGCGACCTGGTTCAGGCATCAATTGGGTCCGGAGTGGCTGCGATTGCGCCCCGGAGATCGTGCGGAATCCACGATCTTGGATATTCTTTCCAGTGCAACCTGGAAGTTGATCTGAGGCGAGATTCCCGCTGGAGTTGTCCAGGTTAACTGTCCGTAAGGCCGTCCATGGCATAAGGCCTATGGGAATTTTCCAACCGGGGGCAGATGCGTTTTCACAAGGCGGAATCAGCCTTTTTCGTCTTCATCTTCGTGATCCTGGCCGCCGGCCTGGTGACGCTTCACGCCTATGGGCTTCTGCAGGCCTTCGCCAGCGGAGTCAGCGCTCCGGACCGGGTCGAGCAGATCTCCTACCTCAACAAGTTGCTGTTCGCGACCGGCGTGCTTCTGGCAACCGCGCTGTTCTTTGGCATTTTCTTCATCTACCCGCTGATCCGCAAGCAGGCGACGGAAGAAGGCAAGCTCCGCGCCATGACGGTTTCGCTCAGCGCCCGTTCGGAAACGCTTGAGCATGCGGCGCTGACCGACAGCCTGACCGGCATGCAGAACCGGCGCTATTTCGACGATGCGCTGAAGGAGTATCTCGAGGAATTCCGTCGCATCGAAAAGCCGGTCGGGCTGATGATTCTTGATCTCGACCATTTCAAGCAGGTCAACGACACCCACGGACATGATGTCGGCGACGAGGTGTTGCGGGCGGTCGCCAACTGTCTCAAGGACATGACGCGCTATCACGACGTGGTGGCGCGCCTGGGTGGCGAGGAGTTCGCCGTGGTCACGCCCAACATGGATGCCGAACTTCTGTCCAAGTTCGCCGAGCGCATCCGCAAGGCGATCGCCAACATGTCGATACTGTCAGGCAATGTTCGCCTGAAGATCACCACCAGCGTCGGTCTTGCGGTCTGGGACCGCAAGGAAACGGCCGAAGAGTTCTATCGCCGCGCCGACCGCCAGCTCTATGAGGCCAAGAGGCAAGGCCGCAATCGCGTCTGTGCCTGAAATCCCATCATTGAATTCGTGAGGCTGGCCGCCTGCCGCTGCCTTCTGCGCTTCCGGTGCTCACGGACTTGATGTCCGCTCCGCTCCGGTTCTCGAAGACAGCACCATTCGACTCAGCCTGACGAATTCCCTGACGGGATTTACCCAGGGCTTCACGGGATGAAAAGTCTGCGACGCTGGAAGCTCGATGAGCTTGGCGACTGGAGGCAGCCCGGCTCAATCGTTTTGCGGGCGCAGGCCGAAGGTCGCCGGCTTCAGGCCGTAGCGCATGTCGAAGTCGTCGTCCGGCTGGACGCGCGCGACGGGCGGCTTACGATAGTCGGGATCGCCGGCCTGCCTGCTCGAATCCACGACTTCGGCGAAAGCCATCGCCTGCTGCGGTTTCGGCACGTTGCGCAGCCTCTCGACGATCGCCGCCAGGTCGACATCGTTGCCGGTTTCGGACGGCAAGGCGTCCTTGCGCTTGGCCGTGCCAGGAACCAGGTCCTCGGACAGCTTTTCGAACTTCAGCCGCATGGTCGTCGCCACGCCTTCACCGAAGGCGATGGCTTCGCGCTGACCCATCGAAGACAGGAATGCCAGCGTCGAGGCCGAGGAATCGGCGATCGCCGAGCGGATGATCGCCTGGTCCTGCTCATTGGCAAGCCGCATGGCGAAGAAGGTCGAGCACTGCGACAGGATGGTGGGATCGAGTTCGCCAGGGCGCTGGGTGACGACGCCGAGATAGCAGCCATATTTTCGGCCTTCCTTGGCGATGCGCGACAGTGCGTGCCGGGTTGGCGCGAAACCAAGGCGCGGATCGGCCGGCATATAGCGGTGCGCTTCCTCGCACAGCAAAAGCAGCCGCAGCCGGCCTTCGCTCCACAGCGCCAGGTCGAAGGCCAGGCGCGCCAGCACCGAGCAGACGGAATTGACCACTTCCGACGGCATGCCGGCCATCTCGAAGCAGGTCACCGGGCGTCCGTGGTGCGGCACGCGGAAAATATTGCCGATCGTCTCATGGATGGTGTCCTCGATCAGCCGCGAGTTGAACATGAAGCGATAGCGCGGATCCGAGGCCGCCGACTCGATGCGCGTCTTCAGCGATTTGAGGGTGGGGCGGTCGTTCTTGCTTTCCAGCAATCCCATGCGCTCGTCGATCTGCTTGATGAGATCGGCGACGCGATAGGGCACCGGCGTGTCCGCGGTCAGCGCATCGGTGCCGCGCCTGAGATAGGTAGCCGAATTCGGGTTGCGATACAGGTTCTTGGCAGCGGGAATGAGATCGCGCAAGGCATCGACCTCTTCCGGCACCGTCTCGCGTCCACGAAACAGCACTTCGGCAAATTCCTCGAGCCTGAACATCCAGAAGGGCAGGTCAAGCGTCGTCGAATCGACCTTGACGCAGTGTTCGGGCAGGGACGCGGCGAACTCGTTGTGCGGATCGAGGATGAGAACGCGCAGGTCGGGTCGAGCGGCGATCGACTTGCGCAAAAGCAGCGAGACGGCGGTGGATTTGCCGACGCCGGTGGTGCCGACAATGGCGAAATGGCGCGCCAGCGTGTCGTCGATGGCGATGTTGGCATCGATCGACTCGTCCTGTGAAAGCGTGCCGATGGTGATCGAATGACGTCCGGCGAGATCATAGACCGCTTGCAGGTCGCGGCTGCGGATGCGGTGGGCGATGGCGCCGATATGCGGATAGGTGGTGATGCCGCGATCGAAGATCGGCTTGGCGCCGGGCTCTGCGCCGTCGCGCACCTCGCCGATGAGCTCGATGCTGACTTCGATCGGGTTCTGGCCCTCATCGCTCCAGGCGCGATCCGACTTGCCGATCTCGTAGACCAGGCCGACGGTTCGCGTGTTGCCAAGATTGATGGAGATCATCTTGCCGACGGTCCAAAGGCCGGTGACCGTGCCTTCGACATCGTCGGCAAAGGCGCTGATGGTCGCGCGCGCGCCGTCGCACTGCACGACATTGCCCAGGATGCGCTTGTCGCTCTGCTCGGCCTTGCGGCGCTCCTGCGATGTCGGCTCTCCGACGGAGGCTTCGCGGTCGATGAACATGGCCAAGGCTGTTTCCCATTCCCAGGCGATCGACCTTACATCGACGGGGTTAAGGTGGGGTGAGGTCGGATGGTGTAGGGGTGGTTAAGTCATTCGCGAAAATTGACTCGAAACAGCCCCTTGCTCGACTCCGTGAGTTCAATATACTGGATTAATGAATGATATAACGAACAATATCTCCTCGACCATTGGCAGGAGAATACGCTCCGAAAGAGCCTTGAGGGGCTGGTCGCTGGCGGAGCTCGCGGACCGCTCCGGGGTGTCGAAAGCCATGCTCAGCACATAGAGCGCGGCAGGACGAGCCCGACCGCGGCGCTTCTCGTGCGCATCGCGGCGGCCTTCGGCATGACGCTTTCCACCCTTATCGCACGGGCCGAGCTGCAAGGCGGTGGGCTGCTTCGCGAAAGCGATCAGCCGGTCTGGCGCGATCCCGCCACGGGTTATATCAGGCGGCATCTTTCGCCGGTCTCCGACATGCCGCTCGAGCTGATCAGGGTGCAGTTGCCGGCGGGAGCCAAGGTAAGTTTTCCGGCAGCATCCTATGCCTTCATCAGACAGCAGATTTGGCTGATTTCCGGACGGCTGGAATTCACCGAGGGTGATATCGTGCACAGTCTTGAACCCGGCGACTGCCTGGCGCTCGGCGCGCCGTCGGATTGCGCCTTCCACGCTCCTGGACCGGACGCCGCCGACTACCTGGTCGCACTGGCCAGAGGCTGAGGCGATGGCGCGCCGCCCGAAACGCACCGACAATGGCGGCCCGCCTCTCGACGACTATGATGGCCCGCCATGGGGCGAGGGCGACGCCTATATCTTCCTTGCCTGGCAGGCCGCCCATGCCAAGGCCTGGAAGGCGCCAAGCCGTGACGTCATGCTGATGCGGCTGGACAAGGCCGAGCGGCTGGGCCTGACCTATGAGGAATACACGCTCGAACTCTTGGAGCGGGGACGTCATCTGCAGGAAGAGGATGACGAGCGCATCACCGAGATCAAGGCGGCCCGTAAGCGCCGCCGCTCCAGATAAAGATATCAGCCACAAACCAAGCTAGGCGTCGCGTCCTATCCCTTGTGATGGACCTGCTGCAGCCCGTAGACCGGCGTGGCGATGCCTTCGTGCCGTGCCTTCAACTGCAGCGACAGGAACTGCGAATAGTGGCGTGACTGGTGGAGATTGCCGCCATGGAACCAGAGCGCCTCCTGCTGGGTCGGCTTCCACATGTTGCGCTGTTCGCCCTCCCAGGGGCCGGGGTCCTTGGTGGTGTTCGAGCCGAGGCCCCAGCATTTCCCGACCTTGTCGGCGACCTCTTGCGAGATCAGTTCCGCCGCCCAGCCGTTCATCGAACCGTAGCCGGTGGCATAGACGACGACATCGGCCGGCAGCTCGGTGCCGTCGCTGAGCAGGACCGAATGTTCCTTGATCTCCTCCACGTCGACGCCGCTCTTCAGCTTGATGGCGCCGTCGATGATGAGCTGTGAGGCGCCGATATCGATATAGTAGCCGGAGCCGCGCCTGAGATACTTCATGAACAGGCCGGAGCCGTCGTCACCCCAGTCGAGCATGAAGCCGGCCCTTTCCAGTCCCTCGTAGAATGCCGCATCGCGCTTCTTCATCTCTTGGTAGAGCGGGATCTGGAATTCGTGCAGGATCTTGTAGGGCAGGGAGGCGAAGATGAGATCGGCCTTGGCGGTGGTCATGCCGTTCTGCACCGCCTGTTCCGAATAGAGCGCTCCGAGCCCGACATCCATCAGCGTGTCGGATTTGACGATGTGTGTGGTCGATCGCTGTACCATGGTGACGTCGACGCCGGCTTCCCAGAGCGCGGCGCAGATGTCGTGCGCGGAATTGTTCGAGCCGATAACGACGACCTTCTTGCCAACATACTTGTCCGGGCCGGGGTGTTTCGAGGAATGGTGCTGATCGCCCTTGAAATTCTCCATGCCCTTGAACTTCGGAAGGTTAGGCCGACCCGACATACCGGTCGCCAGCACCAATTGCTTCGGCTTCAGCGTGATGTCCTTGCCGTCGCGATGGACGACGACCGTCCATTCCTTTTTCTCGTCGTCATAGGTGGCGCTCTTGGCCTCGGTGGAGGACCAGTAATTCAACTCCATGACCTTGGTGTAAATTTCCAGCCAGTCGCCGATCTTGTCCTTGGGCGAGAAGACCGGCCAGTTCCTGGGGAAGTCGATATAAGGCAGATGATCGTACCAGACCGGGTCGTGCAGGCAGAGCGACTTGTAACGCTTGCGCCATGAATCGCCGGCACGCTCGTTCTTCTCGACGATGATGGTCGGCACGCCGAGCTGCCTCAGCCGGGCACCGAGCGCGATACCGCCCTGGCCGCCGCCGATGATGAGCGTGTGGGGCTGACGGACAAAGCCGAGTTCGGCTGCCTCCCTCTCGCGCTCCTCCTTCCAGGTCGGCCGGTTTTTTCCATGGCCATGCTTGGCGCCTAACGGGCGGGCGAAGCCGGCGGGTTCCTCATGCCCCTTGAGCTCGACCATGGTGGTGAGCAGCGTCCAGATCTTGCCGTTCTTCAGCCTGATATGGCCGAAGCCGCGCGCCACCTCTGTTTCGAAACTGATCCAGCCCTCCAGCAGCTCGCCGCTTTCGCTGGCGTCCTCGCCCTTGGCGATCGCCCAATTCGAAGGTTTTGTCTTCGCCAACTGGCTCACCAGCATGTCGCGCACCTGGTCGCGATCTTCCATGGTCTTGATGTTCCAGGTGAAGGTCACCAGGTCGCGCCAGTAGCAGTCTTCCTGAAAGCACCCGACCGCTCTGTCAATGTCGCCGGCGGTAAGCGCTGCGCCGAATTGGTCGAGCAGGTCGGACAGTTTCTTGGCTGGAGCCTTGTCGAGCATCAAATTTCCTCCCGTGAAGTCCTGGTCGTCATTGTGGCTTTGCCGAGCCCTCCCAGCCCGTCGATCGGAGTATCGCGGCAAAAGCCGCGCCGCGTCACGTCCTCAAATAGTTTGGCGCGTTTTCAATGGCTTATCGGCACGATCGAAGATCGTATACGCTTCCTACAGAAATACCCAACCACCTGTGGTTTTCAGGGGAAAGAGATATTGGGGAATCTTGAAACGGACGGCAGACGGGTGAATGGTCGAGTCCATGAAAACCACAGGGGTGTGGGGCGGTCATGAGTTTACTTCGCGAGATTCAGAAAGCAGTGCTGAGCGACGATGCCGAACTCAGCAGAATATTGCTCAAGGTTCGGTTGCTGGCCTCTAGGTTGGGCAGCGAACCGCTAGAGGATTGGGTCAAGTACGAGACCGAGGGGTATCCGTCCGACGCTGATGTTCCAGATTACCGGGTCATCAGCGTGACTTACAGGGGGACGTGGTCGGGGCCTTTCGGGTCAGGCATCCAGAACGCCCCGATCCCATCCTATCTCATAGAGAAACACGCGAGCAAAGTTTGGACGCATCGCAAGGTGCGCGAAAGCATTGCGAGCGTAGAGGAGCTGGCAAGAACAAAAGATGGAATTCTCAGCATCGATGCTTCCAATCTGATTCTTTTGCTGCAGGGCAAGGTTTACGAAGACTGGGCTTGTAATGGTGTCACCGGAACACTTTCGTCGGTCGCTATGAGAGAGATCGTGCAGTCGGTGCGTAGCCGCATTTTAGAACTCACGATCGAACTTGAAAAGCGAGTGCCGCAGGCAGTCGAGGTTACATTGGACAACCCAGTTTCTCTGAAACCCGAGGGCGAGGCCGCGGTGACCCAAATCTACAACCAGACTGTTTACGGGAATGTCACCCACGTGCACGCCGCTCAAGTCAATTTGTCCATCACCGCTGGTGATTGGGATTCGATGGTGGGCGCACTCGTGGATGCAGGGTTGCCCAAGGATGCAGCCAAGGAATTCGCTGAGATTATCGTGGACGAAAAACCGGAGAGTGTGGAGAAGCCTCTCGGGAAAAAGGCGCTGGCGTGGCTCAAGAAGAATACACCTAAAGCGGCAAGCGGCGCGTGGAAGATCGGTTCTGACGTACTGACAAAAGTGGCCACCGAAGCTGCGCTTCAGTACTCCGGCTTGAAGTAGTGGGCAGCGAGGTCGCTCGACTGCCGCTTCGAGCCGTTTAGACGCCCTCTTTGTATTTACGTCGCAATATTCTATCCTGTGGCAGGGGGAGGGCTCAGCAATGCAGCATTTGCGTTTAATGTTCACTTGGATGGTGGCCGCTTTTACGCTTCTCGCGGGAGGCGCTGTAGCTCAAGATGCTATGGACCTGACCTATCCCTTAGATGCCCTTGCACAGCTTGAAAAAACGCAGACTCCGGCAGTTTCGCAATCTGCAGGGAAGATTTCCGCGAACTGGAATTTCATCGCAGCGAGCTTCAAAAAGGTCGGCGATCCGAGCAATGACTTCCAGCAGGTTATGCAGCACAATGTTTCGCTCCTGCAAAAAGCTGCAGCCAAGCCTGATGATCCATTTTCTGCGACCCTTGTACGTGACGTTGAAGAAGATCTGCAGATCAAGGCTGAATACATCAGTACAGTGGGTGCGGTGGGCATGATGACTGCCGCAGCGTATAGCGAAGTCGACATTGAGGTGAGAACGAAGCAGAGCGATGGCCAAGAGGTCCATGGCTATTTCGTCGGCTTCAGCCCCAGGCATCTGGCCGGGAGCGATCCCATGTATAGATTCAACAATCCCACGAGCCCCAGCAGCGGCACTCTTCCGCCCGGCCGTTACGAGATGACTGCCAATTTGAATGGTCAGATCGTCCAGCGCCAAGAAGTTAGCATCGGGATTCAGGGTCAGGGACAGCCCATTACTTGCTTGGTTCCCTGACGATGTTCAAAGACTTGCTAGCGAAATGGAAGTCGGCTTGGTTACTTCAGGCGGCGTTTGTGGCGTTCCTCGTCCCTATCGTGGGTCAGTTGGTTGCCAGTCCCCCCACACTATGGCGTGAAGCTGGACAGCAACCGGCTTTTGCTACCTTTCTGATAACTGTTGTCGTTGCGTTTCTCGCATGCAGTGTCATGGCTGGAAGACAACCAGCGCTTCGATCAACAATCATATGGCTCGTTCCTGTCGCCGTCGTGTTCATGGTGGTCTACTTCCCTTTGCGTGCGTACTTTAGCTGCCCATTTGCCGACGACCGAATGTCCACCGGATGGACCTATCTTCCAACTGCCGCAGAATATGTGGAGAAAAACCCCGGTCAGGGTTGCGACCTCCTCATCGCCGATTTTATCGGCGATACGGATAAACTTTGGCCAAGAAGCCAAATATTGGTGACGTGGGCTCTTGTCCTCCTAGTCTATGTGGCTGCGGTGACTTTCGTAGCGATGACGCTCGTTCGGGTAATGGATCACATCCGAGGCGAATGAGTTCCCTGACTACGGCGCACAGCGCTCGGCAAAATCGAGCGGTTGCTAACGATCGAGCTCGACCCGCAACACCGTGCGGTGCAGGTGCGCGGTTTCGGCAATCGTCTCGCCTCGCTGGAGGAGCGCAAGATCATAGAGCGCTGGGCCAAGGCGAGGGGCGTAGTGCTCAAGGCTTGAAACGGAACTCCGCGCGGCGGAAGGGCCGTGCATATTCGCCGTTGACAGCGGCGCAAAACCAATTCTATTGTCCGCCACCATGAAAACGGCACTCATTCTCGTAGTAGGAAAGCGCGTGGGCAAGGCGGTGTAACCGCCGGGCGAAAACCTCCCATGCGCAAGACACAGGCTCCCCCGGGGGCCTTTTTTATTGCCCGAAACACGACTAAACGACCAGCAATCGCCGATGGCGGACAGTACGGGACCAGACCGATGAGCAGTGGACAGAACGAGCGGCGCGAAATGCCAAGGACGGAAATGACCGGCGCCGAAATGGTGGTGCAGGCGCTGAAGGACAATGGCGTCAAGCATGTTTTCGGCTATCCGGGCGGCGCGGTTCTCCCGATCTATGATGAAATCTTCCAACAAGAGGAGGTCGAGCACATCCTCGTCCGTCACGAGCAGGGCGCGGGCCACGCGGCGGAGGGCTATGCGCGCTCGACCGGCAAGGCCGGCGTCATGCTGGTGACCTCGGGGCCGGGCGCCACCAACGCGGTGACGCCCTTGCAGGATGCGCTGATGGATTCGATCCCGCTGGTCTGCCTGACCGGTCAGGTACCGACCTCGCTGATCGGCTCGGATGCTTTCCAGGAGTGCGACACGGTCGGCATCACGCGCCCCTGCACCAAGCACAACTGGCTGGTCAAGGACGTCAACGAGCTCGCGGCAATCATCCACGAGGCCTTCCATGTCGCGACCACCGGGCGACCCGGCCCGGTCGTCGTCGATATCCCGAAGGACGTGCAGTTCGCCAAGGGCACCTATGTGCCGCCACAGACGGCGCCGCGCACGAGCTACCAGCCGAAGGTCCAGGGCGATCTGGAGAAGATCAAGGCAGCGGTCGAACTGATGGCCGGCGCCAAAAGGCCGATCCTCTATACGGGCGGCGGCGTCATCAACTCCGGCCCGGAGGCCAGCCATTTGCTGCGCGAGCTGGTCGACCTCACCGGCTTCCCGATCACCTCGACGCTGATGGGCCTTGGCGCCTATCCGGCGTCGGGCAAGAACTGGATGGGCATGCTCGGCATGCACGGCACCTATGAGGCCAACATGGCGATGCACGATTGCGACGTCATGGTCTGCATCGGCGCGCGCTTCGATGACCGCATCACCGGCCGGCTCACCGCGTTCTCGCCGAACTCGAAGAAGATCCATATCGACATCGATCCGTCGTCGATCAACAAGAACGTCCATACCGATGTGCCGATCCTTGGCGATGTCGGCCGGGTGCTGGAGGATCTGGTGCGGCTGTGGCGGGCGACCGCCAGGGCCGACAAGAAGGCGCTGCACCCGTGGTGGGAGCAGATCGCGAAATGGCGCGCGCGGGATTCGCTTGCCTACAAGATGAATCACGACGTGATCATGCCGCAATACGCTATCCAGCGGCTCTACGCGCTGACCAAGGACCTGGACACCTACATCACCACCGAGGTCGGCCAGCACCAGATGTGGGCGGCGCAACACTATCATTTCGAGAAGCCGAACCGCTGGATGACTTCCGGTGGGCTCGGCACGATGGGCTACGGTCTGCCGGCGGCGCTCGGCGTGCAGATCGCGCATCCGGATGCGCTGGTCATCGACATTGCCGGCGACGCCTCGGTGCAGATGACGATGCAAGAGATGAGCGCGGCGGTGCAGCACGAAGCGCCGATCAAGATCTTCATCCTCAACAACCAGTATATGGGCATGGTGCGGCAGTGGCAGCAGCTTCTGCACGGCAACCGGCTGTCGCATTCCTACACCGAGGCGATGCCGGATTTCGTCAAGCTCGCCGAAGCCTATGGCGGCCACGGCATTCGCTGCGAGAAGCCGGACGAGCTGGACGACGCGATCAAGGAGATGATTTCGGTGAAGAAGCCGGTGATCTTCGACTGCCGCGTGGCGACGCTTGCCAACTGCTTCCCGATGATCCCGTCGGGCAAGGCGCACAACGAAATGCTTCTGCCGGACGAGGCGACGGACGAGGCGGTGGCCAACGCCATCGACGCCAAGGGCAGGGAACTGGTGTAACGCGCCAGCCGAGGCAGGGCTTGTCGGGAGAAGCCGTGCGGAAACAGAGAATTAGCGCCAAGAGTTTGAAATCGAGAATCATGTCATGAACGCACAGCTTCAGCCCACCGGCTCCGCCTATTTCATCGCCAAGGAGACGGAAAAGCCCGAGAATCACACGCTTTCCGTGCTGGTCGACAATGAGCCGGGCGTGCTTGCCCGGGTCATCGGCCTGTTTTCCGGACGCGGCTACAATATCGAGAGCCTGACAGTCTCCGAAACCGAGCATGAGAAGCATCTGTCGCGCATCACCATCGTGACGCGCGGCACACCGCATGTGCTGGAGCAGATCAAGCACCAGCTCGAGCGCATCGTGCCGGTGCACCGTGTCGTCGATCTCACCGTGCGTTCGCACGAACTCGGCCAGGAACGGCCGCTGGAGCGGGAACTGGCGCTGGTGAAAGTGGCCGGCACCGGCGAAGCCCGCGTCGAGGCGCTGAGGCTGGCCGACGCCTTCCGCGCCAGCGTCATCGACGCCAATACCGAGCATTTCATCTTCGAGATCACCGGCAAGGGCTCCAAGCTCGACCAGTTCATCGCCATCATGAAGCCGCTCGGCCTGGTCGAAATCTGCCGCACCGGCGTGGCGGCGCTGAACCGCGGCCCGCAGGGGATGTAGCATCCGGCGCTTGGGGCCGATGCTCTGGCGCCGCCTGTATCCGTTCTGTCGCTTTGCAATCCTGATCGTCTGGCCCGGCTGCCGCCCTAGGATGGCTTCTGTACGCCTGGCATAAAAGGGCAATAATGCTGACTTGATTGGAAGGAAGCCATGACCCTCGACGCATTCTTCGCCCTGCTGGTCTATGCCTTCGTGACCTCGATCACGCCGGGTCCGAACAATTTCATGCTTCTGGCTTCCGGCGTGAATTTCGGCTTCGCCAAAACCATTCCGCATATGTTCGGCATCAGCGTCGGCTTTCTCGTGCTGTTGCTTGCCGTCGGCTTCGGTCTGGGCGCCGTGCTGACGGCATTTCCGGTTCTCCACACCGGCTTGAAGATCGCGGGCGGCGCTTACCTGCTCTATCTCGCCTGGAAGATCGCCATGTCGCGTTCGTTCAGCGGTAAGGGCGAGACCAAGGCGCGACCGATGCGTTTCATCGATGCGGCGGCATTCCAATGGGTCAATCCCAAGGCGTGGGTGATGGCGATCACCGCCATGGCCGTCTACACCGATCCGGAGTATCCGTTTCTGTCGGTGGCGCTGATCTCGACCGCGTTCGCGATCGTCAACCTGCCGAGCGTGTCCACCTGGGCAGGTTTTGGTACGGCACTGCGCGGTTTTCTGTCGGATCCGGTGCGGCTGAAATGGTTCAACATCGCCATGGGCGTGCTGCTGGCGGCGACGCTATGGCCGATGCTGCGATAGCTGCCGGGTTTTGGGTCCATGCCGTTGCGCTTGCGGCCGAGGGTTTGCGATCGTAATTTGACGCCATGTCCCATGATCATGACCACGACAATGAACTCGATCCTTTTGCCGCCCGGGTGCGGGCGCTTGAGACGATCCTGACTCAAAAAGGGCTGATCGATCCGGCGGCGATCGACGTGATCGTCGACACCTACGAGACGAAAATCGGCCCGCGCAACGGCGCCAAGGTGGTGACGAAGGCGTGGGTCGATCCGGACTTCGCCGCCTGGCTGAAACGCGACGCGACGGCGGCGATCGGTTCGCTCGGCTATACCGGCCGGCAGGGCGAGCATATGCGGGCGGTGTTCAACACAGCGGACACGCACAACCTCGTCGTCTGCACGCTGTGCTCCTGCTATCCGTGGTCGGTGCTCGGCCTGCCGCCGGTTTGGTACAAGGCGCCGCCCTATCGCTCGCGCGCGGTGATTGATCCGCGCGGCGTGCTGGAGGAATTCGGGCTGACGCTGCCTGAGACGACAAAAATCCGCGTTTGGGATTCTACCGCCGAGCTACGTTATCTCGTTGTGCCGATGCGACCCGAGGGCACGGATGGCTGGAACGAGGAGCGGCTGGCCGGTCTGGTGAGCCGTGACGCGATGATCGGCACCGCTTTGGCGGGAGAGCCGGCATGAACGGGCCGCATGATCTTGGCGGGCAGATGGGATTCGGGCCGGTCGCGCCCGAAAAGGACGAACCCTATTTCCATGCCGCGTGGGAAAGACGGGCGCTGGGCGTGACGCTGTGCGCCGGTGCGATGGGCGCCTGGAACATCGACGAGAGCCGGCGTGCGCGCGAATCGCTGCATCCCGCCGACTATTATGCCTCGAGTTATTATGAGATCTGGATCAAGGCGCTGGAAACCTTGCTGAAGCGGCACGGCTTCGTCAGCGATCGCGATCTGGCCGCGGGCAGGGCGGTCGATCCAGCGGCGACGCCCAAGAGAGTGCTCATGGCGGAGAATGTTCCAGCGGTGCTGGCGAAGGGCGGTCCTTGCGACCGGCCGATTGCCACGCCGGCGCGATTTGCGGCGGGCGACCTCGTGCGGACGAAGAATTTCCATCCGACCGGCCACACAAGGCTGCCGCGCTATGCACGCGGCAAGCAAGCCCTCGTCGAGGCGGTACGTGATGGTTTTGTCTTCCCCGATACCAACGCGCACGGCCAGGGCGAGAACCCGCAATGGGTCTATACGGTGGTCTTCGACGGCGCGGAGATCTGGGGCGAGGGCGCCGACCCGACGCTGACCGTCTCGATCGACGCCTGGGAGAGCTATCTTGAACCGGCGTGAGGCGAAGTCAGTCACCGCCACGCTGCCGGCGGGCGTCGATGCGCCGGTTTTCGCCGAGCCATGGCAAGCGGCAGCCTTCGCCATGACGGTCGCGCTTCACGACAAGGGCCTGTTTTCCTGGAGCGAATGGGCCGACGCCTTGTCCGCCGAGGTCAAGAAGCCGGGTGCCGCGAGCGACGGCGATGACTATTACGAGCACTGGCTCGCGGCGCTGGAAAAGGTGCTGTCGGCGAAGGGCGTTGCCGGCAAGGGCGACGTCGATGCGCTCGCCGCTGCCTGGGAACGCGCCGCGCATGCAACACCCCACGGCAAGCCGATCCTGCTGGAGAACGATCCCAGCCCGACCGAAGGTCGTGGCGGCCATACCCGATAGGCCGTGGCGGCCAGACCGGATAGGTCGGGTCGAGACGATCCTTTGTTCTCTTTACGTTCCGATCCTTGCCTGATAGCCTGATTTATCGCGGTGCCATTGTGCGAACGATAGCATCGATGGTGACGGCCGACCTTGTCTTTCCCTCGCGAATCCGGTCTCTCGCGCTGATGGAATTCTCTCCTCAACAGGACGATGCGCTGAAAGCGGTCGCCAACTGGCTCAAGACAGGCCGGCCGCAGCTCTTTCGGCTATTCGGCTATGCCGGCACCGGCAAGACGACGCTGGCGCGCTACTTCGCCGAGCATGTCGACGGCCAGGTGCAGTTCGCAGCCTTCACCGGTAAGGCGGCGCAGGTGCTGCGTTCCAAGGGCGCGGTCAATGCCCGTACCATCCATTCGCTGATCTACCGGCCGAAGGGCGAGGAATCGGTAGCGGACGAGGTGACCGGCAAGACCTCGATGTCGCCGACCTTTTCGCTCAACCGGCAAAGCCCGATCTCGCGAGCGAAACTGGTGGTCATCGACGAATGCTCGATGGTCGATGAACAGCTTGGCCGCGACCTGATGAGTTTCGGCACGCCGATCCTTGTTCTCGGCGATCCCGGTCAGTTGCCGCCGATCTCGGGAGGCGGCTTCTTCACCGACCATGAGCCGGATATCCTACTTACCGAAATCCACCGGCAGGCGCGCGACAACCCGATCATCCGGCTGGCGCTGGACGTGCGCGAGGGGCGCGAATTCATGCGCGGCGACTACGGCACGGCGCAGGTGATCGGCAAGGAAGACGTCACTCAGGAACTGGTGCTGAAGGCGGACCAGGTGCTGGTCGGCACCAACAGGACGCGGCGTCGCTATAACCAGCGGCTGCGCGAGCTGAAGGGGTTCAATGCCGACTATCCGCAGGCCGGCGACAAGCTTGTCTGCCTGCGTAACGACCCAGCAAAGGGGCTGCTCAACGGCTCGCTGTGGAAGGTGATGACCTCGTCGCGCGAGACCGTGAAGCCCGGCATCAATTTGCTGGTCTCACCGGAGGAGGACGATCCGGACCGCGGCGTGGCCAAGATCAAGCTGCTCAAGGCGGCGTTCGAGGATCCGGACGCCGACATTCCCTGGCAGCAGAAAAAGCGCTTCGACGATTTCGACTACGGCTACGCGCTTACCGTGCACAAGGCGCAGGGGTCGCAGTGGAACGAGATCGTGCTCTTTGACGAAAGCTGGGCGTTCAAGGAAACCCGCCAGCGCTGGCTCTACACCGCGATCACGCGCGCGGCCGAACGGCTGACGATTGTCAGGTAGGCCGCTGCGTTACCGCGGGACAATCGGCCTGGCGTTGAGCCATTCCCAGGCGGCCGCTTCATCCTCGCTCTCGAAATGCCTGAGTTCGACGGGCAACGAAGCAGGCAGCAAACCCTGCGCGTCGGGCACCCAGTTCGGCTCGCCGACCGCCGCGCAGCGGCCGACATGCTCCACGGCATGGGCCGTGCCCTGTTCGAGCGTTTCGTCCGACACATCGGCCCAATCGACGCCTTCATGGTCGATCAGGCGCACCAGCACGTCGATTTTCGGGTGCAGCGCATAAGCCGCCTCCAGCAATCCGAACAGGTTTTCCGCGTCGGCCGCCATGACATGGCCGACGACGTCGATGGCAAAAAGGTCGTCGCGGTCGGTGTCGATGCGGCGAACCGCCGGCACTTCTTCAAGATAATTCACAGGGGCTTCCTCTTGCTGGACATTATCCGCCCTTCTGGAACACCGAAAACCCCCTGTCTGTTCCCGCCAAAGGCGGTATAGATGGCCGCAAATACATCCGGAACCCGAGAAGCCATGCCCGCAAAGCTCTCCGTCAATCTCAATGCCATCGCCATGCTGCGCAACCGGCGCGACCTGCCGTGGCCAAGCGTCATCGGGCTTGGGCGCCTGGCGCTGGCCGCCGGCGCGCATGGGCTGACGGTGCATCCGCGGCCCGATGAGCGGCACACCCGGCATTCCGACCTGCCGGAGATCAGGGCGCTGATCGATGACGAATTCCCCAAGGCTGAATTCAACATCGAGGGCTATCCGAGCGAGGAATTCCTGGCGCTTGTGGAAAAGCACCAGCCGGAGCAAGTGACGCTGGTGCCCGACGACCCTGCCCAGGCCACATCGGACCATGGCTGGAACTTCGCCGCCGAGACTGCGTTCCTGACACCGATCGTCAAGCGCCTGAAGAAAGGCGGCTTTCGCGTGTCATTGTTTTCTGACGCGGACCCGGCGGGCGTGAAGGCCGCGCGCGACACCGGCGCCGATCGGATCGAGCTCTACACGGGTCCGTATGGCAGCTACCATTCCGATTCTGCAAAAGCGGAGAAAGAGCTGGAAAGATTGGGAAAAACCGCTGACGCCGCGCTTGCCGCCGGACTTCAGGTCAATGCCGGCCACGATCTGGTGGTGAGCAACCTGCCGGCACTGGCAAAGCGCATCCCGGCATTGGCCGAAGTGTCGATAGGACATGGGTTGACAGCCGATGCGTTGGAGTATGGCATGGCCGGCACGGTCAAAAGATATCTGAAGGCCTGTGGGTGGTAGAGATGGAAGCCTGGCATTGCGGACATGGCAGCCATCACGTTGGGGCACTTGATATTGCATCGCAGCAAGCGTAGAGCACCGCCCGCTTATCGGAGTGTCGCCTATGGCCCTTACCAACGCCGGTAGTGAGGCAGAACCCGTCGAACAATCAAGCCACCCTGAGGTCGAACAGCACAGCACCAAGGTCTTGATGCTGGGCGCGCTGGGCGTTGTCTACGGCGACATCGGCACCAGCCCGATCTATGCGCTTCGCGAAGCACTGCATGCTTCGTCCGGCACCGATCCGCGCAGCGCCGTTCTGGGCGTTCTGTCGCTGATCGTCTGGGCGTTAACGATTATCGTGACAATAAAATATGTCGCCTTCGTGCTTCGGGCGGATAACAAGGGTGAAGGCGGTACGCTGTCGCTTATGGCGCTGGCCCGGAAAGCTTATCCGGCTGGTTCCAGCATCATTCTTGGCATTGGTCTCTGCGGAGCCGCACTGTTTTTCGGCGACGCGATCATAACGCCTGCCATCTCGGTGCTTTCAGCGGTGGAAGGCCTGAGCGTAGCGACCCCGGCGTTCGATCCGTACGTGGTTCCCATCACATTGGTGATTCTCGCCATCTTGTTTGCCGTGCAGCGCTTCGGGACCGGTAGAGTGGCTTCCGTTTTCGGGCCGGTGACGGGGCTTTGGTTTCTGGCGATCGGCATTGCCGGATTGCTGCACATCCTTGACGATCCCTCGGTGCTTTTGGCAATCAACCCCTATTATGCGGTCGTCTACCTTGCCGAAGCCAAAACGGGCGCATTTCTTACAGTCGGCGCGGTTTTTCTGGCAGTCACCGGTGCTGAAGCGCTTTACGTCGATCTCGGCCACTTCGGTCGCCGTCCAATCGTGCTCGCCTGGTTCTGGATCGTCTTCCCCTGCTTGCTACTCAGCTATTTCGGGCAAGGCGCATTCGTTCTTGCTCACGGTGGGCTGCCCAACAACCCGTTTTTCCAGATGCTGCCAGATTGGGCACTGATACCGATGGTCGCGCTCGCAACAGCAGCGACCGTCATCGCCAGTCAAGCTGTTATCTCCGGGGCGTTTTCGCTGACCCGGCAGGCGGTGCAGCTCAATCTTCTGCCCAGAATCGAGGTTCAGCATACGTCCGAGATGCAACTCGGCCAAATTTACATGCCGCGCGTGAACCTCATTCTCGCGCTCGGCGTGATGCTGCTGGTCGTCGGCTTCGGCAGTTCGAGCTCTTTGGCTTCCGCTTATGGAATTTCGGTTACAGGCGAGATGCTGATGACGACTATTCTGCTATTCGTGGTGATGCGGTGGCAATGGAAATGGCAGGCCGCACTCGCCGCGGCGCTCGCGCTGCTCTTTGGCACGATAGATACCGGCTTCTTCCTGGCAAATGCCGTGAAATTCGTGGAAGGCGGATGGGTTTCGATCGCTGTTGCCTGCATCATGGGGCTGATCATGGGGACCTGGATACGCGGGAGCCGCTACCTGTTCGACAAGACACGCAGGAACGAGATTCCGCTCGATTTCCTTGCCGGCAATTTGTTGAAGAAGAAGCCGCAGCTGGTGTCCGGCACGGCCGTATTCCTGACCAGCGATCCACTCAGCGCACCGACCGCGCTGATGCACAGCCTGAAGCATTACAAGGTGCTGCACGAACAGAATGTCATCCTCTCGGTGGTGACGGCGCAGCAGCCCGTCGTGCCCGATAGCGATCGGGTCAAGATGGAAACGATCAACGAGTTGTTCATGCGGGTGACGCTGACCTTCGGCTACATGGAGCAGCCCAACATCCCGCGTGCGCTGGCGATCTGCCGCAAGCAAGGCTGGAAGTTCGACATCATGACGACGTCCTTCTTCCTGTCGCGGCGCTCGCTCAAGGCGTCGCCGAACTCCGGCATGCCGGTGTGGCAGGACAAGCTGTTCATCGGACTGGCGCGCACGGCGGCGGATGCGACCGAGTATTTCCAGATCCCGACCGGGCGTGTTGTGGAGATCGGAACGCAGGTGGCTATCTAGACGAAAGGCCGTGCCCGTCGAAGGACACGGCCATTTGTCAGACTCTCCGTAACCTTCAGCCGGCGAGCGCCACCTTGTTCGCTTCGAGGAATTGCTTCAGCGATTGCGGCTTTTTGCCTGAAAGCGTCTCGATGGCATCTGTCACCATGCCGATACGGCCGGAGCGCGTGTTGGCGTCGAAGGAAACGATGATGCGAGCGAAGTCCTCGGGAACGCCGGCTGCCTTCACCCCTTCGGTCAAGGCCTCGTCCGGCAATTGGATGACTTCAAGCGGCTTGCCGGTGACTTCGGTCACCAGGGCGGCGATCTCTGCAACGGTATAGGCCTGCGGGCCGGTCAGCGTGTAGGTCTTGCTTTCGCGCGAACCGGAAGCGAGGCTGGCAGCGATCGCCGCGGCCATGTCGTCGCGGGCGCCATGGGCAATGCGGCCGTCGCCCGCGGCTGTATACCAGTATCCCGAGGCAATAGCGTGCGGCAGCGACATGAACAGGTTCTCCTGATACCAGCCGTTGCGGAAGATCGTGTAGGGGATGCCGCTCGCCTTGATCGCCTGCTCGGTGCCGTAATGGTCGCCGGCAAACAGGACCGGCGATCCCGGCTCCGGATTGGGCATCGAGGTGTAGAGCAGATGCGAGACGCCGGCCTCCTTGGCCGCGGCGACCGCCGTCTCATGCTGCTTGAGGCGCTTGCCCCCGAGGTCGATCTCGCCGGTCGAGATGATCAGGACCCTGTCGGCGCCGTTGAATGCGTCGACGAGCGACGCCGTGTCATTGAAATCAGCTTGCCTGACGGTGACGCCGCGCGCCGCCAGGTCGGCGAGGGTTTCCGGATTGCGCGTGGCGGCGATGATGCGCGTGGGCGCAACCTTGAGCGTGTCCAGCAGATGATGGATGACGCCGCGGCCGAGCTGGCCGGAGGCGCCGGTGACGAGAAGGGTTTCGGTCATGAGAAGTCCTGTCGTTGCGCCGGAGCGGCGGGTGCTTATATAAGTCTCAAAAAGAGACCAGCACTAAAATAGGAATTGACCGACCCTCGTAAAGAAGGCAGTTTTGCGGGAGGTAGGCAGGCGCAGGGAACCAGCGATGGATAGCAAGATCGTCAATCTGAGATCGAAGCTCGAGATCTACAAAGCGGGCAGCGGCGGGGGAAAGCTTGCGGACTGTCCGGTTCGCGATGTGATCCAGGGCATCAGCAACAAATGGAGTTCGCTGCTGATGATGGCGCTGGCCGAAAAGCCGTACCGCTTCGGCGAATTGCGGCGGCTGGTCCCCGACATCTCACAGCGCATGCTCACCCAGACGCTGCACGATTTGCAGCGCGACGGCTACGTCCATCGCGAGGTGTTCCCGACCAAGCCGCCGAGCGTCGAATACAGCCTGACCGATCTCGGGCGTTCGATGTTCGGGCCTTTGCACCAGCTGATCCAGTGGGCCGAACTCAACCACGGCGCCGTGCGTGACGCGCGTGCCGCTTTTGACAGCACCCAAGCGTGAAAAATATCCTTGCGTCGATGGCGGCCGGAACCGTGGTCGATCCGTTAGGCGGATCGGGACCAAGGAAGCGCAGTGGCCGCATCGTTGCGGCGGATGATTTTCGAAAGATGCGAACCCTTCGCTTGCAGGAATGCATGAAGGCGCTGCGGATAGTCCGGGGTGACAGCGTCCTTCACCGACCTGCGTTCGTGCAATCCCTCCCGCCAAGCCTCGACAAGCGGTTTTCCGCTCAGGATGCCGAAGTCGCCGATCCGGTCGAAAGCGTCGAAATAGCGGAAGACTGGCCCATAGACCGCATCGACCAATGAAAAGCGCTCGCCGGCGAACCATGGCCCAGCTCGGTCAGCCGCCAGTTCCGCTTCGAGACGATCGAACATTGCCGACAGACCTTCGCTCTCGGCAAGGAAGGCGGCCTCGGTCGGTGCGGAATAGAGCCGACCGATGGCGTTGAGGATGGCCGAGCCGAACTCGATCCATGCGCGATGCCGGGCTCGGGCCAGCGGGTCGGCAGGGTGGAGCGGGTTGGCCTGCGTTTCCTCGAGGAATTCGAGGATGACCGCCGATTCGAAGATCACCGATTCCTTGCCATTTTGCTGCACGCGCAGCAGCGGCACCTTGCCGAGCGGCGATATCGCCTTGAACCAGCCCGGCTTGTTGGCGAGATCGATGGCGATCCGCTCGAATGGTACGTCCTTCTCGCGGAGCGAAATGGCAGCGCGCTGCACGTAGGGACAGAGATGGTGGCTGACGAGGACGAGCTTGTCGGTCATTTCATTCTCCGCAGGCATGGTCCCATGCGCCGTCCTCGACGCGAGTGGAGAGGAACATGAAGCGGTCTTGCAGATTTTATGTCTCATGGCAGCGTCATCCAATGTCAATGCAATTGCATCTATATAGATGCATCTGCATCCATTGTCAATCTTGATGCAATTGCATCTATCGTTTATGCTGCGGCCATGACGGAGAAAACCAATCCTTCGCCCGCGGCCATCAAGGCCTGGGCGCGCCTGATGCGCGTTTCACGCCAGTTGATGGAAAGAGCCGAAGACGCGCTGAAGGACGGCGGCCTGCCGCCGCTTGCCTGGTACGACGTGCTGCATGAGCTTGCCGAAGCAGGCGAGGCCGGGTTGCGGCCATTCCAACTGATCGAGCGCACACTGTTTGCGCAATACAACATCTCCCGCTTGCTGGCGCGGCTCGAAGCAGACGAGCTGGTCGAGAAGCTCAGGGTTGCCGATGACGGGCGAGGACAGAGAATCCGCATTACAGGGAAGGGGCGCGAGACGCGGCGCCGCATGTGGGCCGTCTACGGACGATCGATCGCGGAACTGGTCGGCGCCAAGCTTTCCAATGACGACCTGAACGCATTGTCGGCCCTGCTTGGACGGCTGCGCCATCCGGCCACCCTGGAGTGATGCAGCCTTGGCACCGAAGATAGAGGTGTATTGCAGCGGCGTCAGGCACTGCCCCAGAGGAATGCCAGTGCCGCCAGCACGCCAAGCATGACGCGAACCAGATGCAGATTGCCCCATTTGACGATCAACGCCCTGGCTTGCGGATTGGTGGCGGCCGCATCCATTGTCTCCAGCAATCGGTTTGTCGGCATCATTGCGATCAGCGTCCATGGCCAAGGCAGGATGATCAGCACCGCCCCGACCAGATAGGCGAGACTGCCGGTCTGCCACCAGGCAACGGCACCGAGAACACAGGCCAGGACCGCGATCGACGCCTGCATGGCAGCGCCGCGCTTGTAGGACGGCTGCCATTCCTGCAGCAACGCCCGGTCTTCAAGACGAAGCCGCGCCGGCTGCTCGGCGACGCTGACATAGATGGCGGCGCCGGCGAAAGCGGCGGCAACGGTCAAGGCAAGCAGCCCTATGAGCATCTTCCTTCCGTGACATGTGTTCCGGTAAGACCGTTCCCGTAAGAGGTCGTTCCGGAAGGCGCCAAAAAAACGGAGATAGGGCTTGCACCGTCTCGGACAATACGCCATAGACGTGCCGAACCGTAACGTACGGTACGCATTGGGCGAGCGTCGCCGTCATCGAGCAGGAAAAAGAGTTTGTTGCAGGCAAGCGCCGACATCGACACTGGCGAAGCGCTGACGGAGCGGCAGAAAACCGTGCTCGACGCCGCACTTCGCCTGCTGGTCGAAGAGGGCGATCACCTGACTATGGCCGCCGTAGCGCGCCGGGCGAGCTGTTCCAAGGAAACGCTCTACAAATGGTTCGGCGATCGCGACGGGCTTTTGACGGCAACGGTGCAATGGCAGGCCTCCAAGGTGAGGGTGGTGCCGGTCGACCGCAAGGGGCTCGACCTTGTTTCGCTGACGGCGAGCCTCGAACGCTTTGCGTCCGACTGGCTCAAGGTGATTTCGAGCGACACTTCGATTGCGCTGAACCGGGTGGCGGTCGGCCACGCTGGTTCCGGCAAGGACGATCTCGGCGCCATCGTGCTGGAGAACGGCCGCTTCGCGCTGGCCAGGCGCCTGAAGCCGGTGCTGGAAGCAGGCCAGCAGGCCGGGCTTCTCGAGTTCACGGATGCCGAAACGGCATTCCGGACCTTTTTCGGGCTGGTCGCCCGCGACGTGCAGATCCGCCTGCTGCTCGGCGACCGGCTGGAATTGACTGATGCGGCGATCGGCGGCGATGCCGTCCGCGCGACGCAGCAGTTTCTCGCTCTTTACGGAGCAAAAACCGGGCCGCAAGGCCCCCTAGAGCAAAGAGATAGAGCATGATGTCGTCCGAAACCGCTTCACACTTTTCGGCATCATGCTCTGAATTCAAAAACGGGAAGGAAGAAAAATGCGTGTCTATTACGATCGCGATGCCGATCTCAACCTGATCAAGGGCAAGAAGGTCGCCATCATCGGTTATGGCAGCCAGGGCAGGGCGCATGCGCTCAACCTCAAGGACTCGGGCGCCAAGGACATCGCCATCGGCCTCAAGGCCGGCTCGGCGACCGCCAAGAAGGTCGAGGCCGACGGGCTCAAGGTGATGAGCGTGGCTGAGGCCGCCAAATGGGCCGACCTGATGATGATGGCGACGCCCGACGAGTTGCAGGCCGACATCTACAGATCCGAGATCGCGCCGAACATCCGCGATGGCGCGGCGATCGCCTTCGCCCACGGCCTCAACGTGCATTTTGGTCTGATCGAGCCGAAGGCCTCGGTCGACGTCGTCATGATCGCGCCGAAAGGGCCTGGCCACACGGTGCGCGGCGAATACCAGAAGGGCGGCGGCGTGCCGTGCCTGGTCGCCGTCAACCAGGATGCTTCGGGCAATGCGCTCGATCTGGCCCTGTCCTATGCCTGCGGCGTCGGCGGCGGTCGTTCGGGCATCATCGAGACCAATTTCCGCGAGGAGTGCGAAACCGATCTGTTCGGCGAGCAGGTGGTGCTGTGCGGCGGTCTGGTCGAGTTGATCCGCGCCGGCTTCGAGACGCTGGTGGAAGCCGGCTACGCGCCGGAAATGGCCTATTTCGAGTGCCTGCACGAGGTCAAGCTGATCGTCGATCTCATCTATGAAGGCGGCATCGCCAACATGAACTACTCGATCTCGAACACCGCCGAATGGGGCGAATATGTATCGGGTTCGCGCATCATCACCGCCGATACCAAGGCCGAGATGAAGCGCGTGCTGAAGGATATCCAGACCGGCAAGTTCACCTCGGAGTGGATGCAGGAATACCGCGCCGGCATGTCGCGCTTCAAGGGCATCCGCCGCATCAACGACAGCCACCAGATCGAGGAAGTCGGCACCAAGCTGCGTGCGATGATGCCGTGGATATCGAAGAACAAATTGGTCGACAAGGCCAAGAATTAGCAGCTTCCAGCCTGCGCCTGCCGGCACCTTCTCCCGTAAAAACGGGAGAAGGCCAAGTTCCAACGCCGCCCATTGGCGACTGCCAGGGTTGCTCGCGAGGACAATTCCTTAGCGGCCGGCGCTCAGCCGTAGTGCCAGTGGGGCTTCCGTTCCGTGCCGGTGAACATCACGCCGACGCGGTCTTCGCGGCGCCAGCGGACCACTGCCTTGTAGGCGATGCCGTCGGTCGGCACATAGAGCAGGAACTCGTCGGGCACGCGTGCGTCGACCGAGACCCTCAGTTCGGCGCCGCCGTCATGCATGTTGCGCACCGTGCATGTGACCTCGGAATGGGTCATGCCGGTCAGGATCGTCGCGCCCTTGAAGACGCGCTGCCTGCGTTTGTTCCTGTTTTCCTCTTCAGCCATCGCACAATTCCCGGGCGATCGTCGCATATCAGGTCGTATTGGCAAGATGATTAGGCCTGCCTGCTAAACATAGCGTTATCATCGGCGGCGGCGAAAACAATTTCGCGGGGCCCGGCCGAGCGGAAAACGGCGCCGCGAGGGGGCGGCGCCGTCTGAAATGCATCAGTCGATCAGCTATAGGGCGACCAGCACTGCCGGCGCGGCCCGCCATAGGGCTGGAACGTGTTGTCCCAGGCGCGATATGACCGGTAGCGATCGTAGCACCAGCGGACATGGGCGCTGGAAAGCCGTTGTGTGCGATAGTGACGCCGAGGCGGGTAGTAGCCCGGCTCATAGTAGCCCGGCCCGCCATAATAATTGTAGGCCGGCAGCCCGAGGCCCAGACCGAAATAGATCGCGGAATCACTGTAATGGCGGCGATGATGACGATGGTGGCGCCGCCAGCGCCAGTTGTCGTCGCCGTCACGCCATCTCCAGGCCTCGTGGCGACCGCGGCGCCACCTCCAATCATCATTGCCATGCCGCCACTGCCGGTCGCCGTGCCGATTGCGCCAGCGCCAGTCGCTGTACATCTGCCTGTCGTTGCCGCCGGCCCAACTGTCGCGGACAGGCACGATCTCGGGCGCCACGGCGTTGACCGGTGCCGGCAGGACGGGTTTGGCAATCGGTCCGGCGAGCGACGGAGCCGACAGGCCGGCCAGAAGGCCCAGAGCCATCAGCCCGGACCTGACGGAAAAAGAAAAGAGCGGTTTCATTGCACTCTCCATGAGATTTCAGGCCCCACGCCCGGAACACCCCGAGGAAGAACGCTATTCATGGAACTTCCCGCCTGAACGGAGGATGAACGGAAGGTTTTGTCAACCATGACGGGCAAGGGGCAGGGCCTTGTTTTCGAACGCGCTTGCGGGCAAAGGTCACGCCTATGTCGCTGCGCCTCGCCACGTTCAATGTCGAAAACCTGATGAACAGGTTCGATTTTTCCGGATACCGCAACCAGCTCAACGAAGATCGCACGCTGACGCTCTTCGATATCCGGAGCGAGGCCGAATACAGGATGCTGGAGCAGGCGCGGGCGATCGCGCAATCCGACGATACGCGGCAACTGACGGCGCTGGCGATCGCGGCCACCCGCGCCGACATCATCTGCATGCAGGAGGTCGACAATATCGAAGCGCTGAAGGCCTTCGAATACGGTTACCTGTTCAAGATGATAGGGCATGGCTACCGGCAGAAATACACCACCGCCGGCAATGATTCGCGCGGCATCGACGTCGCCGTGATGATGCGCGACGAGACCGCGGATGGCCAGCCGATCGACTTCGTGCGCATGACCAGCCATGCCCATGTCACCTTCGAGCAGTTCGGCCTGCACACGCCGGAACTGGCGGCACTTGGGCAGCAAGCCAATGAGCGCATCTTCCGGCGCGACTGCCTGGAAGTCGACCTGACCGTTGGCGGCGTGCCGCTGACGCTTTATCTGGTGCATTTCAAGTCGATGGGCCCGCCCCGCAACGGCCTCGACGGACGCGAGGCGACGATGCCGGTCCGCATGACCGAGGCGCAAGCGGTGCGGCGGATCATCGAGGAGCGTTTCGGTGGGGATCACGCCGCCGACAAACGCTGGGCGATCTGCGGCGACATGAACGATTATCGGCAACGCGTGAAGATCGCCGGCGACGCCTTTGACGGTTACCGCTTCGAGGTGGTCGACGAGAGCCAGTCCTGCCTCGACGTGCTCACCGCCGGCGGTTTTTGCGAAAACGTGGTCGAGCGGCGTCCGGAGATGGACCGCTGGACCTTATACCATACGCGCGGACCGCAAGAGCGGCATCTTTGCCAGCTCGACTACATCCTGTTGTCGAAGGCACTGGCAGCCAAGAACGCAACGGCCGTTCCCGATATCATCCGCAACGGCCAGCCCTGGCGCACGATATTTCCGATGGGCCAGGAAGTGGACCGCTTTCCGCGTGCCGGCTGGGACAGGCCGAAGGCGTCCGACCATTGCCCGGTGGCGATCACCCTGGACATGGCATGAGGCGCAGGTGAGCTTCGACCTGCCGCGCAACATCATCCTGCCGGTCGACGCCGTCGACGTCAGGCTCGACCCCGGCCCGCATCCATTCGAACGCGACAATGCGCAGGCGATCGCCGAGAATTGGGACCGTGAGATCGCGGCCAACCCGGCGCTGTTCGACGGCACCGTGGTGCTGCTTTCCGCGCTCCGCTATCGCGACAACAGCCTTGTAGGCCGCTGCCACGCGGTGCGCTACTCGACCTTCATGCTCTGGCGCGGCAAGCGGCAGGTGGCTGGCGCCGAGCACGCCTATGCCCACGCCATGCTGGTCGCCGGCGACAATGCGCTGGTGGCGATCCGCATGGCGTCGCACACGGTCAATGCCGGTCGCGTCTACTTCGCCGCCGGCTCGTTCGAACCAACCGATTTCCGCGACGGCCTTGTCGATGTCGACTTCAACATGATCCGCGAGGTGCGGGAAGAAACCGGCCTCGACCTTGCCGGCGCGGCCCGTGGCAGGCGCTACTATGCCCTGTCGACGGCAAGCGGCACGGTGATCTTTCGCCGTTATCGCGAGACGGCGTCCGCTGACGAGATCGCGCAGCGCATCAGCGCCTTTGTCGCGACCGAGACAGAGCCGGAAATCGAAGGGCCTGTCATCATCCGCGATGCCGATAACCTGCCGGACGGGCTGATGCCGCACATGAAGCCACTGGTCGAGTGGCATTTTGCCGGCAAGGGCTAACGCATCGGCCCGAAAATCGGAATCGATTTTCGGAAAGCACGATGCGCAGATTCAAAGTGTTAGAGCGTACTTTGTGCGTCCAAGTGGACGCACGTCGCTCTAACGACGCGTCTTGTCTTCGAGTGCCTTGCGATCATTGCGGGCAGCGACGAAAAACAGGATGACGCCGACACCCAGCAGGATCCCCATCGCCGTTCCCATCGTCTGACCGACAACCTGCTGGAAATCGGCGGTGACAAGATCGGGATTGGCCATGCCATAGCTGGCCAAATACCACCACAGCCCTGCCAATGCGGCCTCAAGGATCACCGTCACGAAAATCACTCGCTCTTTCTTGCTCATCCCACCATTCCCCTTATCCCCAAGGTGATTCTATCACCGCAGGCTGTGACGCGACAGGGGCAGGCGAGGGCAGCTTCAAATTTCGGGTTTCTGGCGGCGGCGCAGCACCGCGCTATTCGTGCCTCAGCGCGTCGATCGGATCGAGCCGTGCGCCGCGCAGGGCTGGGAAGAAACCGAACACCATGCCGATCAGCGCGGAAAAGCCGACCGCGAGCAGGATGACCGCCGGGCTGGGGGCGAACGGGATGGCCAGCGTCAACGAGGCGAGGCCGGCCAGCGCCAGGCCGATCAGGATGCCGACGATGCCGCCGAGCAGCGACAGCACGGTCGCCTCGACCAGGAACTGGATGAGGATGTGCTTTTCGTGCGCGCCAATGGCCAGCCGGATGCCGATCTCACGGGTGCGTTCGGTGACCGACACCAGCATGATGTTCATGATGCCGATGCCGCCGACGAGCAGGCTGACGCCGGCGACCGCGCCCAGCATGCCGGTCATCGTCGTGGTGGCGCTGGCCATGGCGTCGGCGATCTGGGTCATGTCGCGTATGGAGAAATCGTCCTCGCGGTCGGGCGCGATGCGGCGTGTGTCGCGCAAAATGTCCTCGACGCGCGGCAATAGCTCGATGGTCGGCGTCCTGTCGTCGGCGGCTATGTAGATCGAGTCGATGTCGCGGTTGCCAGCGATGCGGCGCTGGTAGGCGGCGAGCGGCATCAGCACGACATTGTCCTGGTCCTGGCCGAAGCCGGTATAGCCTTTCGGCTCGAGCAGGCCGATGATCTTGCACGAGGTGCGATTGACGCGGATGATCTCGTCCTCGGGGTCGCCGGCGCCGAAGAACTGCTGGCGCACCGTCTCGCCGATCAGGCAGACGCCGGTGCCGGAGCGGGTCTCGGAATCGCTGAACGGGCGGCCCGAAACCAGCTTCCAGTCGCGCGCATCGAGATAGGCGCTGTCGGTGCCGGTGACGCCCGATGTCAGGCTTTCGGTGCCGAAGATGACACGCACCTGCTTTTGCGAGGCTGGCGAGATGGCGCGGGCGCCGCTCAGGTGTGCAACAAGCGCGGCAAGTTCCTTGCTGCCGAGCGGACGTGTGGCCTGGTCGAGCCCGCCCGGCCCGCCGGGGCCGGCAGGGCGCCCGGAACGGACGACGAGCAGATTGCTGCCAAGCTTGGAGATATCGGCCTTGACCTTTTCGGTGGTGCCCGAGCCGATGGTGAGCATGGCGATGACGGCGGCGACGCCGATGACGATGCCGAGCAGCGTCAGGAACGAGCGCAGCACGTTGCGGCGCACCGAAAGCAGCGAGAGGCGGACGGTTTCCCAGATCATGGTCTAGAGCCTGATCCATCCCGACAGAGCCGGGATGGGGCTCTATCTTTTTGTTTAGCCATGATCTCTTCCGAAAACCGGATTCCACTTTTCGGGATCATGGCTAGGCCATCTCGAGGTTTATCGTGTCGGCAGCGACGTGGCCGTCGAGGAAGCGGATTGTGCGCTCGGCATAACCGGCAACATCGGCCTCGTGCGTGACCATGGCGATGGTGAGGCCAAGCTCGGTGTTGAGCCGCGTCAGGAGTTCCATGATCTCGTGCGTGCGTGCGGTATCGAGGTTGCCGGTCGGCTCGTCGGCGACGAGCAGGGTCGGCCTGGTGACGATGGCGCGCGCGATCGCCACGCGCTGCTGCTGGCCGCCGGAGAGCTCGGCCGGCGTATGGTGCTCGCGGCCGACAAGGCCGACCTCGGCCAACGCTTTCATGGCGAGGTCGTGGCGCTCGCGGGCGGCGACGCCGCGATAGATCAGCGGCAGTTCGACATTTTCCACCGCTGTGGTGCGTGGCAGGAGATTGTAACCCTGGAAGACGAAGCCGACATAGAGATTGCGCAGCACGGCGCGGCGGTTGCGGTCGAGACGGCCTGCGTCGACGCCCATGAAACTGTAGGTTCCGGCTGTCGGCGTGTCGAGGCAGCCGATGATGTTCATCGCCGTCGACTTGCCCGAACCCGAAGGACCCATGATGGCAACGAATTCACCGCGGCGAATGGCAAGATCGACGCCGGCCAGCGCATGGACCTTGGCTTCGCCCTGGCCATAGCTCTTCCAGACCTTGTCGAAGGAGATGAGCACGGAGCCCGACATGACGTCAGCCCCGCTGTTGTGAAGCGGTGATGACCAGCGCGCCTTCGTCGAGGCCCGAAATGATCTCGGTCAGTTCGCCATCGGTGGAGCCGGTCTTGACGTTGACCGGCCGCGGCCGCCCGTTCTCCAGCACGTAGAGCGTGCGCGAGCCGTCGGTGGGGGTTGCCGTCGCCTGGCGCTGGCGGTTGCCGCCTGGGCGGCCCATACGGCCCGTGAACAGGTCGCTCAGGCTCCACGCGCGGGCGGCTGTTTGCGCCGGCCGATAGCGGAAGGCAGTGGCCGGCACCGTGAGCACGCCCTTGGCCTCTCTGGTGACGACCGAAACGGTGGCGGTCATGCCGGGCCGCAGCAGAAGCTCGTCGTTGTCGACCTCGAAGCGCGCGTCGTAGGTGACGACGCCGTCGGTGGTGACCGAGGCATAGGAAATGTCGCGGATCTCGGCATCGAACGGCCGTTCCGGAAAGGCGTCGACGGTGAAGCGCGCATGCTGGCCGGGCTTGACGGCGCCGATGTCGGCCTCGTCGACCGCTGCCTTCAATTCCATGTTCTTGAGGTCGGCGGCGATGACGAACAGCACCGGCGCCTGCAGCGAGGAGGCAACCGTCTGGCCGGGATCGACCGAGCGCGTCAGAACGATGCCGTCGATGGGCGCATAGATGGTGCTCTTGGCCAAGTCTGTCTGCTGTGCCTTGAGATCGGCGTTGGCGATGGCAAGACTGGCCCTGGCGCTGTCGAGCGCTGCCTTGGAGCGGTCGCGGGTAGCGGTCGCCGCTTCAAGCGACTGGTCCGTAGCCATGCCGCGCTTGGTGAGCGCCGCCGCGCGCACCAGCGCCCTTTCGTTTTCGGTGAGAGTTACGGTGGCGTCCTCGACATTGGCGGCGGCCGCCTTGGCGGAAGCCTCGGCGCGCTCGATCTGGACCTCCAGCTTGGCCGTGTCGAGCGCCGCCAGCACATCGCCCTTCTTCACCTGCTGGTTTTCGTTGACCGAGACGGAGCGCACGACGCCGGACAATTCGCTTGAAATGTCGACCTGGGTGAGGGGCTGCAGCGTGCCGGTGGCCGACACCGCGACGGTGAGGTCGGCGACAGCGGCCGGCGCCGTGGTGTATTCTATCTTGGCGGGAGACCCAGCATACCATTGGTAGCCGGCAAGGCTCGCGACGACGACGATCAGCGCAAGCAGGCCATAGAGCCAGAAGCGACGCCGTTTTTTCTTCAGGCCCTGGCGGTCAAGCCCGAGTGCCGTCTCGATTTCGGACGTGGATTCCGTCTTTGGCAGATTGACAATCTGGTCCACGCCGGACCCCTATAATATCGGTGATGTCCCAATCAGTTCACAGATCAGGCCTAATGGTTCAAATATCAAATTAAATTTCGCCCATGTTGGGATTGAGGCAGAGGGCTTTCTACGATGCTGACCCGGAACTACTTACTTTACGACGTGTTCACGACCGAGCGGCTGGCCGGCAACCCGCTGGCCGTCGTGCTTGACAGCAAGGGGCTGGACGCAGCCGCGATGCAGGCCATCGCACGCGAGTTCAACCTGTCGGAAACCGCCTTCGTGCTGCCGCCTGACAATCCCAAGCACCGCGCCCGCATCCGCATCTTCACGCCCGACTATGAGATGCCGTTCGCCGGTCATCCGACCGTGGGTTCGGCGATCGCGCTTGCCGAGATGGCCGGGGATGGCGACACCGCCGGCATCTTCGTCCTGGAGGAGAATATCGGCCCGGTGCGCTGCGCGGTCAGCAAGCACGATGGCGCCACGTTTGCCGAGTTCGACCTGGCCAAGCTGCCGGAGCCGCTGGAACTCGTCGCCGACCCGGAGGCGATCGGCGCGGCGCTTGGCCTGGGGCCGCACGAAATCGGCTTCGAGAATCACCGCGTCTCGTTCTGGTCGGCCGGCGTGCCTTATGTGACCATTCCGGTCGCCGATCTGGAAGCGGCGGCCCGGATAGGGCTGGACAAACAGGCGTGGTCGGAACTGGCACCTCGCAAGAGCGAATGGGCCTTCGCCAGCCCGTATGTCTACTGCCGCGAGACGGTGAACCACGACAGCGCGTTTCATGTGCGCATGATCGTGCCGGGCAATCCTTCCTATGAAGACCCGGCGACCGGCTCGGCGGCGGCAGCCTTTGCCGGCGCGATCATGCATTTCGACGGCCCGACGGACGGTGTTTCCCAGCTTTGGATCGAGCAAGGGCTGGAGATGGGCCGGCCATCGCGCATCCGCCTCGAATTGAATGTCGAAGGCGGTAAACTGGCCGCAGCGCGCATCGGCGGCCATGCGGTCAAGGTGGCGGAAGGCAAGCTGTACGTATGATCGCAATCCCGCCAAGCGGCGAGAACCAAACAATATCAGAGATTTATATGGTGGGTGTGCACAGGATCGAACTGTGGACCCGCTGATTAAGAGTTTGCGCGCTTAGCTTTTAGATGCACTCCATACCGTTTTAGTAAGGCGCAAGAACCCTTGAAAATTCTATACAAATCGCTGAAAAAGTTTGCGCGGCCAGACTAAACTGTTTTACACAGGACCCTTACTACAAACCTTAGTAAGGAGAGGTCAAATGCCAAAAGCGAAGCTTACGACCAAGGGCGCAATTGATGCTCTACCCCCGCCGACAAAAGCGCAGGAGCACTGGTGGTGCACTAGCCTGAGGGGCTTCGGCGTAGTCGTCGGGGCCAAAAGCAAGACGTTTGTCGTCCAGCGCGACGTGAAGGGAAAGAGCCGGCGCGTGGCGATCGGCAGGTATGGCGACATTACGCTGGATCAAGCGCGCAAGAAGGCCGAGCAGTTGATGGGGCAGATGCGCGGCGGGATTGATCCCACCGGGGAGCGACGGGCCGCTGCCGCCAACAACATGACCCTGCGCGATGCGCTCGAAAAATACGAGCGGTATCTAGTCGCCAAGGAACGGTCGCCAAGAACCGGTGCTGGATACAGGGCGGACCTTCAACGCTATTGCTCAGATTGGCTGGACCGATCCATGGCCGATATCACGCGGGCTGACGCCAACGCTCGCCATCATCTGATTGGTGGGAACCACGGTAAATCCGCCGCCAATGCCACCATGAGGGCACTGCGGGCGATCTGGCGTCGAATGGGCAAGGAATATCCTGCTCTGGACGTGCCGCCGACAGTGAATGTTGACTTCTACCCTGAGCATGCCCGGACGGCAGTCATCCCCTATGCGCAACTCCCCGAATGGTGGACCGGCGTTCATCAAATCCAGAATCCAATTCGCCGCGATCTGTATATATGGTTCCTGTTCACTGGAACACGGCGCGAGGAGTCGGCATCGCTTCGCTGGAACCAGGTCGATCTTGAAGCTGGACTGGTGCACTTCCCCCGCACCAAGACCGAGCCATTCACTCTGCCGCTGTCTGACTTTTTGCTTGCGCTTCTGCGCGCTCGCAAAGCGTGTGAAAGTACGCTGGCGCAGTTTGGGGCCGACTGCGAATTCGTATTCCCGGCTTGGACTAGGGCTGGCAAAATCGGCCATGTAGCTGAGCCGAAGCTAAACGAGAAGGAGGTCGCGCTATTTCCCTGTGATTGGACCCCTCACACGCTGCGCCATACGTTTGTGTCAATTGCGGAGAACAAGGTCGCCATTCCAGCGACACATGGCCGATTGCTCGTCAACCATGCTTTGCCAAAGTCAGGCGATGCTCATGCGGGCTACAACCATCCCGACTTTGACGATTTGAAGCGCAGCCAGCAGATGGTGACCAACGCGCTGAAGGCGGCAATCTGGAAGTTCTCCTATCCGCAACTACCGCTGTAAAAAAGCGCTATGCGAACGTCTAAAAAACGGTATGCTTGCGCTGTAAATTGTCTGTCGGGGCAAAGCGAAAATACCACCGGCAGATAGTTCCCCTCGCAAGGAACAGCCCAACTTCGCTTGGCACTTGGGACCATCGCCCAAAGCTGCTCATGACGCCCCAACGGGATGGGGAGCCGGGCTCACTCAAGGACCGTAGGCAGGCACGGTCGTCTCAATGAGTGAGATTCCCATGAGCGACACCAATCGCGAATACATGAACACCAAGCAGGCTGCCGAGTATCTAGGGTTCTCCACCCAATTCCTTGAGATCGGACGCCACAAGGGCTACGGCCCGCCCTTTCTCAAGTTCCCCCAAGCTGTGAAATATCGCCGCTCTGACATCGACGCTTGGGCCGCGCAGCATCTGCGGCAGCATACGAGTGAGGTAGCATGAAAACGCCGACCCTGTGGAAGCAGGATCGGCGTTCTGGAGAACAGCATCAGCATTGGAGCCAAGTGGTGCGAAAATTCGCTTGGACCAACTCCCAACATACCCGCAAAAACTTGACAAAACAAGGACTTGGCGGGCTATGGACCAACCAGAAATTGCTATCAATCTGGATGAAGCTGAGCGCTTTCTGGCGCTCCTCGACTCCGATCCAGAATTCACTTTCCAGACCTTTGACGATGATGAAAAGCGTCAGGATAAAAGGCTCGCGAAGACCCTGCACGGCACACTTGCGCAACACGGAGACGCGCTAAGACGCCTCAACGCGGCCGGCGCTGGCATCTTCTTCACGGTCAACAAGACGGACGGATCGGGCAAGCGGAAAACCGAAAACATAATCGGCATCCGAGCGCTTTACGTCGATAAAGACAACGGCCCTATCGATGACGTGTTGAACCACCCATACCCGCCTCACATCGTCGTGAAGACATCGGGTCACAAGGGCCATGCGTACTTTCGCATCGAGCCTGACACGCTTGACCTAGCTGACTTCCGCAGTTCGCAGAAAAGACTGATCGAGACATTCGGCACCGATCCCGCTGTCTGCGACCTTCCCCGCGTTATGCGCCTGCCGGGTTTCCTGCACATGAAGAACAGGAACGCCCCGCAATACGTGCATATGACGCACGCCGATGAGGAAAGGCCTAGCTACCATGGCCGGAATTTCTATGTCCCGCCCAAAACCGCCAACGCGGAAGCTGACGAGAACCCGAACATCACCTCAAGCGAGGACGCGAAGCGCTTTCTGGAATCGGAATGCGCCAAGCTGGCCGAGAGTCGAAAACCTGGCCGTAACAGCCTCCTGAACAAGATCGCCTATACGCTTGGCGGCGTCATCGGTGCGAAGCAGCTTTCCGAGGATGACGTAAGGCAGGCGCTCGATGCCGCCTGTGAAATCTGCGGACTAGCGGCGGGCGACGAGCATCGGAAGACGATCAACACGCTAAACCGCGCGCTTGATGATGGCAAAAAGAACCCGCTGCAATTGAAGGACCGGCCGAAAGAGAACATCCCAAAGCTTCCGGCGCTTACGCCTGCCGTATGGCCCGCAGCCAGCAGCATTCCACGCTTGGATCGCCTGTACGGGCATCACTATGTGCGCGGCTTCGTTTCAGCGACAGCGGGACCGGGCGGCATTGGCAAAAGCTCGCTTAGCCAAGCCGAAGTGGTGATGATGCTCGCCAACAGAGGCATGATTCAGGACCAGCGGATATACCACCGACCCTTGAACGTCCTCCACATCAATCTCGAAGACGATCTGCACCAGATTTGGCGGCACTTTCTGGCGACGGTCAGCCACTACAATTTCGACCCGAAAGAGCTTGAGGGGAAGCTGTTCGTTCACTCGGGACAGGATTACCCGATTAAGATCGCCGAGCTCAAGAAGCACGATGTCCGCGTCTGGACCGAGCTCGTTGATGAACTGATCCAGTTCGTGTTGGCGAACAAGATCGACGTGATCATTTTCGACCCCTTCGTGAGCCTCCACAACGTCAACGAGAACGATAACGGCCAGATCGATGCCGTGGTGAAGGAGCTGGGCCGGTTAGCGAGCAAGGCCAAGTGCGCGGTCGAAGTGATCCACCATTCGCGCAAGACCAATGGCGAGGGGCAGTCGGTGGAGACAATTCGCGGCGCTCGCGCATTCACCGATGCCGTGCGGATGGCGCGCGTCGTTGACACAATGAACGAGACCGAAGCGGACAACTTCGGGCTGATTGGCTTCGATGAGCACGGCAGGGAAAAGCCGAGTTACCGGCGTTACATCTATGAGCGACCAGCCAAACAGAACCTAGCTGCTCCAGCGGACAAGCGATGTTGGTATTTCCTCGAAAGCGTCGCGGTCGGCAATGCTGGCAAGGAGCAGGATCTTGAGCCAAGCGATTGGGTGGGTGTTCCGACGCCGTGGACGCCGCCCAAAGGGGAATCGCTGTTTGAAGATCATCAGTTGCCCGAGCTGCTGAAGCTGTTCGAGAACGAAGACCAACGCGCGGATATCAGGGCAAAGGATTGGGCGGGTTACGCCGTCGGGGAACTGCTCGATTATGACATGGGACGCGGTCTTGGGGCCAAGGAAGTACTTGCTCGGCACAAGGGTGCGAGGAAGAGGGCTCAGGAGGTAATCAACGAGTTGAGAGAGCGGGGACTGATCATAGAGGACACGCGCAAGAACAAGAACCGGGAGCCTGTGCCGACATGGATACTGACCAAGCTCGAAGAGGTGCCGTTTTGACGGTGGCGGCAGGAGTGCAGGAGTCGTGTTTTTTAAGTACTGCGGCACCGCTGCCAGAGCCACGTGCAGGAGTGCAGCAGTCTGGGGCCCCCCTAAAGGGGGGTGCCCCTACTAGTGCTGCAACACCTGCCAATATCGTGGCGTTGCCCCCAGCGGGGAAGGAAGAAATTTCCCCCGACCCCTGCGGGCCGCAAAGTGGACCGGGTTGTCTGCATACGGGTGGGCCGGCTAGGCGGGCGCTACAGCGTGGAACAGCCCCGCGCCCGAGTAGTGTACTGGAAACAGCGAGACGCCACTGTAGGCGGCTATATTTCGGTGATGAAGAAACCCGAAAAATCGAGTGTTTTCCTGCGCCCCCTCGCAATATCGCAGACAGAATAAGTGTTAGTTATTCAGTCTTCGATGAAGAAGCATTAATAAAATCCTTGTTTCGCAGCGCTTTCAATGTGTAACGTGCGCACAAACCCAAGTCTAACAAGGCTTTTAGCAATTGCATCTGCCGCTTTCGCCCGGCGATTACCCCCGGAAACTCGCCCATGGACTGCCCACCCAATCAGTCCCCGGCAGCCCCTGAGCGGTCCGCACAACGCTCCAAGATGGCAAATGGCACCGCCACCCTGCTAGGCGCGAGGGACGAGCGCTCCGTCTACGTGCGCCGCATGAAGGAAGTGATTGCCGAACATGTGGAGGATCGAGGCGGGCTGGACGCAATGTCAGCCGCTGAGAAGTCCTTGATCCGGCGCGTTGCCGTCATGACCATCGAACTGGAGAAGCTTGAGACGCGCTTCGCGGAGGATGAGACGGTCGGAGAGCGAACGCTAGACCTCTACAACCGGACAGCCGGCAATCTAGGGCGCATCCTTGAGCGCCTAGGGCTGAAGCGCAAGGAGAAAGCTCCCAGGACGATCGAGGGACATCTCGCCGCTAAGCGGAGGCGAGCGAACGCATGAAGCCCTTGATCTCGATGCGCGAAGCCCTTGATGACCCGGAACTGTTCGGGACCATCCTTCCCGGCGACAGTTGGTTGCCGTGGCGCGTCCTGCTCATCGCCCTCATGGGCGAGCCGCTGACGGATGACGAGCGCATCAGCTTCAAGCAACTGACGATGCGCGACCATGAACCTCTGGAACCAGTCGAGGAGTTTTGGGGCATCGTCGGACGCCGCGGCGGGAAGACCCGCGCCATGAGCGTGCTCTCCGCCTACCTCGCCGCCCTCATCGACTGGAGCGACGTGTTGGTGCCCGGTGAAATCGGGAAGCTCCAGTACATGGGCTACAATCAGCGGCAGGCAAACATCGCGTTCGAATACGCCAAGTCGATCTTCACCGAGTTGCCCCTGTTCGCGCAGCGTGTCGAAAGCATCAGCGCCGACGTCATCGAACTGAAGACCGGCATTGAACTGGAAGTGCGCGCCGCGACATGGCGGGGTCTTCGCGGCGTCACCAGCATTGGCGCAATTTTCGATGAACTGGCGTTCTTTCAGTCCGAGGAACATTCCGCCAATACCGACAAGGAAATCTTGAATGCCGTCCGCCCCTCGCTCGCCACCACCTCTGGGCCGTTGATCGCGATCAGTTCGCCGTTCGCCAAGATGGGTGAAGTATACCAAGCCGTTGAACGTGACTTCGGGCCGAACGGCGACCCCCTTATTCTGGTGGCCCGCGGGGCGAGCCGGACATTCAATCCGAGCCTGTCTGAGCGTGTCGTGACGCGCGCGCTGGAACGCGACGCAGCCGCTGCTCGGGCTGAGTTTCTGGGCGAGTTCCGCGAGGACTTGGCGGCCTTTGTGGACCTGTCGGTCGTGCAAGCGTGCGTAGCTGCGGGCCTCGCCGCTGTGCTGCCAAACGCGCTGCGTCGCCCCTACAGAGCCTTCTGTGACCCGGCAGGCGGCAGCGGTACCGACTCGATGACATTGGCAATTGGCCATGACGGGTTGGACGACGCGCAGCTTGGCAAGGATCTGATTGTTCTGGACAAGGTGGTCGAAGTGAAACCGCCGTTTAAGCCCGAGCTAATCGTGGCGCAGTTTTGCGAGACGCTGAAATCATACGGATTGAACGAAGTCTGGGGCGACAACTACGCGGCGGGTTGGGTCGTGGACGCCTTCGACCGATACGGCGTCAGATATTGGAAGTCGCCGCTCAACAAGAGCGAGCTATTTCTGAATTTCCTGCCGATGCTCAACTCCCGTTCGGTCCAGCTTTTGGACCATGCGAAAATGGTCAGTCAGCTCGTTGGCATGCAGCGGCGTGTCACCAGCGGGGGACGCGAGGTAATCGATCATAACCCAAACGGGCATGACGACGTGGCGAACGCTGTCGCTGGGTGCCTGGCGATCATCGCACGTGCTCGGCGTCAGACGAAGACCGCAACCAAAGCCATTCCGATGTGAGGACGACAATGCGAACGGGCGACTACGTCAGGGGAAATTCAGGCGCAACATGGGTCGTTGCTTTCGTCATTCCCGAACACATGTTCCCTTGCTTGGGCAACGGCGGGCACGTCTTCCTCATTCGTGATGAAAAGAACGCGGACGGGGATATTGATCTCGTCGCCACGATGCAGGCCGAAGATGACATTTACCTCGGCTGGCAAGCCGGCCCCCTTTTTAGAAAAGGGCAGCGCTTCATTGTCGAGGGCGAGCCTGTCGAAGCGTATAGCTCCGATGGCTTGTTCATTTTCTTCCGCATGGAGGATGGCACGTTCACCTCGCTATGGCGCTGGCAAGCATCGCTCCTCGCACTGCGCCCGACGATCAGGAGCTTTGATACGGCGGACATGCGAACGCACGAGGGGGCAATCTGATGGCCGAATTGGCACAGGTTGGCGACATCGTGCACGTGTCGGCAGCAGCCGGGCCATGGTGCAAATGGGTGGTGGCGGGTTTTGTTGTCAGCCCGCAGGGACGCAATGCGAAGTTGCTCCGCAAAACCTCGTTTGGAACATACTCTTCAAGCCAGAAGAGGGTGGAAGGATTGGCCCTGATAGAGAGGCCGGTCTTCAAATCCGGTGACAAAGTCGTGGTCGACGGCAACAGGGGCGAGTTCATGTGCTTCGAAAAAGGGGGCGACGTGGTTCGCATCATGCTTGCACCGCGCCGCAGACATTTCACCGGCGTGGGTTTCATTGACATTGCTCCCGCCGTTGTGCGCACGAACTATTGGATGCTTGTGATCGAAAATTCGAAACGCCTGATGGAGAAGTAACATGGCAGTCGATGCGCCCATGTCAGTCGATGAACGGCTGATCGAACAGTTTCTTGCAGTTGATCCTGCGACCCGCGAAAAGGTGGCAGACGACGATCTGGACGATCTTGCGGGAGCGGTCAAAGCGGCGCGCGAAGCGGCGCAGCGCATTGTGAAGTTCGTGGAAGTCACGATGCGCGACAAGACGCAGATGCCCGACGCCGGGCTTTTGCAAGTTCGAACCCATGCGCTGTCGTCATCCGCCGCAGTTGCGACGAAGCTCGATGCCGCCAGGACGAAAGTTGCCAGCGCGATAGACGAGTTCGAGAGGGAATCGGCTGCTCCGGCTGAGTCGCCCGCCACGGTCCATTTCGAGAGGGAAATTCGCGACGCGTTCAAAGCCATGACGGACGCTCAGCGAAAGGCGGCAATCAACGACGCATTCAAGACCGGCAACAAAACGGTGCTGGGTGCGATTCTGCGTTCGCCACTGCCCGCCTACATGTCGGGCTTCACCACTGCCCATCTGGAGATAGTGAGGCACCGCTACAGGAGCCAGTTCTTTCCTGCCCAATATGAGCGCTCGCGCCGCCTGAAAAAAGCGCTGGCAATGGCTGAGCGGCAAGGCGAAGCTTTTGTGGGCTTTGTCGAGCGCGTCGCCAATTCACCAGCCGTTACGCTCGCCCAGGCTGCGCAGCGGGCGCGTGAGGAATTGGCGGCGTTGTACAAGGATGCGGCATAAAATGGCTGACTCAGCTTTCGCTTATCCGGATTTGGTCGAGACGCTGGACGATGTGCCCGACGATCTCAAAGCTGCCTATGCTGAGGACCCCGCCCACCCTTCGACGTTCGTTTTGACGGCGTTGGGGCGGGAGCTAAAGGCGCTGCATGCGGAAAAGACGGCGCTTGATACTGCGGTGGAGAGCCTCAAAGCCAAGCATTCGAAATTCCAGAAAAGCCAGGGCACGGTAATGTCGTCGCTCATGGCGGCTATCAAGCGCGCCAATGTGAAGTCGGAACTCCATGAAGGATTGGCGGCGCTGCTGCTGGAGCGGAACGAGTTCGTGGTGCAGCCGTCTGATGACGGCAGCGGTGCGACCGTGGTGGCGAAAACGGCCTACGGTGCGTTCCCGGTGGAGAAGGTGCTGACCGCTTTCCTTGAATCCGACGATGGAGTTGGGTACCGGCCGGCGAAGCGTGCGGTACCCGTGGGACGGTTCGCGCAGATGATCAACAGGGTTGCGGCCGGTCAGCAACGGGGGCGCTAAGCGAGCCGCGAAGCGCCCCTCCGTGGTAGATCGTGTGGCGTTATGCTAGCGCGTCGGGCGAACCTCGGTCCACGTCGATGGCTTGCCCCTTGCCGAACGCGCGGGCAGCCTTTGCTTTGGTGCTCTTTTCAGCGACGGCTGAATAGTGCATCGCGCCGTCGCGCATAGTGCCGCTGATAGCGACACCGCTGCGCTTCACGTCGCCGATCAAACTGTATGCGGCCGGCTTGCTGATTGAAAGCTTCTCGGCAATAGCGGCGACGCTCACGCCGCCCCCGCGCAGCATTTCCTCGACTATCGACTTCTTGGTGGCAGGCTTAGCGGCGGTCTCTGTCTTCTTGGGCATTGCTGGTTTCTCCTGTTGCGTCCTTGATGGACGAAGACAGGGTGTAAGACAGCGCGCCGTGTAGGTAGACGAACTGGCAGTTGCCTGCCGCCAGCAAGGGAAAAACGTGTCAAGACGCAACCCTGCTGTGGACGAAATAAGTTTCCTGTGAACAGCGGGCATCGACACCGTTCTCTGTGTATTGCGTGCAGGTAAGTAGCAATCAGCGCCAGAAGGAAGAGTATGTAGGGGGTCATCTTTCAACAAGGGATTCGCCCAAGATGACTTCTCTCCAGATCGCCTACCTCCTGATTGCCCTCTCCTACCTCATTGCCGTGGTCGCGCTGTATTCCTCCCACTAGGGGCCGCGTACAGCGCGAGGACGCGCCGCCCGCACACTTGGGGCAGCGCGCACTTGCTCTGCGGCTGTAGCGGCGGCTTTGGCCGCCTGTGCCTGAAGATCAGTGAACTGAAACGTTGAAGTTCACGTCCTCAACGCCGTGCCGGCGCTTCCATGCCCGGAACTCCCGGTGCATACGCCGAAGACGACGCTCATGGTGCGATGGCTTCTCGTCCTCGATGAGATACAAACCGGAGACGAAAAGCACCAAACCGTTATCGAGATCGACCCGAGCAACAACCCCGGAGCATCCAGGAAGTTGATCAACCATTCTCATCGTATGCTCCCTCCGCCAACCGGCGGCAGGATCGCTTGTTTCGATGGTGATTGATTCGTCCCGTAGGGCTTCCCCTGGAACGATCAGTTCAAGTGCAGTTTCCTTCATGTGCCATAGATCCTTTATGGTGCGTCGGAAGCACTAGGACCGCAGCACGACGCACCGCAGCGGACCTGCAGGCCTTTTGGCACCTGCGCTTCCGCCCCAGTGTGGCTGAACTGAAGAACTGGAGAACGAGCTGGAAAGCTCACCGACAATTAGATCAAGGAAACGGTCCGGAGTCAAATCCGTGCCCGCCCTTACTAAGCCGTTACTAAGTCCAAAATCTTCAGCGAAAAAACCGTCCGCTGAATTTCCGCAAACCCTTGTGCTGTTTGAGGTTGCGAATGGTGGGTGTGCACAGGATCGAACTGTGGACCCGCTGATTAAGAGTCAGCTGCTCTACCAACTGAGCTACACACCCACACGGCCGGTAAACCCAGCGTCGGCGGGCATATAGCCGCCGCCATCCGCCATGTCCAGCCCTACCGGAGTCATTTCCCGACAAATCGCTTTGGGACCTCCACAGCGCATGGACTTTCAGTCCTGACTGGTTGGTTCCCTATTCACGTAGTAGCCTGTTCCAAGCGCTGGTTCCGGCATACGGCAAGAATTATGGTTGATTGCAGGAAATCAAAGGCCGCGATTGCCACGAAAAATGCGGCTCAGAAACCTGCCAAATCGAAAAGCGATGCCAGTGTTCGCGCTCTGATGGCCGTCTGCATCAACACTGGCCTTCCCTCCTGAAAAATCGCTGATCAGCCACCAGAAGAAAACCAGAAAAACAACAAAAAGAGCGGTGTCGATCGGGCCGTGGCTCGAATAGCCATTGCGCCGAAGCGCAATGCCAACGAGAACAGCAAGAAGCGCAGCAGCGGCACCGGGATGAAGCTTTTTCATCCTCCAGATTTATTGCAGACTTGCCGGGGAACGGAAGATACCGTCTTTACGCAGGGAGCCTTCCCCGGCGGTGCGGTAAAGTCGCGGCTATTTCTCCGAAACACCGGCCTCGGCAAAACTTGCCATGCGGGCATGGCATTCGAGCGCCGAGCGGACGATGTTGACGGCCAGGCAGGCGCCGGAGCCTTCGCCGAGCCGCATGCCGAGATCGAGCAGCGGCGGCAGCCCGAGCACTTCCAGCAGGCGGCGGTGGCCGGACTCGGCCGAGACATGGGCGGCAAGCGTGTGGGCGAGGCCGGCGGGATGCAGCCCTGCCAGGGGTGCGGCGGCGGCGGTGCAGACGAAGCCGTCGAGCAGCACCGGCACGCCTAAATGGCGCGCGGCCAGCGTTGCGCCGAAAATGGCGGCGAGTTCGCGCCCGCCAAGCGCTGCCGCGATTTTCAGCGGATCGGCAAGCGCCTCGGCGTGGCGCTTGAGGCCTGCCTCGATGGCGGTGATCTTGCGCACCAGTCCGGCATCGTCGACGCCGGTGCCGCGCCCGGTCCATTTTTCCGCGCCGCCGCCGAACAAGGCAGCCGAAATGGCTGCCGCCGGCGTGGTGTTGCCGATGCCCATTTCACCGAAACAGACGAGGTCGAGGTCTTTCGTCACCGCACTGTGACCGGCCGAGACGGCGGCGAGGAAGGCCTCGTCGTCCATTGCCGGTTCTTGCGTGAAGTCGCCGGTCGGGTGATCGAGATCGAACGGGATGACGTCGAGATCGGCGCCGGCGATGCGGGCGAGCTGGTTGATGGCGGCACCGCCGCCAGCGAAGTTCGCCACCATCTGTACGGTGACTTCAGACGGGAACGCCGACACGCCCAGCGCGGTGACGCCATGGTTGCCGGCAAAGACGAAGACTTTCACCCGGTCGAGCTTCGGCATGTCGCGGCCCTGCCAGCGGGCCAGCCATGCGGCTATTGCCTCCAGCCGGCCAAGACTGCCTTGCGGCTTGGTCAGCGTGTCCTGGCGGCGGGCGACGGCATTTACCGCGGCGTCGCTGCCAGCTGGCAAGTCGAGACAGGCTGCGCGCAATTCATCGAACGATTTGAAAGACATGGGGAAGATTTCTCCAAAACAGAGTCAGGAAAGGGCAACGGAAGCAACGAGCAGGATTGCGATCTCGCCAAGCTGCTGCAGGGCGCCGACCGTGTCGCCGGTCTGGCCGCCGATCTGGTTGAGGCACAGCGCGCGAAAGGCGGTGAACAGGAGGCCGAGCAGGACCAGCGAGGCAATCGCACCGCCGAGCCCTAGCGCCAGCAACGCGACGGCGCCAAGCATGGCGCCGATGCCAGCGGCTTCGGCCGAGACGGTGCCTGCATCGGCCGAGAGGCCGTCGCTGCGGGCCGGCGGCAGCAGGTGCATGAAGGCGCCGAGCAGGCCGCGCGAGGCGGCATGGGCGGCAATCAGAGCCCAGAAAACTTGCGCCGGGCTGGCAAATTCCGAAAGCACGCTCCAGCGGATCAGCAGCGAGACGCCGAGCGCGCAGGCACCATAGGTGCCGATGCGGCTGTCGCGCATGATCTCCAGTTTCTTCTCGCGCGTCTTGCCGCCGCCAAAACCGTCGGCGACATCCGAAAACCCGTCTTCATGCAGGCAGCCGGTGGCGAGCAGCGTGGCGGCAAGCGCCAGCGCCGCGGCCGGCCCCGCGGCGAGGCCGAGTTTTGTCGCGACAGCGTAGACCACGGCGCCGATCAATGCGACGGCGAGGCCGACGACGGGCGCCGCCCAGATCGCGGCGGCAAGGTTGCGACCGCGCAAGTCGACGACCGGCAGCGGCAGCCGCGTGAAGAAGACGAGGCAAAGCGCGATGTCGTCGAGGACTTGCCGGGGGATCATGTTCTAGCCCCTCGCAATCGCATGGAAGAACGTGCCGCTGACATGGCCGCGCCGGTAACCGGACGCGCCGAGCGGATTGCCCTGCCCGTCGGCGAGGTCGGCCAGCGGCTCGTCATTGCCGGTCGCAATCATCTGCGCATAGTGGAATTCATGGCCGCGGATCAGGGTGCCTTGGGTTCCCAGCGGACAATCGGCGCGCAGGCGCGCTTCGCGGTAGCCGAGGTTCATCTTCCGTTTGGCGAAGCTGGTCGAATGGCCAAGCAGGCCGAGCATCCCGTGCGTCTCGCCCGAGGCGTCTTCCAGCGCTTCGCCGAGCACCATGAAGCCGCCGCACTCGCCGTGCACCGGCCGTGTCGCGGCGAATTTTGCCACGCCCGCCCGGAAGTTCGCGGCAGCAGCCAGGCGACCGGCATGAAGCTCGGGATAGCCGCCGGGCAGCCAGCAGACATCGCAGTTGACGCTGGGCGCTTCGTCGGCGAGCGGCGAGAAGGGGACGATCTCGGCGCCCGCCTTGCGCCAATGCGCGACGACATGCGGATAGAGGAAGGTGAAGGCGGCGTCCTGCGCCAATGCGATGCGTTGGCCGGGCGGTTGCAAGGCGTCGCCGAAATTGCCGGGCGCAGGCGTGAATGGCGTCGCCAGCGCCATGATGGCGTCGAGGTCGAGCGAACGTTCGACCATGTCGGCCAGCCGGTCGAGATGTGCCATCAGGTTGTCATATTCGCCGGCCTGGACGAGGCCGAGATGGCGTTCGGGCAGGCTGAGCGAGGGATCACGCAGGATCGCCCCGACGACAGGCAGGCCGATCGCCTCGATGGCGTCGCCGCAGAGCCGGCGGTGGCGCTCGCTGCCCAGCCGGTTGAGCACGACGCCGGCCATACGCACATCCGGATCGTAGGTGGCAAAACCCTTGGCGACGGCGGCCGCCGTGGTGGATTGCCCGGAAACGTCGAGCACCAGCAGCACCGGCAGGCCGTAGAGCCGCGCGAGGTCGGCGGCCGAGCCGGTGCGACCTTCAGGAGCAGGAATCCCGTCGAACAGGCCCATCGCGCTTTCGAGGAAGATGAAATCGGCATCCCGCGTTGCTTGCGCAGCCAGCCCGTTGAGCAGGGCAGGCGGCATTGCCCAGCTGTCGAGATTGACGCCGGACAGACCGGTGGCGGCGGTGTGGAAGCCGGGGTCGATATAGTCGGGGCCGGACTTCGCGCCGCGCACTTTCAGACCGCGCCGGGCCAGCGCGCGCAGGATACCGATGGTGACGCTGGTCTTGCCCGAGCCCGAGCGCGATGCGCCGATGATGATCGCCCGGGTCATGGCGCGCCCGCCAATGCCGCACGCATCGCGACGATGCCGCCGATGACAATCAACGCGGGCGAAGACAGCCCGGCGGCGGCCGCTTCCTCGGCAATGGTGGCGAGCGTGGCGACGACAATGCGTTCCTGCGGCGTCGTGGCGGCGACGATCACCGCGGCGGGCGTCGACGGCGCCAGGCCGCCGTCGAGCAGCGCGCCGGCGATCAGCGGCAGATTGGCCATGCCCATATAGACGACGACCGGTTGCCCGGTACGGGCGATTGCCGCCCAGTCGAGGTCGTCATCGGTGCCGGCGGCATGGCCAGTGGCCAGGATCACCGCCTTGTTGATGCCGCGCATGGTGGCCGGGATGCCGGCTCCGGCAAACGCGCTGAGGCCCGAGGTGAGGCCGGACAGGACGCGAAAGGCAATACCTTCCCGCGCGAGCGCCAGCGCCTCTTCGCCGCCGCGGCCGAAAATATAGGGGTCGCCACCCTTCAGCCTGACGACGCGGCGGCCTTCCCGCGCCAGCCGTACCAGCAAAGCGGTGATGTCATCCTGCTTCATCGAGGGCTGGCCGCCGCGCTTGCCGGCATAGAACAGTTCGGCACCTTCGGCGACGGCGACGATATCGGGCGAGACCAGCGCGTCGTAGACGAGAGCATCGCACTGCCCAAGTGCCGTCAGCACGTCCAGCGTCAGGCAGCCGGGATCGCCGGGGCCGGCGCCGGCCAGCCAGACATGGCCTGGCTGCAACTGGCGCGGCTTGAAGTTCAGCCGGGCCAAAGCCTGTTCGACCGTCGCGTTTCCGCCCCTGTTTCCGGTGCCGTCGTTCACAATCCGTCCCGTCCGCGAAAACGCCGCTGGTAATGGGCGTCGTAAAGTGAGCTTTCGCCAAAGCCTTCCGCCGCCAGCGAGCGGCCGACGAAGATGATCGCCGTGCGCTCCATCGGATCGGCGGCCAGTTGCGCCTCGATGGTCGCCAGCGTGCCGGTCAGCACGCGCTCGTCCGGCCAGGAGGCGCGGAAGACGACAGCCACCGGGCAGTCCGTGCCATAGAACGGCGTCAATTCGGCGACGACGCGGTCGATGGCATGGATGGCGAGATGGACCGCAAGCGTGGCGCCGGTGCGGCCGAAGCCGGCAAGCGTTTCGCCGGGCGGCATCTTTGACGCGCGGCCGGAAATGCGTGTCAGCACCAGGCTCTGCGCGACTTCGGGAATGGTCAGTTCGCGGCGCAGCGCTGCCGCCGCGGCGGCGAACGAGGGTACGCCCGGCGTCAGCGTATAGGGAATGCCGTGCTTTTCCAGCCGGCGAATCTGCTCGGCAACGGCGCTCCACACGGAAAGATCGCCGGAGTGCAGGCGGGCGACATCGTGGCCAGCCTGGTGGGCCGCCAGATACTCGGCCTCGATCTCATCGAGCGACATCGGCGCGGTGTCTATCAATTTCGTGCCGGGCGCGCAGTGCTGCAACAGTTCCGGGGCAATGATCGAGCCGGCATGGAGGCAAACCGGGCAGCTTGCCAGCAATCTCATGCCGCGCAAGGTGATCAGGTCGGCTGCGCCCGGTCCAGCGCCGATGAAATGGACGGTCATGCCGCATCTCCGCTGATGGCGATGGCGCAGGTGACCGGGCCGAGCACGGTGCGCGGCCCAAGCAGTTTTGCGCCGGCGCCGGCTGCGGCAAGCGCGGAGGCTTCGGAGACCGAGGGCGTACCGGCGAGTGCCTGCGACAGATCCGAGCGGCTGATTGTGCGAGACGACACGGCCTTGAGTGCTGCGTTCCCGATAACGATCACCGGCAGGGCGAGTTCGCGCCCCGCGGAGAAGATTGCCCGCTCATTCTGCTTCAGAGAAGCGGTTGCGAGCGCCGAAAGCGCCGTCATCGCCAGCCCATGTGCTTCCAGCGCGGTTTCTATCGCTGCAAGCACGTCTTCGACGCTCACACCCTTACGGCTGCCGATGCCCGCGACCATCATGGTTTCACCCAGCTCCATTGGGTGACCGGCATGGCCGGCCGCCAGGCCTGCATCGAACCAACCGGCGAAGCACGGGATATAGCGATGCGGATCAGATCGCCGCCAAGCGCGGCGTGACGGGCGAGAAGCAGCGCCTCCATCTCCAGCGTCACCGCATTGGCGACGAGCCGGCCTCCGGCGGGCAAGACGCCGATGGCTGCATCCAGCACGCCGGGATCGCTGCCGCCACCGCCGATGAACATCGCGTCCGGCGCTTCCAGCCCGGCAAGCGCCTGCGGTGCCGAACCTTCGATGACAGCAAGACCGGGAACGCCGCAGGTGGAAGCGTTGCGGCGGATGCGGGCGGCGCGGGCCGGATCGGCTTCGATAGCAATGGCGCGCGTGGATGGGTGGGCCAGCATCCATTCGATGCCGATCGAGCCCGAACCCGCGCCGATATCCCACAGCAATTCGCCGCGCCTGGGGGCCAGGGCGGACAGGGTGATCGCGCGGATCTCGCGCTTGGTGATCTGGCCGTCATGCTCGAACAGGTTGTCGGCAAGGCCTGACGTCAGCGGCAAGATGCGTGCCTCCGAAGTTGAGTCAACTTCGATTGCCAGCACGTTGAGGGGATTGATCTTTTCGAGGTCGAAGGCGTCCGCGCGCGCCGAGCGCAACCTTTCGTTCGGGCCGCCCAATGCCTCCAGAACCGTCAGCCGTGAGGCGCCGAAGCCGAGTTCGGTCAGCAGGCGCGCAATCGCTGCCGGCGCGTCGCCATCGGAGGTCAGCGCGACGATGCGGGCGTCCGGATGCAGCAGTGGCCGGATCAGGTCGAGCGAGCGGCCGTGCAGCGAAATGGTCTCGATATCCTGCAGCGCCCAGCCGAGGCGGCCAGCGGCCAGCGACATGGCCGAAGAAGCGGGGATCACGCGCGTCTCTTCGGGAGGAACCTTGCGGGCGAGGGTGACGCCGACGCCGTGGAAAAACGGATCGCCGGAGGCGAGCACGCAGACCCTTTTGCCCGCGAGCGCCAGCACGTCGCGCATTTCCGCATCGAAAGGGCTTGGCCAGGCGCGTGCTTCGCCTTTGATGAGGGATGCCACCAGCGCAAGGTGCCGCGTGCCGCCGAAGATGAATTCAGCCTCGGCGATCAACCGCTTGGCCTCGTCGCCGAGACCGGTTACACCGTCCTCGCCGATGCCGACGACGGTGAGCCATTTGGGTGTTGGCTGTTTACTATTTGACATGCCGCGCCGCCCCTCATCCGTCTGCCCGTCCTCCGCAGCAGCTGCGCTGCAGCTGCGGAGGGTGGACCGGCACCTTCTCCCCGTATGGTGACGGGGAGAAGGGAGAAGCTCCAACGCTGACGCCCCCCTCTCCCCGTTCCTCACGGGGAGAGGGTAAGGGTGTGGGGCAGCGCCGACGCGGTCCAATATGGTGCCCATGAAGAAAATTCTGATCCTCGGCGGAACCACGGAGGCCCGGCAACTGGCGGGAAAGCTGGCCGCTGCCGATCACTCGGTGACACTTTCGCTGGCCGGCCGTACCGAAAACCCGGTTGCGCAAGGTGTGCCCATCCGCTCGGGTGGCTTCGGCGGCGCTGAAGGGCTGGCGGCATATCTCCGCGAGACCCGCATCGACCTGCTGATCGATGCCACACACCCCTATGCGGCGCAAATCTCCGCCAATGCGTCGGAAGCGGCAGGCAAGACCGGCGTGCGGATCCTTGCGCTCAGGCGTCCAGGCTGGGCGCCTGTCGAAGGCGATCGCTGGACGCTGGTCGATAGCGTTGCCGATGCGCTCAACGCCTTGGGACCCTCGCCGCGCCGCGCCTTCCTGGCGCTCGGCCGGCAAGAGGTCGCCGCATTCGAGGCCGCCCCCCAGCATCATTACCTCATCCGCAGCGTCGATCCGGTCGAGCCAAAACTTGCGGTGCCCGATGCGACCTATCTGTTGGCGCGCGGGCCGTTTCGTGGGGCCGATGAGCGCGCGCTGCTCGAAAGCCACCGCGTCGATGTCGTCATATCCAAGAACAGTGGCGGCGAGGCGACCTACGGCAAGATCGCGGCCGCGCGGGCGCTCGGCATCGAGGTGGTCATGATCCGCAGGCCGGCGCTGCCGGACGTTACGTCGGCTGAGACCGTCGAATCGCTTGCCGCGATGATCGATCATTTTCTCGAGCCTGCTGCGGAACGCGGCGTGTAGACCAGCGCCGGTTTTTCACCGCGCTTGATGATCCTGGTTTCCGGCGAGCCGATGATGATGCAGGTCGCCATATCTGCCTTCTCGGCATCGGCGTCTGCCAGCAAATAGACGTCGATGCGCTCGTCGGGGCGGCCGGCGGCACGGCCGAAGATCACCGGCGTGGTGCCCGGCAGGATCGCCGTCAGGCATTCGAAGGCGCGGCCAAGCTGCCAGGGGCGCGCCTTGCTGATCGGATTGTAGAGCGCGATGACGAAACCGGCGCCCGCCGCCGCCAACAGCCGCAGTTCGATCAGATCCCAGGGCTTCAGATTGTCGGACAGCGAGATGGCGCAGAAATCATGGCCAAGCGGCGCACCGATGCGGGCAGCGACCGCGAGCATGGCGGTGATGCCGGGCAGCATCGCCACGTCGACGGAATGCCATTCGGCCGGGCCGGCCTCGATTGCCTCGCAGACGGCCGCCGCCATGGCAAAGACGCCGGGATCGCCGCCCGAGACGACGGCGACAGCATGGCCCTGCGCAGCCTTTGCCAGCGCATCCTTGGCGCGGGAAAGCTCCTCGCGATTGTCGGAGGCGACGCGGGCTTGGTCGGCGCGCAGGTCGAGCCGGTCGAGATAGGGTTTGTAGCCATAGAAGAATTTTGCCTCGGCGACAGCGCGGCTCGCTTCCGGAGTGACCTGGTCGGCATTTCCGGGCCCAAGGCCAATGACGGTCAGGCGGCCACTCATGCCCCGGCCTCCATCAGCGCTTCGGGACGGCCGGACCAACCGGCCACCAGCACGATGGCGAAGTAGGGCGCCTTGTCGTCCTGCTTGTCGGCCAGCCGCATCGAGACACCGCCCGGCATGGTGCCGCGCTCGACGTAGACGGCACGCGCCAGCTTGCCGGTCGCCTCCAGTGCGCGCCTGATCTTGGGCAGGTTGCGGCCAACCTTCATGATGACCGCGGCATCGGTGTCGGCGAGGCGGCGCGTCAGCTCGAATTCGCTCATCGTGCCCGGCAGCACGGTCAGCACGTCGTCGCCCTGCACGATCGGCAGGCCGGTCGCCGACCAGCAGCCGGACATGGCGGTGACGCCGGGAATGATTTCGGTCGGGAAGCGGTGCGCCAGCCTAACATGCAGATGCATGTAGGAGCCGTAGAAAAGCGGGTCGCCTTCCGAGAGCACGGCGACCGTCCTGCCGGCGCTGAGGTGCTCGGCGACCTTTTCGGCCGATTCTTCGTAGAACTCCGTTATCTGCGACCGGTAATCGCTGTGATCCTTGTCGATTTCGGTGGTCACGGGATAGAGCAGCGGCAACTCGATCAAATCAGGACGAAAATGGTCGCCGACGATGGCGCGCGCGTTGCTGTTGTTGCCGCGCTTGGCGAAATGCGCGACGACGTCGGCCTCGGCCAGCGCGCGCACGGCCTTCAGCGTCAGTAGTTCGGGGTCGCCGGGACCGGTGCCGACGCCTATAAGCCTGCCTTTTGCAATCGCTTTCACAGGCCCGGCCTCGCCAGCGCGTTGACCGCTGCGGCGGTCATGGCGCTGCCGCCCAACCTGCCGCGCACGATGGCAAAGGGCACGCCATAGGAATTTTCGGCCAGCGCATCCTTCGATTCGGCCGCACCGACAAAGCCGACCGGCATGCCGATAATCGCTGCCGGCCTTGGCGCGCCGTCGCGCAGCCTTTCCAGCAGGTAGAAAAGTGCGGTCGGCGCATTGCCGATGGCGACGACCGAACCGGCCATGCGCTCGCCCCACAGGTCGACGGCCGCGGCCGAGCGAGTGTTGCCGATCTCCTTGGCGATTTCGGCGGTGCGCGGGTCGCGCAGCGTGCAGATCACCTCGTTGCCGGCGGGCAACCGGGCGCGGGTGACGCCATGCGACACCATCTCTGCGTCGCAGAAGATCGGCGCGCCGGCCGCCAGCGCCGTGCGCGCGGCGGCAACGAAATCCCTGGAGAAAACGAAGTGCCTGCTGGCCTCGACCTGGCCGCAGGCATGGATCATGCGAATGGCGACATCGGCTTCCGCGTCTGAGAAGCGCGACAGGTCGGCTTCGGCGCGAATGATGGCGAAGGAGCGCTCATAGATCGCCGTGCCGTCATGGATATAGTCGTAGGCGGGCATGCTCATTCCTGTCGGTAAGCTTCGACGACGCCGGCCGTGCCGAGCCTTGCCAGGCAAGCGGCGGCGGTTTCGCCTTGAAGTCGTGCGCTGCGGAGTGCTGCCGCGACGCGGCCGATGCCGCGCGCGGCGTCATAACCCGGCCTGTAACTGGCAGGAAGGGCCTTTGCCGTCCCGTCCACGACAAGCCCGGCTCCATTTTCGCCGCCGACCAGGGTCAGCGCCGCCGGGCCGGGATGGGCGCAGCCCTTGGCGCAGCCGGAAATGTGCAGCGTGAAGGAGGGATCGAGGATGTCGTGGTTTTCCGCTGCGATGGTCTCAGCGATGTCGCGCGTCGCGATCCGGCCGGAGGCGCAGGCGGGCGCGCCGGGGCAGGCGGCGATCCTGGTGCGCGGGTCGGCGGCATCGGTGACGAAGCCGAGGGTGGCGGCGGCTTGCTCAAGCGAGTGGCAGCCGGTCGGTGAAAGGCCGATGAAAAGCAACGCGCGTTGTGGCGCGAGGCGGATTTCGGTTGCGCCAAGGGCGAAGGCGTGTTGCGCGAGGTCGATGAGTTTTTGCGCCGGCATGCTGCCGAAGGGCAGGCCGATGCCGAGGGCGACTGTGTTGCCACTAAGGGAGAGGGGGCCGATCGGGGAAGGAACGGGCTTAGACGATCTGAGAGGAGGGCATTCCGTCACACCCCCTCCGTCCTGCCGGACATCTCCCCCACGAAGGGGGAGATCGGCAGTTGCGTCGACGGCTGTCGCTCAGCACCGTTGGCGATTGGCGAAAGCTGCGACGACAGAGCGATCTCCCCCCTTGTGGGGGAGATGTCCGGCAGGACAGAGGGGGGCGCGAAGGAACGCCAACTTGCGAGCGAGGCCAGCTGCCTCTCCGTCAAATCCTTTGCATGGGCTTCGCGACCTTTTTCGGCGACCATCCTGAGCACCGCGACGGCAATATCGCGTGCCGCATCGTCTTCTACCGTGACGAGCTCCTTCGCATTCTGCCCACCCGAAACAGACACCTGCCACTGGATTTCCTCATTGATCCGCGTTGCAACAAGCCTGACATCGGCCGTCACCGCATCCATCGCCAGCTTTCCGCCGCCGTCGACAACGACCGAAACCTTCGGGCCAAGGCGCTGCGCCAGCCCGGCATCTTCGATGGCCTTGCGAATCCGCTCTGCCAGCGGGCGAGGGTCGGCGATCTCCTGCGGGTCGAGGCCCGCCAGCGGCCCGGTCTCGGCCGGCACGCCGGTTCGCACCGCGATGCCGAGAGCGTCGACCTCCGCCGCAAGCAGCCGTGCGCTTTCGGGCGTCAGGCCGCGAATCTGCAGGCTGCCTCGTGCCGTCACTTCCATGATGCCGTTGCCGTGCCGCAGGGCCGATTCACCTAACCCGATCAAGGATTTCGGCGATAATCCTCCAGCAACCGGATTGAGCCGCACCAGAAGGCCGTCGCCGGTCTGCATCGGCGCGGACAGAGCAGGGCAGGCGCCACGCCGCGAAAAAGCGTTCATGCCGCCACCTCAAGTGCTTGTGCTTCGGCAATCAATGCGGAGAGGTCATCGTCGATCGAATTGCGCAGCGGGTGCCAAAGACCACGCCGCCGCGCCGACAGAAACCGCTCGGCTATGACCTTCGCCGCCGCCGGGTTTTCGCGCAGGATGAAGGCACGAACCTCGGGATCGCCGAGATAGGCGTCGTGCACGGCCTCGATCAGGGTGCCCGATATGGCATGGGTGGTTTCGGCGAAGCCGACGAGCCGGTCGACCGTCTCGGCGAATTCCGAGGCACCGCGCGGGCCGTGGCGCATCTGGCCTGATATGAAACGCGGATTGACAGCACGGGCCCGCACGACACGGGACACCGCCTCGCCAACCGAGCGCGGCGTCGGCTTTTTCGGGTCCGTGGTGTCGAGCACGATGACATCGGCGTTCTTGCCGAGTGCCGCAAGGGCTGCCGAAAATCCGCCGATGAAGGCGACATCGGCCGAGCCTTCCAAAATGTCGCGGCCGGGATCGTCTCCCGGATGGACGAGAAGGTCGGCCTCGGCGATGCGAGTTTCAAACGCGCCGGGCGCTGAGACGCCTTCGCCCTCGCCGCCGCCATAGGCATGCGAGGTGGCGTCGAGGTAGGCGCGGCCGATGTCCTGACGCGCGGCCCAGTCGCCGCTCGATAATAGATCCTCGACGCCGGCGCCGTAAGTGCCGGGCGAGGTGCCGAAAATGCGCGGGCTGATCTTTCCGTCCGCTCGGGTCCTGGCCGCGAGCGGGTTTTCCGATGCGTCCTCGTCGCGGGCGGCGACGGCGTTGGCGGCAGCGTCGATCAGCGCGATCTGCGTCGGGAACATGTCGCGGAACAGGCCTGAAATGCGCCAGGTGACGTCGACGCGCGGGCGGCCAAGCGTGGCCGGCGGCAGCACCTCGATGCCGGTGACGCGACCGGTGGCCGAATCCCATTGCGGCCGGCAACCCATCAGCGCCAGGCCTTGCGCGATCTCCTCGCCGCCGGTGCGAAGCGAGGCCGAGCCCCAGAGGTCGATGACCAGCGAACGCGGCCAGTCGCCATGCGATTGCATATAGGCGCGCACCACCTCTTCCGCCGCCGCCTTGCCCAGATCATAGGCGGTCGGCGTCGGCATTGTGCGCGGGTCTGATGTGAACGGATTGCGGCCGGTCGGCAGCACATCGCGCCGGCCACGCGCTGGGGCACCGGCGGGGCCAGCGGCAATGTGGCGGCCATCAAGGGCTGCGAGGAGTGCCGCCTTCTCGGCCGCCGCACTCTGCTCGCGCAGCGGGTCGACCTCGCCCTCGGGCGAGCGGCCATAGATGTGCAGGCCGTCCTTGATGGCGAAATCCTTGAGGTCGCAGAGCCAGGCGTCGATGCGGCGCAGCGCTTCGTCTGGGGCGTCGGTTCCGGCAACGCCGGCTTCGGAGGCGAGGCCGGTCTTTTGCGCGGTCTCGACGATCAGCCTTGCCAGGCGGTCGCGGCGGCGGCGGTCGAGCCCATCGGCCTGGGCATATTCGTCAACCAGCCGCTCAAGCTGGTGCTGGTTTTCATCGAGCCCAGCGCCGGCCAGCGGCGGCGGCAGATGGCCGAGGGTGACGGCGGCAATGCGCCGCTTGGCCTGTGCGGCCTCACCGGGATTGGAGACGATGAAGGGATAGATGACGGGCAGGGGGCCGGTGACGATCTCGGGAAAGCAGGTTTCCGAGAGCGCGACAGTCTTGCCGGGCAGCCATTCCAGCGTGCCATGTGCGCCGACATGGACGAGGGCATGGACGCCGATTGATTTGCGCAGCCAAAGGCCGAAGGCGATCAACGCATGGCGCGGTGGCAGGGTCGGGTCGTGGTAATCGGCTCGGCGGTCGGCCGAGCGGCCGCGATCGGGGGCGAGCGCCACGGTGATGTTGCCGAAGGTGGCGGCGCGGAAGGGGAAGTGTTTTTCACCTATTTGTCGCGAAGGCTGGCGTTCTGTCGCGCCCCCCTCTGTCCTGCCGGACATCTCCCCCACGAGGGGGGAGATTGGCAGTTCCGCTGCCGGTTCTCTCTCGGCAGCCTTGGAGATTGGCGAAAGCGGTGATGGGGGCGCAATCTCCCCCCAAGTGGGGGAGATGTCCGGCAGGACAGAGGGGGGGGCTTTGACGGTCATCTCGCCGTCTGGCGACCCCCATGCCTCCTCGACGATCCTTAGTGCATCGGCCGGCAGGTCCCGGGAGAGTGCGCGATACTCATCCAAGCCCAATCCATGCCCGCCCTTCTGCAACGCATCCAGCAACTCACGCGGCGTTTGTGGAATCCCCTCAACGGCGTAGCCCTGTTCGCTCAGGTCGTGCAGCATAGCCAGCACGCTCGACGGCACGTCGAGGCCGACGGCGTAGCCGGTGCGTCCCGGCGAGCTCGGATAGTCGGGGATCAGGATGGCGAGCTTGCGCTCCTTGCGCGGCGTCCGCCGCAGGCGGATGAAGGCTTCGACACGGTTCGCCACCTGCGCTACGCGGTCCGGCTCCGGCCGGTTGGCGAACGCGCGGAAGGCCAATGCGGGGTCGGTCTCGCTTTCGCCCTTGAAGGAAATGGCGCCGGCGAGGATGCGGCCGTCGAGCTCCGGCAGCACGACATGCATGGCGAGGTCGGCTGGCGCCAGGCCACGCTGGTTGTTCTGCCAGATCTCGCGTCGTGTCGTCGCGACGATGACCTGGAACACCGGCACGCCGGCGCGGTCGAACAGGGTTTCGACGCCGGGCTCGGCGCCGGAGGCGAAGGCCGTCGCGGTGATGATTACGGCGGGGTTCAGCGCGGCCAGTGCGGTTTCAACAAATGTTAGGGATGCCGAGTCCTTGAGGCTGGAGACGAAGATGGGGACGGGGGCCATGCCGCGCGCGCTCAGCGCCTCAAAAAGGGCGTCGATCGGGGCGACATCTGCGGCCAGCAGCATCGAGCGGTAGAACAGGATGGGCACGACCTTTCCCTCCCCCTTGAAGGGAGGGTGGCCCGCAGGGCCGGGTGGGGTCGCCGCGGCAGTGCGCGGCGTTTTTTTATGTCGGTGCGCTTCAGAGGCGACCCCACCCCCGGCCTTCGGCCGGACCCTCCCCTCAAGGAGGAGGGGGACGACACCGCGTCCCGGCTCGTAAAGCCCCGCCTTCGGCACGCTTACCGGCTCGGCCACTGCCACTTCCGCCCCCGCCAACCCCGCCAGCCTCCGCACCAGCGCCGTCATATTCTCCGGCCCGCCCTCGCGGAAATAGCCGAGCAGGCCGTCCAGCTCTTCGCGCGGCAAGGTCGAGCCTTCGATCAGCCGCAGATCCTCGTCATGGCTCTCGCCGGGCAGCAGCGCCAGTTTTATGCCGCGTGCGCGTGCGGTCGAGGCGAGCTGGTCGCAGCCATAGCGCCACCAGTCGTAGCCACCGAGGATGCGAACCAGAATGACCCTGGCGTGCCGGGCGACACTGTCAATCCAGAGATCGACCGACATCGGATGGCGCAGATCGCGCAAAGCCGCCAGCCGCATCGACGGCAGGCGATCCGCGTCCGTTTTCCACGCCGCCGCCAGCCCGGCCAGATCGCTGTCGGTGAAGGACAGCGCCACGACATCCGCCGGCGTCTGCCTGAGATCGACCGGCTCGGCGAGATCGTCGAGCGAGGCGGATGTGGTGGTGAGGATGTGCATCGCGGTTCGTGCCTGAGGTCAGCCGGCGAGAATACGCTCAATCGCCGGGCGGTTCAGCCCTTTCAGGCCGATGACGACGAGGCGCGAGCGACGGTCGTCCTCAGCGGTCCAGGCGCGGTCGTAATAGTGATTGACGCGCGGACCGACGGCCTGGAGCAAGAGCCGCATCGGCTTGCCGCCAACCTCGACGAAACCCTTGACGCGCAGCACGTTTTCTTCTTCCGCCGCAGTGGCGACGCGCAAGGCCAACTCGTCTGGATTGGCGATCGACGGAATATCGATAACGAATGAGTCGAAATCGTCGTGCTCGTGGTCGAGCTCGTCGTCGTGATGGGTCTTGCGGTTCTCGATGTCGTCCTCGACGGCAAGGCCGAGGCCGAGCAGCACAGAGGGATCGACCTTACCTTGCGAGGTCGGCACGATCTTGACGGCGCGCGCAGCGTGCTCGCCGATGATGGCGTTGGCGCGGGCCGAGCCGGCGGCGTCCATCAGGTCGCTCTTCGACAATATGATCAGGTCGGCGCAGGCGAGCTGGTCCTCGAACACCTCCTCGACCGGATCGTCATGGTCGAGCGTGTCGTCCTGCGCGCGCTGCGCCTGCAGGGCGTCCATGTCGTTGGCGACGCGGCCTTCGGCCAGCGCCGGTCCGTCGACCACGGCAATAACGCCATCGACCGTCACCCGGCTCTTCACCGTCGGCCACTGGAAGGCCTGAACCAGCGGCTTCGGCAAAGCGAGGCCCGAGGTTTCGATAAGGATATGGTCGACCCTCGGCGTCAGCGACAGGATCTGGTCGAGCGCCGGGACGAAATCGTCGGCGACGGTGCAGCAGATGCAGCCATTGGCCAGTTCGACGACGTTTTCCTCTGGGCAGGTGTCGATGCCGCAGCCTTTCAGGATCTCGCCGTCAATGCCAACGTCGCCGAACTCGTTGACGATGATGGCCAGCCGCTTGCCCCCGGCGTTTTCGAGCAGATGGCGGATCAGCGTCGTCTTGCCGGCGCCGAGGAAGCCGGTGACGACTGTGCAGGGCACGCGGGAGACGGAAGCGGTCATGTCAGGTCCTTCAAAAGGTCGAGGGAAGGGATGCGGGCGATGAGGCCACGCTTCAGGCAGTCGGGGCGGCCGCGCCATGGAATGAGACCGTCCGTCGAGGTGGCGAAGAGCTTTGCGCCAGCGACGAGATCGGCGCCGCTGGTCACGGTCAGGTCGCCGAAGACGTAACTCCAGCAGCCCTCGCGCAAAATCGCCGCGCTCAGTCGGCGCTTGCAGTTGCCGAGGCATTCGACCGTGCGGATGCGGATATCTTCGCCTGATGCGGCGCGGCGCGTGTCTTCGGCAAGCAATTCGCCGGCGCGGGGATGACCGTCGGAGCCGGTCTCGTCGCGGCAGGAGGCGCAGACGATCACGGTGACGCCGGCCAAGGCATCACAATCGCGGGACAATACGCCCGCTGTCTCAGCCGAAAAACTGCTGTCGCGTTCCAAATCAGGCTCCTTGCCCGGAAAACCCGCCAGGCGATCGGATTCTTAAGTCCTAGACGGCAGGTCTCCTGGCTCGCGAGTCGTCGCCTTGGTGCCGCCTTCCCGGGACCATCCCAGTGGTTTTCGGCCTTGGCTCGTCGCTTACAGTTGCGGGGACAGCCGCGGATTTGAAATCGAGATTTCGCACCGCATTCCCTCTTGGCTCCTCCCTTTGCCGAGAGGAGACCGTCTGAACCGGATTTAGGCTTGTGGAGGCAGGCGTGTCAACGCATGGTTACGACGCGGCGATGTCGGCCAGCGCCGAACCCAGGTCTCCGGCCGGTGTCACCTCGATGCGTTCGAGACCGAGCCAGCCCTGCATTTGTTTCAACTCCTCGAAAAGTTCGGCGGCGGTTTGCGGCGGGGCGCCGGGCTCGGCATAGGCGGCATGGACGCGCAGCACGCCGGCGGGGCGGTCGGCCTTGAGGTCGACGCGCGCCACGATCCTTTCGCCGAGCAGGAACGGCAGCACATAATAGCCGTACTGGCGCTTTTCGGCAGGGGTATAGATCTCGATGCGATAGCGGAAGTCGAACAGTCGTTCCGCGCGCGCCCGCTCGAAGACGACCGGATCGAACGGGGCGAGCAGCGCGCGTGCCTCGATCCTGCGCGGAAAACGGGCGTCCTTGTGAAGATAGGCTGTTTTGTCCCAGCCTTCGACGCGCACCGGCAAAAGATCGCTTGCGTCGACCAGTTCCTCGATCCGGCCCTTGATGTCAGCGGGAGAGAGGCGGAAGTAGTCGCGCAGGTCGCCCGCCGTCGCGACGCCGTGGGCTCGCGCGGAAATGCGCAGCAATTCGCGGTGCGCATCCTCAGGGGAGGGCACCGGCAAGCTGAGTATCGCCGGCGGCAGCACGCGCTCCGGCAGATCATAGAGCCGCTCGAAGCCACGACGCGACGCCGTGGTGATACGGCCAGCCCAGAACAGCCATTCGAAAGCGTGCTTGGCGTCGCTCCAGCCCCACCAGCCGCCCGAGCCCTTCTGGCCTTCGAGGGCGGAGGCGGCAATCGGGCCGCGCGACACAACCTCGCGGTAAATATCTTCAATGTAGGCGGCGCGTTCGCGCCCCCACTTGGCCAGCCCGTTATACATTTCCTCGCCGCGCTCGGCCCGCTCCATGCGCCAGCGCATCAGGGGATAGGTTTCGACCGGCAGAAAGGACGCTTCGTGCGCCCAGTATTCGAAGACCTTGCGCTTGCGCGTCACGGCGGCGTTGTCGAGCAGCGCGAGCGGGTAGGGGCCAAGCCGCGAATAGAGCGGCATATAGTGGGCGCGCACCACCGCGCTGACGGAATCGATCTGCAGCAGGCCGGTCCGGCCAAGCACACGGGCCAGATGGCGGCGATCAGGCGTGCCGTTCGGCCTGACATCGGTAAAGCCCTGTGCGGCAAGCGCGATGCGCCGGGCCATGGCGAGCGAGATTTTTTCCTTCATACAGACGGCACTCTGTTGGCGTTCGATCAAAGGTAGAGCGATGATTCCGCGCCATGCTAGCAGGGTTTTGGCGGCATCCATGTCAGGAGAGAAAAGTGGAGTAAAAAGTGAAGGAAATCAAACAGGAGCGGATCGGACCAGTTTATCCGGATATGCCGTCCAGCACCCATGTTTTGAACAAGGTTTGACTTGCTTCGCCGAAAGCCCTGCGCTAACCCTCGCCGCGTTGCAGCATAGAGCCCCCTAAAACGGTTCAGTGGTTAAACTGTCACGCTTCCGCAAGTGGGTCCGGTGCTGTAATCAGAGTGGATTGGCCGCCAACGGAAAGCTGCAGCATGAACGCATTGTTGAGTTCGTACCTGCCCATCGTCCTGTTCATCGGCGTGGCGCTGGTCGTCGGCCTGGCGCTGCTTGCCGCGCCGTTCCTGGTGGCTTACCGCAATCCCGATCCGGAAAAGCTTTCCGCCTATGAGTGCGGCTTCAACTCGTTCGACGACGCCCGCATGAAGTTCGACATCCGCTTCTACCTGGTGTCGATCCTGTTCATCATCTTCGATCTGGAGGTGGCCTTCCTGTTTCCGTGGGCGGTGTCCTTCAGCCAGATCGGCATGCTCGGTTTCTGGTCGATGATGGTGTTCCTGGCGGTGCTGACCATCGGCTTTGCCTATGAATGGAAGAAAGGAGCGCTGGAATGGGATTGAGCGACAATTCCGGCACGCTCGTCGCGCCGAAGCCAAAAGGCATTCTCGACCCCAGCACCGGAAAGCCGGTGGGGGCGAATGATCCCTTCTTTCTCGAAATCAACAACGAGCTTGCCGACAAGGGTTTTCTCGTCACCTCGACCGAGGCGTTGATCACCTGGGCGCGCAGCGGCTCGCTGATGTTCATGACCTTCGGTCTTGCCTGCTGTGCGGTCGAGATGATCCATACCTCGATGCCGCGCTATGACTCGGAGAGGTTCGGTGTTGCTCCTCGCGCGTCTCCGCGCCAGTCCGACATCATGATCGTCGCCGGCACGCTGACCAACAAGATGGCGCCGGCGCTGCGCAAGGTCTACGACCAGATGCCGGAGCCGCGCTACGTCATCTCGATGGGCTCGTGCGCCAATGGCGGCGGCTACTACCACTATTCCTATTCGGTGGTGCGCGGCTGCGACCGCGTCGTGCCGGTCGATATCTACGTGCCCGGCTGTCCGCCGAGTGCGGAAGCGCTGCTCTACGGCATCCTTCTGTTGCAAAAGAAGATCCGCCGCACCGGCACGATCGAGCGGTGAGCGGGATGATGAAGCTGTCGTTGAATGAACTCTCGACCTATCTCGGCGAGAAGCTGAGCGGCCGGATCGGCGATGCGGTGTTTGCCTATGGCGAACTCACCATCTCTGTCGAGCCGCGCGATCTGATCGAGGTGGTCACCTTCCTGCGCGACGATAAAAACTGCCAGTTCATCTCGATCATCGACGTCTGCGGCGCCGATTATCCGTCGCGGGCCAAACGCTTCGACGTCGTCTATCATCTGCTGTCGCCGAAGCAGAATATTCGCGTCCGCATCAAGGTCCAGGCCGACGAGGAGATCGTGGTGCCGTCGATTACCGGCGTTTATCCCGGCGCCGACTGGTTCGAACGCGAAACCTACGATCTCTATGGCGTGCTGTTTTCGGGCCATCCCGATCTCAGGCGGATTCTGACCGATTACGGCTTCGAGGGTCATCCGCTGCGCAAGGATTTCCCGCTGACCGGCTTCGTCGAGGTGCGCTACGACGACGAAGCCAAGCGGGTCATCTACGAGCCGGTGGAATTGAAGCAGGAATTCCGCAATTTCGATTTTCTGTCTCCGTGGGAAGGTACGGATTACGTGCTTCCGGGGGATGAAAAGGCAAAACAGTGAGTAGGGAAGTAGTCAGTAGGGAAGTAGTCAGTAGTCAGTAGGGAAGGAATTGGAAAAGCGGATCGAATCTTATCGCGACCTGAAGGTGTGGCAATCGGCAATGGTGCTCGCTGAGGATTGTTATCGCCTCACGAAAAGGTTTCCGAAAGACGAGATTTACGGCATGACCTCGCAGATGCGCCGATCGGCGGTTTCGATCGCGGCCAACATCGCTGAAGGATACGGCCGAGAAAACAGGGGTTCGTTCGTTCAATTTCTGCGCATGGCGCAGGGCTCGTTGAAGGAACTGGAAACGCACATATTGTTGGCATGCCGGGTTGGCCTGCTGCAAAGGGACAATGAGATCGAACTGCTGCTGCGATGCGAAGAGATTGGAAAAATGACGAGATCTCTTATTCGAACAGTGCAGGCCAAGCAGGCGGAATGAAGCAGGCATTGAGATTGATGATCACTACTCACTACTCACTACTGACTCTTCGCCAGAGGCAGCAGAATGGCTGAAACCTCCGTCCGCAACTTCAACATCAATTTCGGGCCGCAACACCCTGCGGCGCATGGCGTTTTGCGCCTCGTGCTGGAGCTCGATGGCGAAGTCGTCGATCGCGTCGATCCGCATATCGGGCTTCTGCATCGCGGCACGGAAAAGCTGATCGAGCACAAGACCTATCTGCAGGCCGTGCCCTATCTCGATCGGCTCGACTATTGCGCGCCGATGAACCAGGAGCATGCCTTCGCGCTCGCCGCCGAGCGTCTGCTCGGCATCGAGGTGCCGAAGCGAGGCCAGATCATCCGCGTGCTCTACAGCGAGATCGGCCGCATCATGTCGCACATCCTCAATGTGACGACGCAGGCGATGGATGTCGGCGCGCTGACGCCGCCTTTGTGGGGCTTCGTCGAGCGCGAAAAGCTGATGGTGTTCTACGAGCGGGCCAGCGGCTCGCGCATGCATGCGGCCTATTTCCGACCGGGCGGCGTCCATCAGGATCTGCCGCAGAAGCTGGTCGAGGACATCGGCAAGTGGATCGATCCGTTCCTGAAGTCGATCGACGATCTCGATGCGCTGCTCACCGGCAACCGTATCTTCAAGCAGCGCAACGTCGACATCGCCACCGTCTCGCTGGCCGATGCCTGGGCCTGGGGTTTTTCCGGCGTCATGGTGCGCGGTTCCGGCGCTCCTTGGGATCTGCGCAAGTCGCAGCCTTATGAATGCTATGCCGAGATGGATTTCGACATTCCGGTCGGCAAGAACGGCGATTGCTACGATCGCTATCTCGTGCGCATGGAAGAGATGCGCCAGTCGGCCAAGATCATGCGCCAGTGCGTCGACCTTTTGCTCGGCAAGGAAGGCAGCGGCCCGGTGTCGAACCTCGACGGCAAGGTGGTGCCGCCGAAGCGTGCGGCGATGAAACGCTCGATGGAAGCGCTGATCCATCACTTCAAGCTCTACACCGAGGGCTACCGCGTGCCGGCGGGCGAGGTCTATGCGGCGGTCGAAGCGCCGAAGGGCGAATTCGGCGTCTACATGGTCTCCGACGGCACCAACAAGCCCTATCGCTGCAAGCTGCGCGCGCCCGGCTTTGCCCATCTCCAGGCCATGGATTTTCTTTGCCGCGGCCACATGCTGGCCGACGTCACCGCCGTGCTTGGCTCCCTCGACATCGTTTTCGGGGAGGTCGATCGTTGAAGGCGTCGAACGCCCTATACGCTGCGGCCGGTCTTGCGGCAGGTGTTGCCGGGATGGGCGCTGTTGCTGCCTGGGGTAGTTCGGCCCAGGCCTACCGCGTGTCATGCCGGCCCGAGGGCGTAAAGACTGCCGTCGCCTGTTCGGTTGCCACCGAAGGCAAGTTCTGGAACTCGGATTCCGGTGTTTACATCAACGCGGAAGCAAACTTTCCGGATTGGAAGACCGCACTCGGTGGGAGCTGCTCTGATCGATACCGGGAATATTGGGACTACGTAGACGCCACGTGGACGAAGGTGGAAGGCAAGGACTCCGAGGCCATCTTAGTCCGCTCGGATCCTCGTTTTTACTTCGACTGCTACAACAGAGTTGAAAACTAATGTCAGTCCGCCGTCTCGCAGAAGCCAGCGTCCAGCCAGCCGCCTTCGCCTTCAACCGGGCGAATGCGGCGGCGGCCAAGCAATGGATCAAGAAATATCCGAAGGGCCGCGAGCAGTCGGCGATCATCCCCTTGCTGATGCTGGCGCAGGAGCAGGAAGGCTGGGTGACCAAGGCGGCGATCGAGACGATCTCCGACATGCTCGGCATGCCGTATATCCGTGGGCTGGAAGTCGCTACCTTCTATACGCAATACCAGCTCAATCCGGTCGGCACCCGCGCGCATATCCAAGTCTGCGGCACCACGCCCTGTATGCTGCGCGGCTCGGAAGCGCTGATGGACGTGTGCCGCTCGAAGATCCATCACGACCAGTTCCACACCAACGACAAGGGCACGCTGTCGTGGGAAGAGGTGGAATGCCTTGGCGCCTGCGTCAACGCGCCGATGGTGATGATTTTCAAGGACACGTTCGAGGACCTGACGCCGGAGCGGCTGGCCGAGATCATCGACCTCTATGATGCCGGCAAGGGCGCCTCGGTGACGCCGGGGCCGCAGAACGGCCGTATCACCTCCGAGCCGATCACCGGTCTGACGACGCTGAAGAGCGAAAAGGCAATTTTGAAGACGACTCGCGACAAGGAAGCCAAGGCAGCGGCCAAGGCCGCCAAGGCAGCGCCGGAGGCCATAGTCGCTTCGGTTGCGCAGGCACCGGCTGCCCCCGTTGCGCCGTCGAAAGCCAGCAAGCCGAAGACCGACGCGCCCGAAACAAGCCCGGCGCTGAAGTCGCCTTCGCCGGTCAAGGTGGCGCCGGCGACGGAAAAAGCGGCGAGCGTCGCCGCACCGCGGCATTCGGCGGCCAACGCCAACAAGGCCGCGCCGGAGGTCGAAAAGGTCTCGAAACAGCGCAGCGGTCCCAAGACCAAGGCTGAGCCAGCGGCGGCTTTCAAGGCGCCGGAAGCCAAGGGTGTACAGTTCGGCGCTGCCGGCAAGACGGCCAATGCCAAGACGACCAGTGCCAAGACAGGCAAGCCCTCGCTTGAGGACAAGAACCGCCCGGCCGGCATCGCAAAGCCAGCACTGGTCGACGATCTCAAGCTGATCTCGGGCGTCGGCCCGAAGATCGAAGGCATCCTGCATTCGCTAGGCATCTTCACTTACGCGCAAGTTGCGTCCTGGAAGAAGGCCGAGCGCGAATGGGTCGACGGCTATCTCAGCTTCCACGGCCGCATCGAGCGCGAAGACTGGGTCAAGCAGGCCAAGGCGCTCGCCAAGGGCGGGGTCGCCGAATACATCCGCGTCTTCGGCAAGAAGCCGGTCTGAGGAACGAACAATGCTTCAGGACAGAGACCGCATCTTCAACAACATCTATGGCCGCTTCGACAGGTCGCTGGCTGGCGCGATGGCGCGCGGCGCTTGGGACAACACACCAGGCATCATTGCCAAGGGGCGCGATTGGATCGTCAACGAAATGAAGGCATCGGGCTTGCGCGGACGCGGCGGTGCCGGCTTCCCGACCGGGCTGAAATGGTCGTTTATGCCCAAGCAGAGCGACGGCCGTCCGAGCTATCTCGTCGTCAATGCCGACGAATCCGAGCCCGGTACCTGCAAGGACCGCGATATATTGCGCCATGACCCGCACACGCTGGTCGAGGGCTGCCTGATCGCCGGCTTCGCCATGGGCGCGGTCGCCGCCTACATCTATGTGCGCGGCGAGTTCATCCGCGAACGCGAGGCGCTGCAGCGCGCCATCGACGAGGCCTATGAGGCCAAGCTGATCGGCAAGAACAACATTTCCGGCTACGACTTCGACATCTACATGCACCATGGCGCCGGCGCCTATATCTGCGGCGAGGAAACGGCGCTGCTCGAAAGCCTCGAAGGCAAGAAGGGACAGCCGCGGCTGAAACCGCCATTCCCGGCCAATGTCGGCCTCTATGGCTGCCCGACGACGGTCAACAATGTCGAGTCGATCGCCGTGGCGCCGACCATCCTGCGCCGTGGTGCTGCCTGGTTCTCGTCCTTCGGCCGGCCCAACAATGTCGGCACCAAGCTGTTCTGCATCTCCGGCCACGTCAACAATCCGTGCACCGTCGAAGAGGCGATGTCGATCCCGTTCCGCGAGCTGATCGAGACGCATTGCGGCGGCATTCGCGGCGGCTGGGACAATCTGCTGGCGGTCATTCCGGGCGGCGCTTCGGTGCCGCTGGTGCCGGCGGAGCAGATCATCGACGCGCCGATGGACTTCGATGCGCTGCGCGACCTGAAATCGGGCCTCGGCACTGCGGCTGTCATCGTCATGGACAAATCGACCGATATCGTGAAGGCGATCGCGCGGCTTTCCTACTTCTACAAGCACGAGAGCTGCGGCCAGTGCACGCCGTGCCGCGAAGGCACCGGTTGGATGTGGCGGGTGATGGAGCGGCTGGTGCGCGGCGAGGCGCAAAAGCGCGAGATCGACATGCTGCTCGACGTGACCAAACAGGTCGAAGGCCACACGATCTGCGCGCTGGGCGATGCGGCGGCGTGGCCGATCCAGGGCCTGATGCGGCATTTCCGCGGCGAGGTGGAACGGCGTATCGACGAGTTTTCGCGCAACGCGCACCGGGCGGAGCCGGTGATGGTGGCGGCGGAATAGAGTTTGAACACGGGCAAGTGCCCGGTTCGGGAAATACGGGCGAATGCCCGATTTGAAATACGGGCAAAAGGCCCGATTGAGGAAACAGGCTCGGGGCAAACGGAAGAAACGACCAGGAGATCACCTATGTCGCTCTATTCGAAACCCGATCATTTGATGCCAGATTTGGACCCGTTCGAGAAGATGAACCAGGATCTGACCAGGATGATGCCGAAGGAGATGGCGAGCGCCGTCAATCTCCTGGCGCATCCTGTCGCGGGTGCGGCGGCGATGTCGGCGCTCGGCATCGGGCTTGCCAACCACGCCTTTGGCGTGTGGATGGGGGCGCTCTCGGGCGCGGCCGAGGCCTCGCAGCGGCTTTTCCAGCCGATTGTCGACGATTTCGAGGCCAGGGCCGAACGCTTTTCGGAAACGGGAAAGAGTTCCTCGACCAAGGCGCGCGCGGCGACGAAAACCTTGATCGCCGAGGCGCAGTCCTTCGCCAATGACGTGAATGACATAGCGACGAACAGCATGGATGATGCACCGAGCGTGGCGGATGTGGATGAGGCTGCCGAGCCGACCGGGTTGATGCCCGAGGATTTCAAGCAGCCCAAGGCCATGGACCGTCCGGCAAGGCCGGCCGACCTCAAGGCGATATCGGGCATTGGGCCGAAGCTGGAAAAGGTGCTGAACGGCTTGGGCATCTGGACGTTCGGCCAGATCGCGGCATGGGCACCGGAAGAGATCGCCTGGGTCGACGATTATCTGTCGTTCAAGGGCCGCATCGATCGCGACGACTGGCTTGGCCAGGCGGCGGTGCTGGCCAGGGCCAAACATTGAATTCAATACCGGGCACGGTTTCGGCCGCGCCCGGAAAGAAAGATTGCGGAACGTCCGCAGGGGTTTGAGACGACATGGCAAAGCTCAAGGTCGACGGGAAAGAGATTACTGTACCCGACCACTACACGCTGTTGCAGGCAGCCGAGGACGCTGGCGCGGAAGTGCCGCGCTTCTGCTTCCATGAGCGGCTGTCGATCGCCGGCAATTGCCGCATGTGCCTGATCGAGGTGAAGGGCGGGCCGCCCAAGCCGCAGGCGTCCTGCGCCATGGGCGTGCGCGATCTGCGCCCGGGCCCGAATGGCGAAACGCCGGAAATCTTCACCAACACGCCGATGGTCAAGAAGGCCAGGGAAGGCGTGATGGAATTCCTGCTGATCAACCATCCGCTCGATTGCCCGATCTGCGATCAGGGCGGCGAGTGCGACCTGCAGGACCAGGCGATGGCCTTCGGCGTCGATTCCTCACGCTATCACGAGAACAAGCGGGCGGTCGAAGACAAGTATATCGGGCCGCTGGTCAAGACGATCATGAACCGCTGCATCCATTGCACGCGCTGCGTCCGCTTCACCACTGAAATCGCGGGCATTTCCGAGCTCGGCCTGATCGGCCGCGGCGAGGACGCCGAGATCACCACCTATCTCGAAAGCGCGATGACCTCGGAACTGCAGGGCAATGTCATCGACCTTTGCCCGGTCGGCGCGCTGACCTCCAAACCTTACGCCTTCCAGGCGCGGCCGTGGGAGTTGACCAAAACCGAATCCATCGATGTCATGGATGCCGTCGGCTCGGCGATCCGCGTCGATTCCAGAGGCCGCGAGGTGATGCGCATCCTGCCGCGCACCAACGAGGCGGTGAACGAGGAATGGATTTCCGACAAGACCCGCTTCATCTGGGACGGCTTGCGCACCCAGCGCCTCGACCGGCCATACGTACGCAAGAACGGCAAGCTCGCCCCGGCAAGCTGGGCCGAGGCCTTCGCCGCGATCAAGGAGGCGGTGTCGAACGCGGCGCCCGACAAGATCGGCGCCATATCAGGCGATCTCGCCGCAGTCGAAGAGATCTATGCGCTGAAGCTTTTGATGGCCTCGCTCGGTTCGAAGAACACCGACTGCCGCCAGGATGGCGCAGCACTCGATCCGTCGCTCGGCCGGGCCAGCTATATTTTCAATCCGACCATCGAGGGCATCGAGCAGGCCGATGCGGTGCTGATCATCGGCGCCAATCCGCGCTTCGAGGCGTCCTTGCTCAACGCCCGCATCCGCAAGCGCTGGCGGGTCGGCAACCTGCCGGTCGGCGTCATCGGCGAGATCGGCGACACGCGCTACGACTATGAGCAGCTCGGTGCCGGACCGGAATCGCTGAAGGATCTGGCCGACGGCAATGGCAAGTTCTTCCAGGTGCTGAAGAAGGCGACGCATCCGCTCGTTATCGTCGGCCAGGGCGCGCTGGCGCGTCCGGACGGTGCGGCCGTGCTCGGCCAGGCGGCGAAGCTCGCCGCCGCCGTCAATGCCGCGAGAGCCGACTGGAACGGCTTTGCCGTGCTGCACAATGCGGCGGGACGCGTCGGCGGTCTCGATGTCGGCTTCGTGCCGGGCGCGGGCGGCAAGAACGTCGCCGGCATGCTGGGCGATATGGACGTGCTGTTCCTGCTCGGCGCCGACGAGATCGACATGGCCAAGATCGGCGGCGCCTTCGTCGTCTATATCGGCACGCATGGCGACCATGGCGCACACCGCGCCAACGTCATCCTGCCGGGCGCCGCCTATACCGAAAAATCGGGCACCTACGTCAACACCGAAGGCCGCGTACAGCAAACCAACCGTGCCGGCTTCGCGCCGGGCGATGCACGCGAGGACTGGGCGATCCTGCGGGCGCTGTCGGATGTGCTTGGCAAGAAACTGCCGTTCGATTCGCTGCCGCAGCTTCGCGCAAAACTCTATTCGGAATTTCCGCATCTCGCCCGCATCGACCAGGTCGCGGCCGGCAACGCCGACGATGTCGCCAAGGTGGCGAAGCTCGGCGGGCGGCTGAACAAGGGCAGCTTCACCTCGCCGGTCAAGGATTTCTACCTGACCAATCCGATCGCGCGGGCTTCCGCCGTGATGGCGGAGTGCTCGGCGCTGGCGAAAAACGGCTTCAGGCAGGCGGCGGAATAAGCATGGACACCTTCTTCTCCTTCTACGTGCTGCCGGCGCTGATCATCCTGTTGAAGTCGGTCGTGCTGATCGTCGTGCTGTTGATCTTCGTCGCCTACATCCTGTATGCCGACCGCAAGATCTGGGCGGCGGTGCAGTTGCGCCGCGGCCCGAACGTCGTCGGCCCATGGGGCACGCTGCAGGCTTTCGCCGACCTTCTGAAGTTCGTGTTCAAGGAGCCGGTGATCCCGTCCGGCGCCAACAAGGGCGTTTTTCTGCTGGCGCCGCTGGTGTCGGCGGTGCTGGCGATCTCGGCCTGGGCGGTGATCCCGGTCAACGACGGCTGGGCGATCGCCAACATCAATGTCGGCATCCTCTATGTCTTCGCCATCTCCTCGCTCGAGGTCTATGGCGTGATCATGGGCGGCTGGGCGTCCAACTCGAAATACCCGTTCCTCGGCGCGCTGCGCTCGGCCGCGCAGATGGTGTCCTACGAAGTCTCGATCGGTTTCGTCATCGTCACCGTGCTGCTTTGCGTCGGCTCGCTCAACCTTTCCGACATCGTGCTGTCGCAGCAGGACGGGCTGGGCACGCGGGTTGGCCTGCCCAACACCTTCCTCGACTGGCATTGGCTGTCGCTGTTCCCGATGTTCGTCATCTTCTTCATCTCGGCGCTGGCCGAGACGAACCGCCCGCCTTTTGACCTTGTGGAAGCCGAATCGGAACTCGTCGCCGGCCATATGGTCGAGTATTCGTCGACGCCGTTCCTGCTGTTCTTCCTGGGCGAATATGTCGCCATCGTGCTGATGTGCGCGCTGGCCACCATCCTGTTCCTCGGCGGCTGGCTGCCACCCTTCGACTTCGCCCCCTTCACCTGGGTGCCGGGTCTGATCTGGTTCGTGCTCAAGGTCTGCCTGGTGTTCTTCATGATCTCCATGGTGAAGGCCTTCGTGCCGCGCTACCGCTATGACCAGCTGATGCGGCTCGGCTGGAAGGTCTTCCTGCCGATCTCGCTGGCGATGGTGGTGATTGTCGCCGCGTTCCTCAAGATCACGGGGTTTGCGTGATGTCCGCTCTATCCCAAGCCGCAAAATCGCTGCTGCTGCAGGACTTCGTCGGCGCCTTCTTCCTGTCGATGCGCCAGTTCTTCGCGCCGAAGGAGACGATCAACTATCCGCATGAGAAGGGGCCGGTGAGCCCGCGCTTCCGCGGCGAGCATGCGCTGCGCCGCTATCCCAATGGCGAGGAACGCTGCATCGCCTGTAAATTGTGCGAGGCGATCTGCCCGGCCCAGGCCATCACCATCGAGGCCGGCCCGCGCCGCAACGACGGCACGCGCCGCACCGTGCGCTACGACATCGATATGGTGAAGTGCATCTATTGCGGCTTCTGCCAGGAGGCCTGCCCGGTCGACGCCATCGTCGAGGGGCCGAATTTCGAATTCGCGACCGAGACGCGCGAGGAACTTTACTACGACAAGGACAAGCTGCTGGCCAATGGCGACCGCTGGGAGCGCGAACTGGCGCGCAACATCTCGCTGGATGCGCCGTACCGATAGGATAGCTCTCTTCGCCCCGTAAACGGGCAGCAGGAAACGGAATGACGCATGGACGGGGCGAGGGGCCTCGTTTAAGGAACACGCGGCTTCGGCGCCGAAGGCGACGAAGCCAGAGATAACGAACAGGACGAACGTCCTGTTTGGCCAGGAAACCCGGGGGAACCCATGCTGAATGGATTAGAGGCGGCCTTTTTCTACCTCTTCGCCTTTATCGCGGTGGCGTCGGCGTTCATGGTCATTTCGGCGCGCAATCCCGTGCATTCAGTGCTGTTCCTGATCCTGACCTTCTTCAACGCCGCCGGCCTGTTCATGCTGACCGGCGCCGAATTCCTGGCGATGATCCTGCTCGTCGTCTATGTCGGCGCGGTCATGGTGCTGTTCCTGTTCGTCGTCATGATGCTCGACGTCGATTTCGCCGAAATGAAGGAAGGCGCCCTGCAATACGCGCCGATCGGCGCGCTGGTCGGGCTGATCCTGGCGGCTGAACTGATCGTCGTCCTCGGGGGCTATACGTTCGCGCCGCAATTGGCGGCGACGGTTTCGAAACCCATGCCGGACCTTGTCGCGCGCTCGAACACGGCAGCGCTCGGCGATATCCTCTACACGGACTACCTCTACTATTTCCAGATTGCAGGCCTTGTGCTGCTGGTCGCCATGATCGGCGCCATTGTGCTGACGCTGCGCCACAAGCCGGGCGTCAAGCGGCAGTCGATATCGGCCCAGGTCGGCCGCACGCCGGCGACTGGAATGGAAATCCGCAAGGTCAAGACGGGCGAAGGAATCTGAGATGACCGTCGGCATCGCGCACTATCTCACCGTATCGGCGATCCTGTTCACGCTCGGCGTGTTCGGCATTTTCCTGAACCGCAGGAACATCATCGTCATCCTGATGTCGGTCGAGCTGATCCTGCTTGCGGTCAACATCAATTTCGTTGCCTTCTCGGCAGCACTCGGCGATCTCGTCGGTCAGGTCTTCGCGCTGTTCGTGCTGACGGTCGCGGCGGCTGAAGCGGCGATCGGCCTCGCCATTCTCGTCGTCTTCTTCCGCAACCGCGGTTCGATCGCGGTCGAAGACGTGAACATGATGAAGGGTTGACGGAAACCACCATGTATCAGGCCATCGTCTTCCTTCCTCTGCTCGGCTTCCTGATCGTCGGCCTGTTCGGCACGTCGCTCGGCGCCAAGGCGTCCGAATACATCACCTCCGGCTTGCTGGTGATATCAGCCGTGCTGTCGTGGGTCGCCTTCTTCTCGGTCGGCTTCAGCGAGGGCGAGGTGTTCACCGTGCCGGTGCTGCGCTGGATCCAGTCGGGCGGGTTGGAGGCCGCATGGGCGCTCAGGATCGACACGCTGACGGTGGTGATGCTGGTCGTCGTCAACACGGTGTCGGCGCTGGTCCACATCTACTCGATCGGCTACATGCATCACGACCCGAACCGACCGCGCTTCTTCGCCTATCTGTCGCTGTTCACATTCGCCATGCTGATGCTGGTGACGGCCGACAACCTCGTGCAGATGTTCTTCGGCTGGGAAGGCGTCGGTCTCGCCTCCTACCTGCTGATCGGCTTCTGGTACAAGAAGCCGTCCGCCAATGCGGCCGCGATCAAGGCCTTCGTCGTCAACCGCGTCGGCGATTTCGGCTTCGCGCTCGGCATCTTCGGTGTGTTCGTGCTGTTCGGCTCGGTCAATCTCGGCACCATCTTCGCCAATGCGGCGACGTTCATCCCGGCCGAAGGCGCACCACAGGGTGCTGCCGTATTGACCTTCCTCGGCTATGCGCTCGACAAGCAGGCTGCGATGACCGTCGTCTGCCTGCTGCTGTTCATGGGCGCCATGGGCAAGTCGGCCCAGGTGCCGCTGCACACCTGGCTGCCGGACGCCATGGAAGGCCCGACGCCGGTCTCGGCACTCATCCATGCCGCCACCATGGTGACGGCCGGCGTGTTCATGCTGGCGCGGCTGTCGCCGCTGTTCGAACTGTCGCATTCGGCGCTGATCGTGGTCACCTTCATCGGCGCCTTCACCGCCTTCTTCGCGGCGACCGTCGGCCTCGTCCAGAACGACATCAAGCGCGTCATCGCCTATTCGACCTGCTCGCAGCTCGGCTACATGTTCGTGGCGCTCGGCGTCGGCGCCTATGGCGCGGCGATCTTCCATCTGTTCACGCATGCCTTCTTCAAGGCGCTGCTGTTCCTCGGCTCGGGCTCGGTGATCCACGCCGTCTCCGACGAACAGGACATGCGCAAGATGGGTGGCCTGAGGACGCTCATCCCGAAGACCTACTGGATGATGGTGATCGGCACGCTGGCGCTGACCGGCGTCGGCATCCCGGTGACGGTCATCGGCACCGCCGGCTTCTTCTCCAAGGACGCGATCATCGAAAGTGCCTTTGCCGCGCACAATCCGGCCGCCGGCCTTGCCTTCGTGCTTTTGGTCGTCGCCGCCTGCTTCACCAGCTTCTATTCCTGGCGGCTGATCTTCATGACCTTCCACGGCCAGCCGCGGGCGAGCCACGAGGTCATGCACCATGTCCATGAATCGCCGCCGGTCATGCTGGTGCCGCTGTTCATCCTGGCGGTGGGCTCGCTGTTCGCCGGCGTGATCTTCCATGGCGCCTTCATCGGCGAGGGCTATGCCGAGTTCTGGAAGGCGTCGCTGTTCACGCTGCCTGATAATCACATCCTGCACGACATCCACGAGGTGCCGTTGTGGGTGAAGCTGGCGCCGTTCGTCGCCATGCTGATCGGTTTTGCGATTGCCTGGCAATTCTACATCCGCGCGCCGGAAATGCCGAAGAACCTGGCGGCGCAGCATCGCGGCCTCTACGCCTTCCTGCTCAACAAGTGGTATTTCGACGAGTTCTACGACCTCCTGTTCGTGCGGCCGGCAAAACGCCTCGGCCGCTTCCTGTGGAAGACCGGCGACGGCACCGTCATCGACGGGTTCGGTCCGGACGGGGTTTCGGCGCGCGTCGTCGACGTCACCAATCGGGTCGTCAAGCTGCAGACCGGCTACCTCTATCATTACGCCTTCGCCATGCTGATCGGCGTTGCCGCACTCGTCACCTGGATGATGCTCTGATGACCGCCTGGCCGATCCTCTCGCTGGTCACCTTCCTGCCGCTGGTTGGTGTGCTGCTCATCCTGTTCGTTCGTGATGACAGCGAAAATGCCCGCCGCAACATCCGCGCCATCGCATTGTGGACGACGAGCATCACCTTCATCATCTCGCTGTTCATCTGGACCGGCTTCGACAATTCGGAGCCTGGCTTCCAGTTCGTCGAGAAGCTTGCCTGGCTGGATTCCGGCATCTCCTACCACATGGGCGTCGACGGCATCTCCATGCTGTTCGTCATCCTGACCACCTTCCTGATGCCGCTCTGCATCCTGGCTTCGTGGGAATCGATCGAGAAGCGCGTCAAGGCCTACATGATCGCCTTCCTGTTGCTGGAGACGCTGATGATCGGCGTGTTCTGCGCGCTCGACATCGTTTTGTTCTACGTCTTCTTCGAGGCCGGCCTGATCCCGATGTTCATCATCATCGGCGTGTGGGGCGGCAAGCGGCGCGTCTACGCCTCGTTCAAGTTCTTCCTCTATACGCTGGCCGGTTCGGTGCTGATGCTGCTCGCCGTCATGGCGATGTTCTTCCAGTCCGGCACCACCGACATCCCGACGCTTCTGACGCATAATTTCCCGGCCAGCATGCAGACCTGGCTATGGCTCGCCTTCTTCGCGTCCTTCGCGGTGAAGATGCCGATGTGGCCGGTTCACACCTGGCTGCCGGACGCCCATGTCGAGGCGCCGACGGCCGGCTCGGTTATCCTGGCCGCCATCCTGCTCAAGATGGGCGGATATGGCTTCCTGCGCTTTTCGCTGCCGATGTTTCCGATCGCCTCGGAGATGTTCGCGCCGCTGGTCTTCGCGCTGTCCGTCGTCGCCATCATCTACACCTCGCTGGTGGCGCTGATGCAGGAGGACATGAAGAAGCTGATCGCCTATTCGTCGGTCGCCCATATGGGCTTCGTCACCATGGGCATCTTCGCAATGAACCAGGAAGGCGTCCAGGGGGCGATCTTCCAGATGCTGTCGCACGGCCTCGTCTCCGGCGCGCTGTTCCTCTGCGTCGGCGTCATCTACGACCGCATGCACACGCGCGACATCGATGCCTATGGCGGGCTGGTCAACAACATGCCGAAATACGCCACCGTGTTCATGATCTTCACCATGGCCAATGTCGGCCTGCCCGGCACCAGCGGCTTCGTCGGCGAGTTCCTGACCATGCTGGGCGTGTTCCGGGTCAACACCTGGGTGGCGTTCTTCGCCGCCACCGGCGTCATCCTGTCGGCGGCCTATGCGCTCTGGCTCTACCGCCGGGTGATCTTCGGCGCGCTGACCAAGGACAGCCTGAAAGGCCTGCTCGACCTGTCGGCGCGCGAGAAGGTGATCATCTATCCGCTGGTCGCGCTGGTCATTTTCTTCGGCGTCTATCCGGCGCCGGTCTTCGACGCGACGGCCGAATCGGTCAAGGCGCTCGTCACCAATGTCACCGCATCCATCGGCACCGCGCAGACCGCGGCGGCGAACTGACCGGGAATTTTGCGAACCATGACGCCGGACCTTCTCTCCAGCCTGTCGCTCTCGACGCCAGAGCTGATCCTCGCAATCGGCGCCCTGGCGCTGCTGATGCTTGGCGCCTATTCGCGCGCCAATACGACCGCCACGGTGAGCGGCCTTGCCGTCGCCGTCCTGGTGATCGCAGGCGTCTGGGTGATCTTTTCCACCGGGCAGGGCAGTGCCTATGGCGAAGCCTTCGTCCAGGATCCCTTCGCCCGCTTCATGAAGGTGCTGGCGCTGATCGGGTCGGCGGTGACGCTGGTCATGTCGATGCGCTTCGCCAAGGCGGAGCATTTCGACAAGTTCGAATATCCGGTGCTGATCCTGCTGTGCACGCTCGGCATGATGCTGATGATCTCGGCCAACGGCATGATCGGGCTTTATCTCGGCCTCGAATTGCAGTCGCTGGCGATCTACGTGCTGGCGGCGATCAACCGGGACAATCTGCGCTCGACCGAGGCGGGGTTGAAGTATTTCGTCCTCGGCGCGCTGTCGTCAGGCATGCTGCTTTACGGCATCAGCCTCGTCTACGGCTACACCGGCAACACCGGGTTCCAGGAGATCGCCACGGCGCTGGGCGGCGGCGAGCGCCAGCTTGGCCTCGTCTTCGGCCTGGTCTTCGTGCTGGCCGGCCTCGCCTTCAAGATATCGGCGGTGCCGTTCCACATGTGGACGCCCGACGTCTATGAAGGCGCGCCAACGCCGGTGACGGCCTTCCTCGCCGCGGCGCCGAAGATGGCGGCGATGGCGCTGATCGTGCGCGTCACCATGGGCGCGTTCAAGCCGATTGCCGCCGACTGGCAGCAGATCATCGTCTTCATCTCGATCGCCTCGATGGCGCTCGGCGCCTTCGCGGCCATCGGCCAGACCAATATCAAGCGGCTGATGGCCTATTCCTCCATCGGCCATATGGGCTACGCGCTGGTCGGTCTCGCCGCCAACAGCCAGGCCGGCGTGCGTGGCGTCGCCATTTACATGCTGATCTATCTGGTGATGACGCTCGGCACCTTCGCCTTCATCCTCGCCATGCGGCGCAAGGAAGGCAATGTCGAGCAGATCAGCGATCTCGCCGGCCTGTCGTCGACCAATCCTGTCATGGCGACGATCCTCACCATCCTGATGTTCTCGCTGGCCGGCATTCCGCCGCTCGCCGGCTTCTGGGGGAAGTGGTACGTGTTCCTCGCCGCCATCAACGCCAACCTCTACGCGCTGGCGATCATCGGCGTGCTGGCCTCGGTGGTGGGCGCCTATTACTATCTGCGCATCATCAAGATCATGTGGTTCGACGAACCGATCGGCGGCTTCTTGCCGATGGCGAGCGAGCTTCGCGTCGTGCTCGGCGTCAGTGGCGCCTTCGTGCTGTTCTACGTGCTGATTGGCGGGCCGATCGGCACCTATGCCGAAGCCGCCGCCAAGACCTTCTTCTGACGGGATGGCATTTCGGCTGGCTCCAACAGCGGCGTCGGAAGGGTTCCGGCTCGAAGCACATGACACGGTCGGTTCCACCAATGCGCTGGCGCTGGATCATGCGCGGGCGGGGGATCCGGGAAAGCTCTGGGTCGTTTCAAAAAAACAGGAAAGCGGACGCGGCCGGCGCGGACGGGTCTGGGCGACGCCCGAAGGCAATCTGGCGGCGACGCTGCTGGTGGTTACCAGTGCCGAGCTACGTCTTGCCGCGACGCTCGGCTTCGTCGCCGGACTGGCGCTGGCCGACGCGCTCGACGCCGTCGTGCCGAAGGGCAGGATCGTGATCGGTCTCGACGGCGCCAGCGGTGGGAGGAACCGCTTCGAGCTGAAATGGCCTAACGATGTGCTCGCCTTCGGCGCCAAGCTTGCCGGCATCCTGCTGGAATCGGCGATGCTGGATGGCGACCGCTCCGCGGTGGCAGTCGGCATCGGCGTCAATGTGGTGGCATACCCCCAGGATTTGCCTTATCCCGCGACATCGCTCAGCGCGCTGGGCGCTGCTTGCGATGCCGAGACGCTGTTTCTGGCGTTGTCGGATGCCTGGAGCGAGAATGCGCGGCTGTGGAATGACGGGCGCGGGCTTGGCGCCGTCAGGCGGCGCTGGCTGGCGCGCGCGGCAGGGCTTGGCGGGCAGGTTGCTGTCAGGATTGACGGTAATGTGGTGCGCGGCACGTTCGAGACCATTGACGAGGACTGCCGTTTCGTGATCCGCGACGATGAGGGTTCGGTTCTGACGATCGCCGCCGGCGACGTGCATTTCGGCGCGGTCGCGTCGGCTCAGGTTTGATGGGCTTGGTCCGACCGGCCAGGAAAGGAAAGATCATGGCGAAAGCGGAAAACGCCGAGCTCGTCTTCGTGCCGCTCGGCGGCGTCGGCGAGATCGGCATGAACTTCGCCCTCTATGGCTATGGGCCGGCCAATGCCCGCGAATGGATCGTCGTCGATGTCGGCGTGACCTTTCCCGATGCCAGCCTGCCCGGCGTCGACCTGGTGCTGCCCGACACGCGTTTCATAGAGGAGAATATCGCCAATCTGCGCGGCATCGTCATCACCCATGCGCATGAGGACCATTACGGCGCGCTGCTCGACACATGGCCGAAGCTCAAGGCGCCGGTCTGGATGACGCCGTTCGGCGCCGGTTTGCTGGAAGCCAAGCGGCAGGGCGAGCAGGGCGCGCCGAAGATTCCGTTGACGATCTACCGGGCCGGCGAAAAATTCACCGTCGGCCCGTTCGAGATCGAGGCCATCCCGGTCGCGCATTCGATTCCCGAGCCGATGTCATTGGCGATCACCACGCCGGCCGGCACCGTCATCCACACCGGCGACTGGAAGATCGATCCGGCGCCGACGATCGGGCCGATGACCGACGAGGCCCGCTTCCGCGCCTATGGCGACAAGGGCGTGCTGGCGCTGATCTGCGATTCCACCAATGCGCTGCGGGAAGGCGATTCGCCGTCGGAAGTGGCGGTGGGGGAGGGCCTCAAGGGCGTCATCCAGAGCGCCAAGGGCCGCGTCGCCGTCACCACCTTTTCCTCCAATGTCGGGCGCATCGTTTCCATTGCCAAGGCCGCACGCGATGCCGGACGCCAATGCCTGGTGCTCGGCCGTTCGCTGAAGCGCGTCATCGATGTGGCTGATGAACTCGGCTATATGGACGGGCTGCCCGAGTTCATCGCCGAGGAGGATTTTGGGTTCATCCCGCGCGAAAACCTCGTCATCATCTGCACCGGCAGCCAGGGCGAGCCGCTTGCGGCACTGGCGAAACTGTCGCGCGACGAGATGAAATCGGTGTCGCTGACATCGGGCGACACCGTGGTGTTCTCCTCGCGCACCATCCCCGGCAACGAGAAGGGGATTCTCGAGATCAAGAACCGCCTGATCGATCTCGGCATCAAGATCATCGAGGACGGCGATGCGCTGGTGCATGTCTCCGGCCATCCGCGCCGCAGCGAATTGCGCAAGATGTACGAATGGGTGCGCCCGGAGATCGGCGTGCCGGTGCATGGCGAGGCGGCGCATCTGGTGGCGCAGGGCTCGCTGATGTCGGTGTCCGGCATCGGCCAGGTGGCGCAGGTGCGCGACGGCGACATGCTGCGGCTCTATCCCGGTGCGGCGACGATCATCGACCAGGTGCCGTTCGGCCGCATCTACAAGGACGGCAGGCTGATCGGCACCGACCAGGCGATGGGCATTCGCGACCGGCGCAAACTGTCCTTCGCCGGCCATGTCGCGGTCAATGTCGTGCTCGACGACAGATATGAGCTCGCCGGCGATCCCGACCTGGTCGCCATCGGCGTCGCCGAGGCCGATGGCCGCGGCGAGAGCCTGGAAGACCTGATGATCGATGCGGCAATCGGCGCCGTGGACTCCATCCCCCGTCAGCGCCGAAAAGACCTCGACCTCGTGCAGGAGGCGGTGCGCCGCGCCGTCCGCGGCGCCGCCAATGAAGCGTGGGGCAAGAAGCCGCTGGTGACTGTATTCGTCACGCGGTGACGAATAAGGGAATAGGGGAGTAAGGCAGTAGGGAAGAACGAGTAGTTGCTTTTCTTCAATCTTGTTTTTCCCTACTGCCCTACTCCCTTACTCCCCTAAAGCGGAGCGCTTTATGCTGGGACGCCTGAACCATGTCGCGCTTGCCGTGCCGGATCTGGCCGCGGCGACTGCGGCCTATCGCGATACGCTCGGCGCCCGGGTGACCGCGCCGCAGGCGCTGCCGGAGCATGGCGTGACGGTGGTGTTCGTCGATGTCGGCAACACCAAGATCGAATTGCTGGAGCCGCTCGGCGAAGGCTCGCCGATCGGGGCATTCCTCAAGAAGAACCCCTCGGGCGGCATGCATCATGTCTGCTATGAGGTCGACGACATTCTTGCCGCGCGCGATCACCTCGCAGCCTGCGGCGCCCGTATCCTGGGCGACGGCAACCCGAAGACCGGCGCGCATGGCAAGCCGGTGCTGTTCCTGCATCCCAAGGATTTCTTCGGCACGCTAGTCGAACTGGAGCAAGCATGAGCTGGGTTTCGTTCCTCGCCCTGTTCTTCATCACATGGTGGGTGGTGCTGTTCGCCATCCTGCCGTTCAGCATGAGGACGCAGGACGAGGATGAGGACGTGACGCTGGGCACGGTACCCAGCGCGCCGCGCGGACCGCACATGCTGCGCGCGGCGCTACGAACGACGATCGTCACGATGGTTCTTCTTGGCATCTTCTATGGCGTTACGAGGGGGCTCGGCCTTGGCATCGACGACATACCGCGTATCGTGCCGAACTTCAGCCAGAGACCTGAAAACTAGAGCGCCGGGCACGGCTGTCCACATCCTTCATGTGAGCACCAAACCGGGCAGGAAGCCGACGCGGGTTTTCGAACCCGTTGTGCTGACGTTGCGTAAAGTGATTTGATAATTTGGCGTGCTAACCAAATGATTTGCACAAAAAAAATGCAAGGCACGAGGCCTTGCAATTTAAACGCGTCCGATCTGTTTCCGGTGTCCGGCGGCAGCGAGTAACCGCGCCTAGATCGCATCCTCCCAAGACTTTGACCGCGTAGGAGGGCAGATTTTTCTCCGCCCTCTCGGTTATCGGGGCACATTAGCCCAAGGCGGATGAAAATGTCACGCAGAATTTTGCCTGGAAATAAGCAATCTCGTGCTGCAGTGCACAATAGTATGGCAGGCGTTGCTTGCGAAACGACCAGCAAGGCGGATGCGGCACTGCGGCACCTTTGCGGGCGCCCGAGACGTGGGGTGGGGGCGGGTTTCCATTCCGTCATGAAATGGCTATGAAGCCGGGGCAAGCAAGCCTGCGCTGCGCCGATTCCGGTGCGGCAATCCTCACTTACGGACCAGTCCATGCGTTTGTCGCGCTATTTCCTACCTATCCTCAAAGAAAATCCACGCGAGGCCGAAATCGTCTCGCACCGGCTGATGCTGCGCGCCGGCATGATCCGCCAGCAGGGGCAAGGCAGTTTTTCCTGGCTGCCGCTCGGCAAGAGGGTGCTGGACAAGGTCTGCCGGATCATTCGCGAAGAGCAGAACCGGGCCGGCGCGCTCGAGATCCTGATGCCGACCATCCAGTCCGCCGAACTGTGGCGCGAAAGCGGCCGCTATGACGACTACGGCAAGGAGATGCTGCGCATCAAGGACCGGCAAGATCGCGACATGCTCTATGGGCCGACCAACGAGGAGATGGTCACCGAGATTTTCCGCGCCTATGTGAAGTCCTATAAGGATCTGCCGCTCAATCTCTATCACATCCAGTGGAAATTCCGCGACGAGGTGCGCCCGCGGTTCGGCGTCATGCGCAGCCGAGAGTTCCTGATGAAGGACGCCTATTCCTTCGACCTCGACTATGACGGCGCCAAGGCGGCCTATAACAGGATGTTCGTATCCTATCTCAGGACCTTCACGCGCATGGGGCTGCAGGCGATCCCGATGCGGGCCGACACCGGGCCGATCGGCGGCGACCTCAGCCACGAATTCATCATCCTGGCCGACACCGGCGAGAGCCAGGTGTTTTGCCATCGCGACTATCTTGCGCTGGCTGTACCGGGCGAAGGCACGGATTTCTCGAACGATGCCGAGATCAGCGGCATCGTCACGAAATGGACGGCACCCTATGCCGCCACCGACGAGATGCACGACGAAGCAGCATGGGAAAAGGTCGCCGAGACTGACCGGGTCTCGGCGCGCGGCATCGAGGTCGGCCATATCTTCCATTTCGGTGACAAATATTCAAAGCCGATGGGCGCCAAGGTGACCGGGCCCGACGGCAAGGACCATTTCGTCTCGGGGGGCTCCTACGGCATCGGCCCGTCGCGGCTGGTCGCGGCGATCATCGAGGCCAGCCATGACGACAACGGCATCATCTGGCCGGAGGCGGTGGCGCCTTTCGACATCGGCCTGATCAACATGAAGGCCGGCGATGCCGAGTGCGACCGCGTCTGCGACGATCTCTATGCGGCGTTTGCCGCTGCCGGCAAGGACGTGCTCTACGACGACACCGACCAGCGGCCGGGCGGCAAGTTCGCCACCGCCGACCTGATCGGACTGCCGTGGCAGGTGATTGTCGGGCCGCGCGGCGTGGCCGCCGGCGAGGTCGAGATCAAAAACCGCAAGACCGGCGAGCGCGAGACGCTGCCGATCGCGGGCGTGAAGAAACGCTTCGGTGTTGCCGCATGAGCGAAGCGGCAGCAGCGAAACCCCTGGCCGCCGGACCTTTTTCCGTCTTCGAACGCATGGTCGCGTGGCGCTATCTGCGTTCGCGCCGCAAGGAGACGGTGATCTCCGTGATTGCGTCGATCTCCTTCCTCGGCATCATGCTGGGCGTCGCCACGCTGATCGTCGTGATGGCGGTCATGAATGGGTTTCGCGCCGAGCTCTTGACGCGCATCCTCGGCGTCAACGGCCATCTGATCGTGCAGCCGCTCGACATGCCGCTGGAGGACTATGCGCAGGTTGCCGGCCGCATCAACGGCGTGCCCGGCGTCAAATACGCCATTCCGCTGATCGACGGGCAGGTGCTGGCGCAAGGCAATGTCGGCGGCGGGTCAGGGGCGCTGGTGCGCGGTATACGCGGCGAGGATCTGGGCAAGATCTCGATCGTCGCCAACAATATCCAGCAGGGCTCGATCGTTGGCTTCGACGCCAGCGAGGGCGTCGCCGTCGGCAGCCGCATGGCCGAGAATCTCGGTCTCGTGCTCGGCGACACCATCACGCTGATCGCGCCCGAGGGCGATGTGACGCCGCTCGGCACGACGCCGCGCATGAAGGGCTACCCGATCACGGCGATCTTCGAAGTTGGCATGTCGGAATATGACAGCTCCATCGTCTACATGCCGTTTTCGGAAGCGCAGCTCTATTTCAACATGGACGGCCGGGCCCAGACGATCGAGATCTATGTCGACAATCCAGACAATGTCGACGCGCTGAAGACGAAGGTCGAGGCGGCCGCCCAGCGGCCGATCAGCATGGTCGACTGGCGGGAGCGCAACAGGACATTCTTCGATGCGCTGCAAGTGGAGCGCAACGTCATGTTCATGATCCTGACGCTGATCGTGCTGGTGGCGGCGCTCAACATCATTTCGGGCCTGATCATGCTGGTGAAGGACAAGGGCCACGACATCGCCATCCTGCGCACCATGGGCGCCACGCGCGGCGCGATCCTGCGCATCTTCCTGATGACGGGGGCGGCGATCGGCGTGGTGGGCACCATCGCCGGCGTCCTGCTTGGCGTCGTTATCTGCCTGAACGTCGAGCGCATCCGCCAGTTCTTTTCCTGGCTGGCCGGCGAGAGGCTGTTCAATCCCGAGCTCTATTTCCTGAGCCAGCTACCTGCCCGAATGGACGCCAGCGAGACGATTTCGGTTGTCCTGATGGCACTGGCGCTGTCGTTCCTGGCGACGCTGTTTCCGGCATGGCGCGCGGCCAGGCTCGATCCGGTCGAAGCGCTGAGGTACGAATGAGCGCCGAGGCCATTATCGAGCTGAAGAACGTCGAGCGGCATTATGTCCAGGGGCCGCGCAAGCTCACCATTCTCAAAGGCGCCGATTTTTCGCTGAAGCGCGGCGAGATCGTGGCGTTGGTGGCGCCTTCGGGCACCGGCAAGTCGACGCTGCTGCACACCGCCGGGCTGCTGGAGCGGCCGGACGCCGGCGACGTGATTCTGGCCGGCCGCGCCTGCGGCCGGCTTTCCGACGACGAACGCACGGCGATCCGCCGCAACGATGTCGGCTTCGTCTATCAGTTCCATCACCTGCTGCCGGAGTTCACGGCGCTGGAAAACATCATGATGCCGCAGCTGATAAAGGGGCTGACGCGCCAGGAGGCTGCCGAGCGTTCGGCGCAACTGCTGGACTACATGCAGATCGGCAAGCGCGCGCAGCACCGCCCGTCGGAACTGTCCGGCGGCGAGCAGCAGCGCGTCGCCATCGCGCGCGCCGTCGCCAACGCGCCGCTGGTGCTGCTTGCCGACGAGCCGACCGGCAATCTCGACCCGGTCACCGCCTCCTATGTGTTCGAGGCACTGGGAGCGCTGGTCCGGCAATCGGGCCTGGCGGCGCTGATCGCCACCCACAATCACGAACTTGCCTCGCGCATGGACCGTCGCGTCACGCTGGCCGACGGCAAGGTGGTTCCGCTTTAGGCAGGTTCCGCAAAAGTGTCCCACGGTTTTGCGACAAGAACCTGCGACAAACAAAAGAATCTAAGCAGGTATTCGTGGGCCAGCCCACGAATACCTGCTTAGATGTATCGATATTCAGCTGGCCAGCGAATGGCAGGTTTCCTGCGCTTCTGGCCTTCGCCGGCCGAAGCACTCAGGAGCGGTTGTGGCAGTTCGGCTACGGCCGGGGTAGGCCGGTACTCACGGACCTAACGATACGCTCCGTTCCGTTCTCGCAACCCACCCCAGTCTGGTCGCCGCGCGCCCGTCTTCGACTCCGGCGCCCCACACGCAGCCAGCGCGGAAGCGGCGGAAATCCGCCGCTCAACCTTTCCTTAACCCTGCCGAGCTGATCGCCCGGAATTTCGCGGCACGCTCGGATTCCAGTCGTTGACATTCGAACAAAATTAGAACAAAATATGAACATACTGAAAACAGGAGAGAGTTATGACCGGTCTTGTTCAGGATGTCGTGTCACTGGTGTGCATGAGCACGTTTCTCATTTCCATGGCGATCTGGATCGGAGCGATGTGAGGCAGCGCTGAAGGACGCGGCTCAAACGCTGACGCCTCGTTCTTCACGGGGTGAGGGGTAGCGTCGGAGCTCGGTGCTTCGTCGCCTTTGCCGGCGGCCTTTTTTTGTCAGCCGGCCTTGCGGGCCGGTTCGACAAGCAAAGGTGCCGCGGGGCCGAAGACATCCTCGAAGGCGGATTTCAGCGCGAGGTCGAGGTCGGCCATCCCAAGGGGAAGGCCGAGATCGACGAGGCTGGTGACGCCGTGATCCTGCACGCCGCACGGCACGATGCCGCTGAAGTGGCTGAGATCCGGCTCGACATTGATGGCGATGCCGTGAAAGCTTACCCAGCGCCTCAGCCTGATGCCGATGGCGGCGATCTTGTCCTCGGCGAGCGATCCGTCGGCCAGGGCGGGGCGATCCGGCCGCACCACCCAGACGCCGACGCGGTCCTCGCGCCGTTCGCCGCGCACATTGAAAGCGGCGAGCGTGCCGATGATCCATTGTTCAAGTGCCGCGACGAAGGCGCGGACATCCTCGCGCCGCCGCTTCAGGTCGAGCATCACATAAGCGACCCGCTGGCCCGGCCCATGATAGGTGTATTCGCCGCCGCGTCCGGCCGCGAACACCGGGAAACGGTCCGGCTCGATCAGGTCCTCGATACGGGCGCTGGTGCCGGCCGTGTAAAGCGGCGGGTGCTCGACCAGCCAGACCATCTCGCCAGAGGCGCCGCTTCGGATCGCCTCGGCACGCGCCTCCATCACGGCAAGCGCATCCGGATAGGCGGTGAGGCCAGGTTCGATCCGCCATTCGACCGGCGCCGAACCGGGCAAGGGAAGGAACGACGTGGCGATCTGGCTGCGTTCTGTCATGGTGTGTCTCGTGTCACTTCACATATGGCGGCAATCGGCTGAAACGTCCAGTTCCGAGCGCGTTCCAACCCTTTGAATGGTTATGCCGAATCCGCGGGCAATTATTGCGCGACGCGCCCTTGTTTCGCCAGAAACGATTTGCTACACGCCGCGTGCCGGTTCGTTCCGGCTCCTACCACGTGCGGTCGTGGCGGAATTGGTAGACGCGCAGCGTTGAGGTCGCTGTGGGGCAACCCGTGGAAGTTCGAGTCTTCTCGACCGCACCAGTTTCGCGCCATAAGCGATTGATTTAATTCCATCGTTTCTTTCCGCCGGCAATTTCTCCGGAAGACTGCCGGACAAACTGGCGCACAGCGGTCGTCATCCAGCCACTCAAGGCGTCGCCTTCGTCACACGGTTTGTGAAAGCGAATGTCGAAATCTGAACGGGCCGCGCGTTGAGAGGCTGCTTTGGCCCCGCTAAGCATACGCCATGACGACGATGATCGAGGACATCGTCCGGCCGCTCGCGCTGACGGCCGGCCTTCTTGCCCGCTACTGGCCGCAACTCCTTCTCGTCGGCGCCATCGGGTACATCGCGCGCGACCTTCTGCTGGAGGCGGCGGTGACGGTGGGCCTTCAGCACCCGCTGGGCGGGATGCTCATGCTGTCGCTCGTGGTGCTGGCGAAGCTGCTGGTCGTGGTGACGATGTTCGCTGTGTTGCGGTCGGGCCTGCCTGCCCTGGCCGCGCTGCGGCGGGCGCCGACCAGCACGGCGAAGGGCGCGGGCTGGCTGAGGAGCGGGGATCATATGCTGGCGATCACGGCTGCGGTGATTCTGCCGTTCTTCGCCTACTACGCGGCGTGGGGCTTTCTCGGCGACACGGTGCGGGAGTATTCGCGGCTGGCGCTCGACCGCGTGGCATTCGGCGAGAAGCTGCAGATCTTCCAGCTCTTGCAGTCGCGCGGCCTGATCGCCTCGGTTGTCGCCTGCTGGGCGATCCGCTGGGCCGCCAAGCGTATGAACGACCGCTCGCAAGCGCCCTGGTGGCGTCTTGTGATCGTGGCGGCGGACGCAAGCTGGATATTCATCGGCCTCTACGCCCTCGACATCTGGAAGGACGACTTCATCAGGTGGCTCGGGGCGGGCTCGCTGCTGGAGGAACTGAGCATGGGCCTACAGTCGTTGTCGATGATGGCCCACGCGGCAGAAGGCTTCACCCCGGTCGAGTTCCGACAGCCGAGCGCCTTCGAGCAGGCGCAGAACCTCTTCTTTTACGCACTCCTGCCGATGATCTGGCTGGTCATGGCGGCGATCATCAACGGCTACGATCTGTCGCCCGCACCCGTGCCCGCACCCGCCGCGCCCTCGCGCGCTGCCACCTCGCGTGCTGGGACCTGGCGGAAATGGCTGCATGATTTCGCCGCCCATTTCCTTGGTAGTTACCGCGCGCGCTACCGGCCGGTCTGGACCTGCCTGACGCTGACGCTCAGCGCCGGACTTGCGACGCTCGTCACCTTCATCGTCGCCTATCGCGCGCTCAACTGGCTCGGCGCCTGGCTCTGGTACGGGGCGACGCGCACGCTCGGCCCCTACGATCTCTCCACCTGGCAGGTTGTTGTCGGCATCATGAGCGTGTTCATCGGCAGCCCGAGTGATCTCGATGGCGGCATCCTGCTCGACGCCGTGCGCATCGCCCTCCTGGCGGCGGTGCTCGAACACGCGGTGGCGACGCGAACGCGGCAGGACGGCCGGACGCAGGCTGTCTCTACCTGAAGAGCAGATAGGCGGGCAGGGCCCCGGAGAGGGATACGGAAAGCGCGAGGCTCTCCGCGCCTTCGGGAACGACGAAGCTCTCGGCCATCATGACCGTATCGCCAGGGCTGATCTTCTCGAACAGGCCGCAATGCGGTTTATCCGCGGCTGCCGGCTTGACCTTGCGCACCGCGCTCTCGGGCAGGAAGGCCGGCTCCCAGCGGCGGCCCCGATCGTCCGTCAGGGCGACCTGGCACCGATTTTCCGCAAGCTGCGGCGGATCGTCGACGGTCGCCTCGAATTCAGCGAGGACGATGGCCGTGTTGGGAAGGGACCCGGGGAGGCGGGCAAGCCCGGTCAGCCGCCAGTCCGCCCCGGCATAGCGCTGCAAGGCCCCGCTTTCGACGGTGATGGGATTGCGCATTTCGCGCAGCCGCTCCCGAATCGTATCCCCTGTGTGCACCAGGATCGCGACCGGCAGAACGACCGCCAGCGCCGCGATGCTGAACCAGTAGCGGCGGCGTTCGCCGGCATTCGCAGTGGTCGCCGTCATTCGGCCTCCAGCGTCCAGGGCTGGCTCCGGCTGCCCCGGCCGAGCGTGACGGCCGACCGGATGTCTTGCGCCCGCACGTCCGTCATCTCGATCCACGCTTCCTCCGCGAGCGGCGTCAGGGCGGAGCGGGCGATGAGCAGGGTGGCGCCGGAGAGCTGGCTTTCCGGGACCTCGAACGCCATCAGCATCGGCCTCGGGATGCCCGGCTCCAGCCGCTCCGATCCCAGCATGCCCGGCATGGCCGAGAAGAGCTGGCTGAGCGCATGGCGCACGCCGTTCGGGCCGAGCCATTTGGCGGATGTCAGGGAAAGGCTTTCCTGCTTGGCCGCGGCTGCGGCTTCGATGATCACCCAGACGCCGGAGGTGGTGTAGGTGCGGGTGCGGCCGAAGCTCGACGCCTTGATCTCCCGTGCCAGATGGACGTCGGCGACGCCGATGGCGAAGGCGCCGGTGTCCAGCCTTTCGCCCTGCCTGCCGGCCACGGGAACGGGCGAGATGATGTCGCTGTAGAGGGGCGTCGTACGCTGCATCCCGTAGAGCATCGCGGCGGCCAGCAGGACCGCCGCCAGCCGCTTGACGGAGCCGATCATCGCGCCGCCTCCGCTTTGGCCGGCGAAACGGACAGTTCGACGGCGGCAACCGGATCGCGGTCGAACCACCCGGAAGCGCCGTAGAGATTATCGCGGCGCTTGTAGATCTGACTTCCGATCAGAAGCCGCAGCGTGCGCGGCGGGGGGAGGGCGGGCGGCCATTCCCAGGCCGCAATCATCCGTTCCGGCACGCCGGGGTTGATGCCGCCCGCGACCCAGCCGTCCCGCGCCAGATAGACGACCGGGTCCGGCAGGTCCGGGATCGGCGGATCGATGGCGAGCAATCTCGCGAGGACGTTGCTGGTTTCCGCCGAGCGGTTGTCGGCGTCGAATTCGACCATCACGAAGGTCTTCGGCTCCAGCGGCTCGATGCCGGTTGGCGGGGTCGGGCCGGCCCGCGCCTCGCGAATGGTGACGATCCAGCGACCGGTGTCCACAGGCTCGCCGGCGGCAACGACGGCAACGCCCTCCGGGTTGGCCGCGTCGTAAACCGCCATCGCAAACGAGGCGGCCGCCGCCGCGGTGCCGCCAATGCCAGTGATGAGAATAGCCAACAGACGCTGCCGTACCGTCATCGCCTCTCGGTCGCCATGGTTCCTCCCCACGCACGATACGTCAGAAAGTACCGCGAATTAAAGCTTAGGAATTGGCGCCTCGTTCAAATTCCGTCACGTCGCCAAACACAGGCTTCGCGCATCGGCCCGCTCAACTGGAGCTCGTTCATGTAGTGGATGCAGGCCTTGGGGCGCGGAATCCGGGGAATGGCTTTGCTAAAGTGAGAATCCGGCTTTAACCTCCCGCAACGTATTTCCAGGTCGAGAACCCGGTTTGACCTGTCCAGGAGCGCCGCACAGAACGCCACAGGCAACGGAGCCATCTTCATGAGTGACAGCCAGGTAAGGACTGCGGGAGGGGACACCATTCGAAGCCTGCATGCCGACCTGCCAGTCAACGCCACGTTCCATATCTGGCTTAAGGCGACCAAGCCGGGCATCCAGGGCTCACTGTCTTTTTCCAATGTCCGTGGCAAGTTCGGCGAGGTGAGCGTTGCGAACGCCGAGGAATATGAATTCAGAATTTTTCACGTCTTCGGCGGTGGCAGTGTCGACCTGGATTACGACACGGATCAAACCTCGGTATCGGTTGCGTACTGGTTCGCATTGGCCGACGTGCTGGAGACCGGCATTACGGTTCTTCACACCAACCCGGGAAATGCCCCGCCGAACATCCCCGACAGCTATCATTTTCGTCCTCCGTTCGGCTGGATGAACGATCCAAACGGATTTGGCCGGTTTGGAGGGCGCCCGCATCTCTTTTATCAGCATTATTCGCATGGGCTTCGGTGGAACACGATGCATTGGGGGCACGCTGTATCTTCCGATTATTTGCGGTGGCGTCACATGCCGATCTTCCTGTTCCCATCGGAAGATCTTACCGCAAGGCCCGACAAACGGGGCGGGGCGTATTCCGGCTCAGCCATCCCGCTTGCCGATGGCCCGGGCATTCGCGTGTTTTTTACCGAGCAGGTACAGGACCGTATCCCGGAACAGCAAATTCAACTCACGGCCACCTCCAGCGACCTCATCATGGCGGGAAATGCGGACGTCATCCTGCCATACCGCCCACTCGACCAGGGATTGACGGCCGATTTTCGCGACCCGTACGTCTTCAGGGGGCCGGATGGCCTTTGGAAAATGCTGCTGGGCAGCCAGAGCGACGAAGGCGGCGTTGTCCTGCTTTACGAAACCCATGACCATACGGCCGCCACCGGCTGGACATATATCGGCAAGCTTCTGGTCGAGAAACACTATCGGACGACGGCGATCGAATGTCCCTGTTTGCTGCCGCTCGACGGGCCAGCGACCGATCCCGCGACGCGCTGGGTTCTCATTCTCGGGCTGATGAATAGCGAGGACCGACCCACCCGGCGCAAGAACCTGACAATGGCCATCGTCGGCTGGTTCGACGGCCGGACCTTTGCCAAGGAATTCGAACAGGAACTGGACTTCGGCACGGACAACTACGCCTTCCAGGCCTTCGTCGACGGTGACGCCATCGTCGGCATAGGGTGGCTTGCCAACTGGGCCGACACCGGACCGGCGATCGATTTCCCTACAGCCATGACATTGCCTCGAAATATCCACCTGTCCGCAGGCGAGTTGCATACCCCGCCCATCGGAGCTGCCGAGAGCCTGCGGAGCCATATTCTGGACCGAACACGCCTTGCGGCCGGGGAGCAGGTAACCTTTGTCAATGGCGCCGTCGAAATCCTGTTCGAGCTCGAAAAGCAGGGTGTCCATTTCCACCTGAAACTCCATCATCCAACCGTCCGCCTCGGTGTCATCGTTGACGACGAGGGACTTGCCATCTGTCATGGAGACGACGGCGCAGCGGAATCTCCTCACTACATCGCCAAGGGAGCCCGTCCAAAACGGCTGCGGATATTCCTCGATTACGGATCGATCGAGGTCTTCGCGGATCGCGGCCGTTGGGCCGGCACGAAGCGGATCAGCGGTTTTGAGCCGATACAATCAGCACGCCTCATTGCCGAAACGGGCGGCGTTCTGCATGCGACGGTATGGGCGCTCAAACCCTGACGAGGAGATCAGTACTTCCAGGTCAGGATCGGGCGTCCGCAAACACCGACCAATGAACGAGGCCTTCGACGACGCCAAGGGCAAACTGTTCCTTGGCGCTGTAAATCAGCGGGTTGTCCCGAGCCATGTCACGCAGTTCGGGAAGGGCATTGGCCACGACAATCCCACGCGCGCCCGGCAGGTCGAACATACTGCGATCGTTGTTGGTATCGCCGGCGACGACCACCTCATCCAGGCCGATGCCGAGTTCATTGCACAGCCAGGCCAGCGCCTGCCCCTTGTCTGCTGAACGCGGCAGGATGTCGAGATCGCGTCCGCTCGAATAGATCATCGTCACCGAGAGGCCGGCCTCGTCCAGAGCGCGCTCGATGCTGGCAAGGGCGTCCGGACTTGCGTCGTGCAGGTACCAACTCGATTTGAAGGCGTGTTGGTAGGTGTCGGGCTGCCGGACGGTGTCTTTGAGCGATCCGAGCACCGCATCGACCTTTTCAAGAGACCAGCCTTGCGAAAGCCTCTGGGTGAAGTGCTCCAGATGTGAGCTGTGCCGCGGACCGGCCAGCATCGTGCCGACACCGCCGATCACATAGTCCGGCGCTGGCAGGCCGACATCGTCGACGAAGTTCAAGATGTCGTCGGCCAGACGACCGCTGTTGTAGACGAGAACCGGTCGATGCTCGGGGTCGAGCGCTTCCCATTTGGAACGGAAACGTAACGTCGCCGGCGGATGACCTGCCAGGGTCCCGTCGAGATCGCTCGACAAAAGCGCGATCGGTCTCAATCGCCGTCGTTCCACGGCTCGTCCCAATCATGGTCGTCGACCGCCTTCAGCACCGGACGCCCTTCGACGAGGCTGACCAGCTGTTGCGCGATGCCTGTCCAGGTGAACAGGCTGCGCGCCTTGTGCGCACCCATGCGGCCCAGTCGGCCATAAAGGCGCGGGTGCTTCATAGGCTTGACGATCGTGATGCCGAGGTCTTCCTTGTCGAACGGATCGCCAAAAAGCGCGTGCCGGCCATAGCTGATCCCGCGATAGAGGCCACCATGGATCGTGACCACGGTGGGCGTTCCGCAGGCCATTGCCTCGATCGCGGTCATGCCGAACGGCTCGTAGCGGCTCGACAGGACGAACAAGTCCGCCGCCCGATAGGTGTCGGCCAGATCCTCGTCGGCAACATAACCCGAAAAGACGACACGATCCTGCAAGCCTAGCTGTTCAACCTGTTCCTTGAGCTGGTCGAGGATCTTCTGTTCATGCTCGTCCATGTTCTCGCCGCCGACAGCGAGCCTCAGGACGGCATCTGGCACACGCGGCGCCACTACGGAAAACGCATCGATCAGCAGGTCGTAGCCCTTGTTGGTGGCGAGCCGGCCGAGCGCCAGGATTGTTCGCCCCTCGAAGCCAAGCCGATGGCGGATCATCCGGCGCGAAGCCTCGCTGACCGGGAAAAACCGGTTGTCGTCGTAACCGGGCGGGATCATATGCACGCGGTCGCGCTCGAGACTGTAGTCCTCGACCAGCATATCCACCTGCTGCGGCGTCGTTGCAATCACCATGGCGCAGCTTCGATAGATAATCGTCTCGTGCTTTATGCGCTCGGTGAAGTTGAACTCGGCCTCGAATGTATCGGCCTTGTCCGGGTAGTCCGTCTTCATCTGGCGCTGCTTCCATATGCCGAGAGAATGCGGCGTATGGATGTGCGAGATATTAAGCGCTTCCGACAGTCGCTGCCCCGCCACGCCCGCATCCCAGTAGTGGCTGTTGATGAAGTCGTAGGAGAGGTTTTCCCTGCGAATCAGGCGCAGCGCGTTTTCACACCACTCGAGAAGGTGGCGGTGGAGATATTCCTTCGGAATAAAATCGGGTCCGCCACAGGCGACACGCAGGACACGAACGCCGTCCGCCACGTCATCGACGGCAGGCTGGTCTTCAAATCGCCGCGTCCAGACATCGACAGCATAACCCAATTGGGCCAGCTTCTTGGCAAGTTCCAGGACATAGACCACTTGTCCGCCCGTATCGGCCGCACCCAGTGGCGGGTTTGCTGCAACGTAGCCGTGGGTTGAAATGAGTGCAATTCTAGGTATCGCCGCATCCGAGTTGTCGTCCGGCATCTCTATCCTTCTCTTCGATTTGATCTTTGCACGTCCACGGTCGAGCATGCGCCAGTTCGGGTATATAGCGTTCCGATCTCCATCGGCAAACATTGAGGCACCCAATTTTTGCTGCCCCTGCTCCAACACACCATATGCTCTCGGTGCGGGCCGTCTTATGACGGCTGGACACTTGGTCCATTCGGCAGATCGACGGTAACGACGAGCCCGGTTGGCTGGTTGTCTTGCAATTCGATCTTGCCGCCGTGGCCCTGGATGATGTCCGCAACGATCGAGAGGCCCAGACCGAAGCCATGCTTCGACGCGATGCCGCGTGAGGTGTCCTCCTTGAAGAAGGGTTCGAAGACATCGGTGCGCGCCGCCACTGGAATCCCCGGCCCGTCGTCGCCGACCGCTATGCGCGCCACCGTGTCGGTCTGCGTCAATGCGACGGTGACATGGCTGGCGAATTTGACCCCGTTGTCGCAGAGATTGGTGATCGCACGCGCCAGCGCATTGGGCTTGCACCAGCCGAGAAGCCGGTCCGGTCCGGAGTACGAGACCGAAAACCCGACATCGGAGAATTCGGCGCAGACGGTTTGCAGCACGCTGGCAATGTCGGCGCGTTGCAACTTCTCCGTCGAGACGTCGTTGCGCAGGTAGGTCAAGGTCTCGTTGATCAGATCGTCGATGTGCTGAATATCGGACAGCATCGCGGTGCGGGTGACGTTGTCGTCCATGCGCTCGGTGCGAAGCCGCAGCCGCGTCAAAGGCGTGCGCAGATCGTGGCTGACACTGCGCAACATGCGAGTGCGGTTTTCGATCATCGCCCGGATACGTGTTCTCATCCGGTTCAATGCGCGCGCCAGGTCGACCATTTCGATGGAGCCGCGTTCGACGAAAAGCTCGTCGCCATTCTCAATCTCGGCCGAACCGACAGCCGTCGAGATGCGTTTCAATGGGTCCGTCACGGTCCATACCGCAAAGAGCCAGATCAAGGTGGGCAAGGCGATGAAAGCCATAAACTTGTAGAATAAGGAGCGGACGAGGTCTGATGTCAGTAAGGTATCGGGCACGCCGAAATGCGCCAGGATGGTCTGCTGATCCAGGCCGATGACAAACGCGGATTGACCATCGATGGTCAGCCATCGCCCCTCAATCGGCCTCTTCCCGAACCCGAGAAACCGTTCGATGTTTCGCCACTGCGTATAAGAATATGGAATACCGTCGATCTGTTCCTTCGAAAGTATCTTGAAATCCAGGCCCGCACGAGCTGTCGTTGCCAGAATCTCGTTACGAGCCTCCGCTGGTGCTTCGCGCAACAAGCCGGCAATCACGGTGGCTCGTATGACACTGTCGTCAATAGCGGGCAGGTCGATATTCCTCGTAAAACTTTCGATGACCGATCCGGTAGACATGATCATAATCACCGCGACGAAAATGATCGCCACGAGTTGTCCACGCACTGACTGCGGCAGGCTGCGGCGGATGAAATTCCTCATGCTTCCTCCACCGTCGCGGTGAAGATGTAGCCACCCAGCCGAACGGTTTTGAGAAGCACCGGATCGCGCGCATCCTTTTCGATCTTCTGGCGGATCCGGCTGACATGGACATCGACGCTTCGCTCGATCGGTCCGGCAAGCCCGGCATGGGTTACGCCGAGTAGTTCCTCGCGTGAGAGAACCCGGCCTGCATTGCGACAGAACGCAAGCAACAGGTCGAATTCATGCGTCGTGGTCGAAACACGCGCATTGCTCGGATCATGCAATTGCCGGCGTATGGGATCGAGGCACCAGCCGTTGAAGCGAAGCACCTTCGAGCGATCCCGCTCGTCGGGAGCATAGGCCGTGCGTCGCAGCAACGCCCGTATCCTGGCCGTCAACTCGCGCGCGCTGAACGGTTTCGTCATGTAGTCGTCAGCGCCGATCTCCAGTCCGAAGATACGGTCGATTTCTTCGCCAAGCGCGGTCAGCATCAGGATCGGAACGTTCGTTTGCGTGCGAAGACGGCGGCAGATGCTGTGGCCATTTTCACCGGGGAGCATGACATCGAGCACGATGAGATCGAATTTCTGGTTGCGAAGCGCGGCGTCCATCCGGACGCCGCTCTCGGCTATTTCCACGATCATGCTGTTTTCAGTGAGCGTCTCGCCCAGCATGCGCGCGATTTCGACATCGTCTTCGACAATGAGGATACGCCAAACTTGCCTTGTCGATTTGGACTCGGCGTTCAAATCGCTTTGATGTCGTGCGACGTTTGCCATTGCCTGGACTGGTACCTGTGTGGGCGGTCAGAACCGATATCCGACGAGAAGCATGCCTGAAGGCTGGATCTTGTCGATGACGATCGGACTGTCGGCCGCGTCACCCACGAGAACGCCGATTCCCGCTTCGCCGCGTACCATCCAGTTCTGGTTGAGCAGATATGTGGCGGAGATCGAAAAATCGGCGCGCTTCAACCCGGCGCCGGCATCGTAGCGGGCCAGCCCAGAGCGAGCCGATTGTTCCGGCGTGACGCCGAAATAGGCCTGCATGTGATTTTCGTCGGCGAAGACGGCGGAAGCGCTGGCGCTGATCATCAATGATTGGGACAGCGGCTGGCTGACCTCGATCCCGATCTCGCCCACCAGACCATCGCTGCCCCCGATGGTCTTGTCCACTTGCGCGAAGATTTCAGCTGGGCCGAAATTCACGGCGGCCTTCGCGCCGACGGTCGCGCCCATGCCGATGTCTCCCAGCCCGCGCAGGCGGTCGGCATCGTCTTCATCGCGGCCCATTTCATAACCAAGCCGCGCGCTGAATTCGAACCGGTCTTGTTTATAGATGGCGATGTTGGCGCCTGTCGGATCGATCGTCACCACGTCGAGAAATGTCGCCGTGACAAAGGGCATCGGCATGATCTTGAACTCGTCGCTGCCCTCGTACTTCGGAACGATGATCGCGCCGCCGCCCAAGACGACATGCCAGTCGGACAGTTTTTGTTCGAAACGCGCGAAACGAGAAGGTTCGGGCGGCGGCAGGGTGAAATCGTCTGAATTCACCGCAATGGCGTCGGCGGCAAGCGCTGCTCCCGGATGCGTTGAAAACAGGATGGCCATTGCTGCAAGAGAAGCCCTGCCAGCAAACATTCCAGAGTCCATTTTGGCGAACATGCGTGCTCCAGTATAGCGAGGCGATAAGCCCCCGATGCTTTCAACATTTCAGATGAAAGTGGCCGCATGCGTGAAATGATGTTAAGTTTTGTTGCGCAATCGTGGTTTCATCTTGGCGCCTCTACGAGAGAACGATGAGGGCAGATGATCGATCCGTTCCCGCTTCGGACGATCAAGAGTAAACGATCTGCCGTCCGGCAATCCAAATCGCATCAGCCTTCGCCTCCCTACAGGACAGGGCGCATTTTCGTCTGATATTTCCGCGCGTTGCGCCATGGGAGCAGCGGACTCCCAAGTCGGAATCATGCCGCCGCTCTATCTCTGTGCTTGGGCATCGGATTTTTGCCAAAACCGGTTTCCACTTTTGGGTCCGATGCTCTAGACCTGACGGGCACCTTTTCCGGAATTCTGATGGCGGGAGGCGCTGGTGGAAGGCCAGGACGAACAGACGACCGGCGCCAGGGCCGCTGAGGATAGCCACGCCGACATCTATGGCGAGGACGGCGCCATTCTGTCGTCGTTCCTTGCCCAGATCGGCGCGGCGATCGCCGATCGCGACACGCTGACGCTGAAGCGTGAAGTCGACGACCTGCATCAATCCGAACTCGGCGACCTGCTCGAGGCGCTTCATCCCGAACAGCGCCGCGCGCTGGTCGAACTGTTGGGCGCCGACTTCGACTTTTCCGCGCTGACCGAGGTCGACGAGGCGATCCGCCGCGACATCGTCGACAATCTGCCCAACGAGCAGATCGCCCAGGGGGTGCAGGACCTCGATTCCGACGACGCGGTCTACATTCTCGAGGATCTCGAAAAGGAAGACCAGGACGAGATCCTGTCGCAACTGCCGTTCACCGAGCGGATCAGGCTGCGCCGCTCGCTCGACTATCCCGAAGAGACCGCCGGCCGCCGCATGCAGACGGAGTTCGTCGCGGTGCCGCCGTTCTGGACGATCGGCCAGACCATCGACTACATGCGCGAGGACAACAATCTTCCCGACCGCTTCAGCCAGATTTTCGTCATCGATCCGAGCTTCAAGCTGCTCGGCGCCATCGACCTCGACCAGATCCTGCGCACCAAGCGCTCGGTCAAGGTCGAAGAGGTCATGCATGAGACAAGGCACGCCATTCCGGCCACGATGGACCAGGAAGAGGCGGCGCGCGAATTCGAGCAATACGACCTTCTCTCCGCCGCCGTCGTCGACGAGAACGAGCGGCTTGTCGGCGTGCTGACCATCGACGATGTGGTCGACGTCATCCAGCAGGAGGCAGAGGAAGATCTGCTGCGCATGGGCGGTGTCGGCGACGAAGAATTGTCGGACAGCATTTTCTCGACCTCGCGCTCGCGCGTTCCGTGGCTGCTGATCAATCTCGGGACGGCCTTCATCTCGGCCTCAGTGATCAGTATGTTCGGTGCGACGATCGAGGAAATGGTCGCACTTGCCGCACTGATGCCGATCGTTGCCTCGCTGGGCGGCAATGCCGGCACGCAGACGATGACAGTGACCGTGCGCGCGCTCGCCACACGTGACCTTGATATCTACAATGCCGGTCGCGTCATTCGCCGCGAGGTTGTGGTCGGCCTGCTGAACGGCATGGTCATTGCGACGATCCTCGGGCTGGTCGCCGGCTTGTGGTTTCACAATCCCGATCTCGGTTTCGTCATTGCCGCGGCCATGATCGTCAACATGCTGGCTGCGGCGCTCGGCGGCATTCTGATTCCGCTGTTCCTCGACAGGCTCGGCGCCGATCCGGCGATTTCGTCATCAATCTTCACGACGATGATTACCGACGTTATCGGTTTCCTCGCCTTCCTTAGCCTTGCCACCTGGTGGCTGCATCTGGGCGCGGGAACCTGACAAGGCGTTCAATTGACTTTTACGTAAGTTGCGTGCGAAGTTTCGGCGGAGAACTACCGGTCGATTCCGGCACGGGACGAGCCCCTTTTGTGAATGAAGGGCATCGCCGCATGACGGGCGATCGCGCCGCTTTCCGGGCATTTGGAGTGACGATGCGGGAATATTATTCGATCACCGAACTGACCCGCGAATTCGATGTTTCGACGCGGACGCTGCGCTTCTACGAGGACGAGGGGCTGGTGCAGCCGATACGACGCGGCCGCACGCGGCTGTTTCGCCCGTCGGACCGACATCTCATCCGCCAGATCATGCGGGGAAAACGGCTCGGCTTTTCGATCAACGAAATCCGTGAAATCATCCAGATGTACAAGGAGCCGCCCGGGGAGGTCGGTCAACTCAATCTGATGATCAAGCGCATCGAGGAAAAGCGCGAGGATCTGCGCCAGAAGCGCCGGGACCTCGAAGAGACCCTGGCCGAACTCGACCAGGCCGAGGAATCCTGCGTCGAGCGGCTGGTGGAGCTCGGCGTCAACACCTGACCGATCCCCGACGTCTCTTCGCCAGGCACTCTATCTCTTTATTTTGACGCAATTCCGGACGGAAAACCGTTCTAACTTTTCCTGGAATTGCTCTAAACCGGCGATCAATCAAATCATGTTTATCATTCTCGCTTGGCTGTTCGCTGCTGTGGTCGCTATCCACAATCTGGAGGAGGCCGTTTTTCTGCCTGCCTGGTCCGAGCGGGCAGGGCGTTGGCATCGTCCCGTTGGAGCCAAGGAATTCCGGTTCGCGGTGTTCGTACTCACTGTTCTTGCCGGCGTTGCCGCCTTGATCGCCACCGTGCAGGGACGGGAGAGTTTCGGCGCCTACGTCCTGACCGGTTATGCGCTGGCGATGCTGCTCAATGTGACCTTTCCGCATCTCCTCGTCACATTGGCCATGGGCCGCTATATGCCGGGCACCGCGACCGCTCTCGTCCTGAATCTGCCGGTTACCGCCGCCCTGCTGCATCAGGCGTTTCGCGAGGGCTATGTCTCGTCAGCGCGTTTCACCCTGGCGGGACCGGCCGTGGTCTTGGCTATCGTGCTATTGATCCCGACGCTGTTTTATGCCGGACGGAAACTGCTGCCGAATACGGGACGCGCGTCGGGGTAGGCTTCGGGCTGATTTCGCCGCCATCAGATCCAGCGCCGCACCCTTTTCGCATAGTCCCGGTATTTCTTGCCAAATTTCGCCGTCAGGACTTTTTCCTCGCCCTCGATCGCCATCTTCTGCGTTGCGAAGGCCGCGATAATCGCCAGCGGCAGGAACCATGGGATCCCCGAGACAAGGGCCACGCCGATCAGCAGCAGCGTGTTGGCCAGATATATCGGGTTGCGGCTGACGGCGAAGGGGCCTGATGTGACCAGATGGTTCGGCACGGCGTTTGGGTGGAGCGTCGTCTTTGCCCGGATCATGGTGCGGATCGCCGTGAACCAGAGTGCGACGACGCCGAGCAAGGCCACCCAGCCAGCCGCGAACAGGATGTCGCCCAAAAGGCCGCCGATCCATGGCAGCGGATAGAGCAGCCCAAGCGCGATGCTGACGGCGATGGCCACGAGGTAGATCAGCGGCGGCCACGGTATGAGCCCCGGTTTCGACTGCCCCGATTTCGGCTGCCCCGATTTCGGCTGATGGTCGGTCATTGTGCTCCTCCCTCCATCAAAGTGCTATCGGCTTTGGCAGTGCAGGCGCCGGCGAGTTCGCCGAGATGTGCCTTCCATTCCGCAGCCTGGTCGTTGCGGTAGAGCCGATCAAGCGCGGCCTCGCCTTCAAGCGTATCGAGCATGCACACACAATAGCTGGAGCAGAACTCCGTGTCGCGCGATTGCTCGCACGACATCTGGCAATCTTTCAGGAAGGTCACCTGCCTGGTTTCGACCGGCGCCGGCATGATTTGCGAAAACAGCCAGACCGAGGCGATCAGCACCGGCTGGTGGATCAGATAGAAGGCGAGGCTGTGCCGGCCGATAAAGACCAGCGGATTGGTCCAGCGGCCGGCCGTCAGGTTTGCCAGCCGCGTCAGCACGCCGGAGGCGGAGGCGAGCTTTGCCGCCGCCATGCCTGCAAGCACGGCGCCGAACCATGGCAACAGCGGGACATAGTCGTTGGAGCGCGGATTGGTTGCCGACAGGCCGACCCACCACAGGGCCGGATGGTCGAAGATCTCGGACCTGAGGTAGAGGGGTGCGATGATGACGAAAGCCGCAACAACAAGCGTCAGCAGCGCCGGCAGCCGCAGGAACGCCAGGCCGAGCAGGCTGGCCAGCGCGATCTCGTGCAGGATGCCGAAGAAGATGAAGCTGTCCGGGGTGGCAAGCCTTGTGGCGGCCGATATTGCGAGCGCCGACCCGGCGACCATCGCAAAACGTTTCCAGAAGCCGTTCCAGCGGATTTGTTTGCCATGGGCGAGGAACAGGCTGACGCCAACCAGGAACAGGAAAGTCGAGGCGATGCAGCGTGCGTAGAATTTCCACCAGCCGAAGGCGGTCAGGCCGGGATCGGCGTAGCCGAAGAATTCGAGATCCCAGGTGAAGTGGTAGCTCGCCATGGCAAGCAGGGCGACGCCGCGGGCCACGTCGATGGCGACGATTCGCTTCAGCTTCGGCGGATCCTGAACGGAGGCGGTCGGCATAGGAATGCTCATGGTCTCGCAATCTGATTCAGCACTGCAAGACGACTATCATGGTTGCCCCGGACAAAAGAAGGCGGGCCAAATCCCCTTGATGTTCACAGATTGGATGAAAGCGTTGTTTGCTGCTCGCGCACCCAGTTGTGGAAGCGGTGCAGTTCATATTCTTCGGGCATCAGCACGCCGGCCTTGTGGCGCCTCGAGCGCAGGCCGTTCTGATTGACCTCGCAGATATCAGCGTCCTCCTCCAGCACCTGCCTGCCGAAGGCGACGATGTTGTCGAGGTCCGCCGTTGGATCGGCGAGGGCTTCGGGCGAAAAAAGCCATTCGGCGGTCAGTTCGGTCTGCTCCGGTCCGAGCGGCACCAGCCGCACGGTCCTGACATAGTCGACATGGCCGACGATGAACGTAGACGGCAGGTTGGTGGCATAGGTCTGCCCGGCGGTACGCTCGGCGGGCGTCAGGCCGGAAAAGACCGGACCGTGGACGTGGCCGTCGCGCGACCATGTCTCGGCCCCGGCCCGCAGGCCGCCGGAAAACTCCGGCGCGTCATTGTCGGCGTGGCGTGCCCATTCCGGGTCGTCGTGCCGCCCCATCAGGCCGCGGCCATAGATCGGCACCAGCCGCGACAGGTCCTTGTGGACGCCCGGGCAATGCAGGCACTCGTTGAAGTTCTCCCAGAAGATCTTCCAGTTGCAGTTCATCACCTTGCGCAGCACATGGCCGGTGACCAGTGTTTCCAGCGGCCAGTTGGCGAGGCTGCCAGATGTGGGATCGAAGGACGTTTCAGCCAACCCGGCGGCGTCTTCCGCGAGATTGACGAAGACAAAACCGCGCCACACCGACAGCGCCACGCGGTAGAGCGGATGATCGGCCTTGTCGAAGCCTTCAGGCAGCGATTTCGACGGCACGCGCACGAGATCGCCGCGCAGCGAATAGGACCAGGCGTGATAGGGGCAGGTGATGAGCCGCGCCTTCAGCCGTCCTTCGCTTTCTCGGCAAAGCTGCGAGCCGCGATGCCGGCAGGTGTTGTGGAAGGCGCGAAGCGCGCCTGCCTCGTCGCGCAGCACGACGATCTCCTGCGTGCCGACACGGAACGTCTTGAACGCCAGCGGCTGAGCAAGGTCGGCCTCGCGGCAGAGGAGCAGCCAGTTTCGATACCAGATGGCGTCGAGATCGCGCTGATAGGCGTCCAGGTTCCAGTAGTCCGACGCCGGCAGCGTCGGTTCAGGTCGCGTCAAACCGTTATAGGCATCGTGGTCGCTGGGGCTGGGTTGCATGGCCGGCTTCCTATGATGTGCCAGCCGACACCCGGCCGCGAAAATTGTCAATCGCGACGGCATTGCGAGTCTCGATCGGGACGCATAATCATGCGGCAAGAAAAGGGATCTGGAACGTGGCCACACGACAGATGGCGCTTACGCCGGAGCTGGTCGCGCGCTGTTGGCGTGAGGTCCAGGATGCTGGACCTGACCCGGATGTCATGCATCTGGATGATGGCGACTATGACGCGATGCTGGACGAGTTACAGGCAGAACTCCCTGCCGCCGAACCGTTGTGGCTGTTTGGCTACGGTTCGCTGATCTGGAAACCCGAAATCGACCATGTCGACGAACGTGTCGCCGTGGTGCGTGGCTGGCACCGGTCTTTTTGCATGAACATGACGCGCTGGCGCGGCACCAAAGATCGCCCCGGCCTGATGATGGCTCTGGACCGCGGAGGGCAGTGCAAGGGCATCGCTTTTCGGCTAACCGATGGCGATCGGCGGCAGCAATTGGGCAGGCTTTTCCGACGCGAAATGACGCTGAAGCCGACAAGCTATAAGCCTCGTATTCTCAGGCTGGCGAGCAATGGCGGTCCGGTGAGGGCGCTGGCTTTCGTCATCAATCGCAGCGGCATCACCTATGCTGGTTCGCTCGATGAGCACGAGGTCGTCGAAAGACTGACGACGTCCTGTGGACACTGGGGATCAGGCGTCGACTACCTCTACAACACGGTGAAAAACCTAGAAGAGCGCGGCATTCACGACCGCCATCTTTGGCAGTTGCAGCAACTGGTCGCCAATCGGATCGTCTCGTTGGAAGGCTGAAGCCAAATGGCGCATTCCAGTTGGCGGCTGGCGGAATTTGGTTTGCCGGGCGCGACGATTCTGCCTATAGTCACAGCTGTCGTCGGTTCCGTTTGGAACCAAGAGGGAATGCGGTGAGGGTGAATTGTTTGCCCAATGCCGTGGCTGCCCCCGCAACTGTGTGCGGTAGTCCTCTCCATATGCCACTGAAGATTTGTCTTCGGGAAGGTGGGGAAGGGTGCTGATCCGCGAGCCAGGAGACCTGCCGGCGACAGGAGAACTGACTTCTATGCCCTCGGGTGGAGGGCGAAAGGACAAGACATGAATACCGCTTCCGTCTCCCTCGGCGCTTCCGTCTCCTCGCAGTCGCGCTTCATGCAGCTGGCGCTTGCTGCATGTCTCGGCATTTTCGTGATGGGCTTTGTCGGCTTCTCGCATATCGATGCGGTGCACAATGCCGCTCACGACTATCGCCACTCGATGGCATTTCCCTGCCACTGACGAGGGATTGACATCATGACACTGTTTCGCAACGTCGTGTTCATCGCGGCGGTCGCAGGGCTCGTGGCCGGCGTCGTTCTCGCCTGCATGCAAGCCTACGCCACCGTGCCGCTCATTCTCAAGGCGGAAGTCTACGAACAGGCCGGCGGCGGCCACACACATGACCATGCCGCGGCGCCCGCCGCGAACGCCACCGATACCGATGCCATGACCAGCGCGGCGCCAGCCGAAGCTGCCGCTCCGGAAGACGAAGGCTGGGCGCCGGCCGACGGTTTCGAGCGCTTCGCCTTCAACGTCGTTGCCAATGTCGTCACCGGCATCGGCTTTGCGCTGATCCTGGTCGCCGCTTCGGAGTTCGCCGGCGGCATCGGCAATTGGCGTCAGGGTCTGTTCTGGGGCCTCGCCGGCTTTGCGGTGTTCACGCTGGCTCCTAACCTTGGCCTGCCGCCCGAGCTGCCGGCGATGCCGGCGGCCGATCTCGCCCAGCGCCAGATCTGGTGGACGGCGACCGTGGTGGCGACGGCGGCCGGTCTCGGCCTGCTTGCTTTCCGCAAGTCGCTGCCACTGGCGATCTTGGCCGTGGCGCTGATCGTGGCGCCGCATATCGTCGGCGCGCCGCAGCCCGACAGTTTCGAGTCGCCGATCCCGGAAGGCCTGCACCACCAGTTCGTGGTGGCGGTGACGCTGACCAATCTGGTGTTCTGGCTGGTGCTCGGCGTCGTCGTCGGCGTGGTGCGCGGCCGCTTCACCGGCAGCGCGACCGGCCTGCGCGACAGCTTTGCCTGATCGCGTTGCTCCCGGCGGGACGCTGACCCTGGTCATCGGCGGTGCGCGCTCCGGTAAAAGCGCGCACGCCGAAGGACTGATAACGGCCTGTCCGGCGCCGTGGACCTATATCGCCACCGCCGAGGCTTACGACGACGAAATGCGCGAACGCATCGTGCTGCACCGGTCGCGGCGCGGCGAGGGCTGGACGACCATCGACGCGCCGCTCGATCTCGTCGGCGCGATCGAGGCTTTGCCCGACGGCCGGCCTGTCCTGATCGACTGCCTGACGCTGTGGCTGACCAACCATATGCTGGCCGAACGCGACATCGAGGCCGAATGCCTTGAGCTGGCGGATGTGCTGTCGCGGCCGCGCGGGCCATGGTTCGTGGTTTCCAACGAAGTCGGGCAAGGCATCGTGCCCGACAATGCGCTCGCCCGCCGGTTTCGCGACGCCGCCGGCCGGCTCAATCAGCAGGTCGCGGCAGTGGCTGATACGGTGCTGCTGATGGTGGCGGGGCTGCCGCTCAAGGTGAAATGACATGGCTGATACCAAGCACATCGAAGACAAGCCGCATATCGAAGACAAGCCGCATATCGAAGACGGGCCGCATATCGAAGACGGGCCGATTAACGACAGGGACGAGGAACGCCACCGCGCCAAGATGGCCAAGCGCAAAGCGGTGCAGGACGCCGAGGTCGCGGCAAAGACGGTCGAGAAGGGCCTGCTGATCGTCAACACCGGCCCCGGCAAGGGCAAGACCACCGCCGCCTTCGGGCTGGCGCTGAGGATGCTCGGCTACGGCAAGTGCGTCGGCGTCGTCCAGTTCATCAAGGGCAAATGGCACACCGGCGAGAAGGATGCCTTTGCCGTTTTCGGCGATCGGGTCGTCTGGCACACGATGGGCGAGGGTTTTACCTGGGAGACGCAGGACCTGAAGCGCGACATCGCCGCCGCCGAAGCCGCCTGGGCCAAGGCGCTGGAGCTGATGGCCGATCCATCGATCAGCCTTCTGGTGCTCGACGAGCTGAACATCGCGCTGCGCTATGACTATCTCGATCTCGATAAGGTGGTGGCGGCGCTGAAGGGGCGGCGCGAGGGGCTGCATGTCGTTGTCACCGGCCGCAACGCCAAGCCGGCGCTGGTCGATGCGGCCGATCTGGTCACCGAGATGGGCGTGACCAAGCATCACTTTTCCGCCGGCGTGAAGGCGCAGCAGGGGATAGAGTTTTGAGCGCTCGGCAAGCTGGAGATTGTTCGTGGAACAGGCGGTAATCGTCTATCTTCTTCTCAACGGCGGTCAGTTTGGGGCGCCGCAAGAACGCGAATCCATTTTCGTTTTGGAGGATAGGCTAGAACAAGTTATCAGGGATACTTCGGTCGGCGAGTTTGATGGCGACGAGTTTGGTGAAGGCAAATGTATCCTCTATCTGTACGGGCCAGACGCTGAACGACTTTTTGTTGCAATCGAGCCCGTGCTGAAATCTTCTCCCGTAGCTGCCGGCGGATATGCGATCAAAAGATTTGGCGAGGCCGCTGACTCAGGCGCAAAGGAAGTCCGTGTTACTTGGTAAGTGGGATTTTTGCGACCATCCTGACATTCACATCAAGACAACGATCACCGACAGCAACCCAAACAGGCCAATCAGCAGAAAGTCGGCGACCCGGTAGAGTTTCAGCGCTCGCCTGATATCGGCGCTTTCCGCTTCGCGGCGACCGCCTTCGCCCATGAAAGCATCATCGACCATGACGCCGCCATAAGAGCGCGGGCCGGCGAGCGCTAGGCCGAGCGCGCCGGCCATCGCTGCCTCAGGCCAGCCGGCATTGGGCGAGCGGTGCTTCTTCGCGTCGCGCCGCATGGTGCGCCAGGCGTTGTCGGCGTCGGCGCCTTTGACGAGGAAAGCGGCCAGCACGATGAGCAGCGCGGTCAGCCGCGACGCCGGCAGGTTGATCAGATCGTCGAAGCGCGCCGTCGCTCGGCCGAAGGCCTCGTGGCGCGGGGTGCGGTGGCCGATCATCGAATCGGCCGTGTTGGCGGCCTTGTAGGCAACGCCGCCGGCCAGCCCGCCGACGCCGATCCAGAAGACGGGCGCGACGACGCCGTCGGAAAAATTCTCGGCCAGGCTTTCGATCGCCGCGCGGCAGACCCCAGGCCTGTTGAGCTTTTTGGCATCGCGGCCGACGATCTGCGAGACGGCAAGACGGCCGATGTCGAGTCCGCCATTGTCGAGTCCGTCGGCCACAGCCTCGACATGCTCGGCCAGGCTCTTTTGCGACAGCAGCGATGTCGCCAGGATCGCCGTGAGGATCAATCCGGCGGGAATGCCCGAAAGCATGGTTTCCACCGCGAAAGCGATGATGGCCGGCACCAGCACGATGATCAGCAGGGCATCAACGCCGCGCCGACGACGGACAGCGTCGGAATCAGCGGCGCGGTTGAGCCTGCGGTCGAGAAAGGATATCAGCCTGCCGATCCAGGTGACGGGATGGCCGATAGCGCCAAACAGCCAGGCTGGGTAGCCGACAACGATTTCAACAACCAGTGACAGGAAAGCGATCAGGATCGACATGAAGCTTCTTGATGGCGCGGCGGCAGTGGTGGATCACGGAGGAAGCCTTGGACGGGCGAGGGGGCTTTTCCCCTATGCGCCACAACCCTTCGTCGACCTCTCGACCGGTATCAATCCGCACTCCTACCCTTTTTTCGAGCTGCCCGCCACCGCTCTGTCAAGATTGCCGGAAGCCGCGCGGGTCCGTGATCTGGCTGATGTCGCGGCGAGCGCCTATGGCGCGCCTTCGGCGGCGAATGTGGCGGCGGCGCCCGGCACGCAGATCCTGTTGCCGCGCGTCGCCTCGCTGGCGAGCCCTGGCAAGGCGTTGGTGCTCGGGCCGACCTATGCCGAACATCAGCGGGCAGCGGCGATCGCCGGCCATGCGGTGACGGAGGTCGACGATTTCGAAGTCTTGGCAGGAGCCGACCTCGCCATCGTCGTCAACCCCAACAATCCGGATGGGCGCATTGTCGAGCGTCAGAGGCTGCTTGAGCTTGCCGGAAAATTGCACGCCAGAGGCGGGTTGCTGGTCGTCGACGAGGCCTTCATGGATGCCGGCCCGCTTGGCGAAAGCCTGGCCGGCGATATCGACCAGGGCGGCATCGTCGTGCTGCGTTCCTTCGGCAAGTTCTTTGGGCTGGCCGGCCTGCGGCTTGGCTTTGCGATGGCCGACGCGCTGACGGTCGAACGGCTGGAGGCGCAATTCGGGCCATGGGCGGTCGCCGGACCGGCGCTCGAATACGGTATCCGCGCGCTTGCCGACACCGGTTGGCAGGTCGAGATGCGACGCCGTCTGGTTGGGGATGCGGCGCGGCTCGATGCGCTGTTCGGTCGCTTCGGCGTGCCTGTCGCCGGCGGCACCACGCTGTTCCGCTATATCAGGCTGGCGGACGCCGCCGGGCTGTTTTTGGCGCTCGGTGAGCGCGGCATCCTGCTTCGTCATTTCTCCGGCCGGCCGGATGTGCTGCGCGCCGGGCTGCCGGGCGAGGGCGAGGAATGGCAGCGGCTCGAATCGGCTCTTGCCGACTGGGCGCAGCGGCGCGACGATCAGGTAGAGGAAAAGATGCAATGATCCATGTCTGTTCGCTGTCGAAGGTCGAGGAAACGGTCGCGAAGACCGGCGCCGAGCGGCTGCTTTCCCTGCTGGCCGCCGGCACCGAGGTGACGCGTCCGGCGTCGATCATCAGGGAAAACCATCTGCATCTGGTCATGCACGATATTGCGGTGGCGCATGAGGGCATGACCATGCCGGGCGAGACGCATGTCCGCAACCTGCTCGATTTCGCGCGGCAATGGGATCGTGCGAGACCGCTGGTCGTGCATTGCTATGCCGGCATCAGCCGTTCGACCGCCTCGGCCTACATCATTGCGGCCGCACTGGCGCCAAAGCGTGACGAGGTCGAGTTGGCCGAGACGCTGCGCGCGCTGTCGCCGACGGCGACACCCAATCCGCGACTGATTGCGGTCGCCGATACGCTGCTCGACCGCAACGGCCGCATGACCCGTGCGATCCAGGCGATCGGGCGCGGAGCGGACGCCTTCGAAGGCGCGCCGTTCGTGCTGAAGATCGACGGCTGATAAGAGTCTACGCCAGCCAGTCGGCCAGTTTCGCCTTGCGCACATCCTTCAACAGGCTGATGAAACCGTCGGCCTGATGGCTGGCGGTTAGCCTGCCCTTTTCGGCCGTTGCAATGCTGGCGTCGCCGACCACGCCGTTCGGGTTGAGGTCGGTGGCGATCCAGGCGAAGGCGTGCGTCCCGGTGTGGCGCAGCAGCGAAAATTCGTTTTCGGCGCGGGCCACGTTGGACACGAAATTGTCGGCCTTTGCCATGTCGACAAGATCCGGCCGGAAATGCAGCATCAGCGACGTCTCGACATCGCCGCCATGGATGCCCTGGCGGTCTTCAAGCTCGGTATACATGCCGGCCGGCCGGCCAAAGCGCTGCCAGCTCGTCTTCACCGCCAGCATCTTTGCGCGCACCCGCAATTCGCGCGTGACAATGCCCATGATCTCCTCATTGCCGCCATGCGAGTTGACGACGATCAGTTTCCTCAACCCGGCCCGCGCGATCGACAGGCCAAGCTCGGTCCACGCCTCGATCAAAATCGCCGCCGGCAGAGTGAGGGTTCCCGGCGCATGCAGGTGCTCGTTCGACTTGCCCACCGCCTGGACGGGAAGAATGCGGACGTCGAGATCGTAGGGCAGGCGGGCGATCACCGTCTCAAGCATGCCGTTCATGATCGAGGTGTCGGTCGAAACCGGCAGATGTGGGCCGTGCTGTTCGATCGCCGCCACCGGCAGCACGGCGATCGTCGCTTCCGGATCGATGGTCGCGTATTCGGTGGTCCGGTAGTCGCCCCACCATACGCGTTTGTTTGCAACGGTCATGTCATGCCTCTTCGATGCAGACCTAGCGCGGGAAGGATCGCCTGTCGATCACCCTGCCGCGATGACCTCGATCTCGACCTTGAACTCAGGTCGCGCGAACCCGGAAACGATCATCAGCGTCGAGGCCGGCGCCGGGCTGGTGAACAGGCGGTCGCGGACGTCCATATAGGGCCTGAGGTAAGCGCGATCGGTGACATAGGCGTTGATGCGGACGATATCGGAGAGTTCAAGCCCGGCCTCATCGAGAATCACGGCGATGTTGCGAAAACAGAGCTCGGCCTGCGCGCCGGCATCCTCCGGGATCTGATCATCGGGGGTGATCGCAACCTGGCCCGAACACAGCACCAGCCTCTTGCCGGGCGGCACCTCGACGCCATGGCTGTAGCGGGCGAAAGGCGGCTTGATCGACTTCGGCGTCAGGAATTTGAACATGAAAATCTCCAGTCTGCCGTCAGCCTATCGCATCGGATCGAAAAATCGGGATCGATTTTTGCTACGCTGCCCTTCGGTTCGGAAAGCACGATGCGATGCTTCAAAGTTTTAGAGCGTACTTTTGTGCGTCCAAGTGGACGCTCTTAGGGCCGGGTTAGGCAAGCCTTCAAGATGCAGTGCATGTTATCAGGGCGATTATGGACAGGCGTTCAAAAAATAGGCACGATGCCCTCGGTACAGCATGACCCGCCCGGCTTTCGCATGCGGCTCTTGCGCAGGCGGGCGGCTGCGGCGGTGGCATGTGTCTTGCTTCTTGAATCGATGGTGTCGAGCCCGGCGCGTGGCGCGCCGGAGCCAACAGAGGGTGGTGTGGATGGACGAAAAACTTAAGGTCTCGGCAGGCGCGATCGTGCTGATTGCCGCAAGCACGCTGAGCGCGGCGGCGAACGAGAAAGTCACCTTCGGCACCAACTGGCTCGCCCAGGCCGAGCATGGCGGCTACTATCAGGCCGTGGCGGACGGCACCTATGCGGCGTGCGGCATCGACGTGACGATCATGCAGGGCGGCCCGCAGGTCAGCGGCCGGCCGTTGCTGCTCGCCGGCAAGATCGACTTCTACATGGGCGGCAACTTGCTGCAGGCCTTCGACGCCGTCCAGCAGGACATTCCGCTGCGCGTGGTCGCCGCCTCCTTCCAGAAAGAGCCGCAGGTGATCATGGCCCATCCAGGTCAGGGGCTCGACAAATGGGAGGATTTGAAGAACGCGGACCAGTACATACTGGGCGACGAGGGTGCGCAGAGCTACTTCCAGTGGATGATCACCGAGTTCGGCTTCGACCCGGCCAAACGCGTGCCCTATACGTTCAACCCCGCACCTTTCATCGCCAATCCGAAGTCGATCCAGCAAGGCTACGTGACCTCGGAGCCCTATGCGGTCGCCAAGGAAGGTGGCTTCCAGCCCAATTTGTTCCTGCTCGCCGACTACGGCTTCGACACCTATGCGACGACGATCGAAACCATGCAGACCACGATCGACAAACGGCCGGAGGTGGTTCAGTGTTTCGTCGATGGTTCGGCCAAGGGATGGTACAACTATCTCTACGGCGACAACGCCGCCGCCAACGCGGCGATCAAGAAGGACAACCCCGACATCAGCGACGAGCAGATCGCGTTTTCGATCGAGCAGATGAAGAAATTCGGCATCGTCGATTCCGGTGATACCGAAAAACTCGGCATCGGCGCGATGACCGACACGCGCATCCAGAGCTTCTACGACAAGATGGTCAAGGCCAAGGTCGTGCCGGACGGCGTCGATATCAAGAAGTCCTACACGCTGGCCTTCGTCAACAAGGGCGTCGGGATCGACCTGAAGAAATAGCACCCAGGCATGATGCAGGAGAAAGTGGCGCAAGCGCCGGCAAGCGCATCGGGCAAAAATCCGATGCTGCTGGCGCTGCGCGGCGTCGGCAAGGTCTTTTCCAACGGCGTGACAGCGCTCAGCGACGTCGACCTGACGATCAGGGACGGCGACTTCCTCAGCCTTCTCGGCCCGTCCGGCTGCGGCAAGTCGACGGCCTTGCGCCTCATCGCCGGTCTGGCGACGCCGACCTCCGGCCTGCTCGACTGGCGCGGCGGCAGCACCTTCGACCGCTCGAATATTGGTTTCGTCTTCCAGGAGCCGACGCTGCTGCCCTGGGCCGATGTCTTTGACAATGTCTGGCTGCCGCTGCGCTTGAAGGGCGTGTCGCGGGCCATGGCGGCGCCGGCGGTCATGGAGATGCTGGCGCGGGTTCACCTGACCGGCTTCGAGAATGCCGTGCCGCGCGAGCTCTCCGGCGGCATGAAGATGCGCGTCTCGATCGCCCGCGCCATGGTGACCAAGCCGCGGATTCTCTTGATGGATGAGCCGTTCGCGGCGCTCGACGAGATCACCCGCTTCAAGCTCAACAACGATCTTCTGGAACTATGGCAGGACGAGCGGTTCACCGTCGTCTTCGTCACCCACAGCGTCTTCGAAAGCGTTTTCCTGTCCAACCGCGTCGTCGTCATGGCGGCGCGACCGGGCCGGGTGTTCAGGGAATTCGCCGTCGATGCGCCCTATCCGCGCAACGAGACCTTCCGCACCTCGCCCGATTATGCCGCGCTCTGCCGCCAGGCGTCCGATGTGCTGATCGGCGCCATCAACTCAACAGCCGGACCCCATCATGACGGCCATTGAAGAACACGCACTGACGCTCGACCCCGAAGAGGCGCGTCGCGTGCGCCAGGAGCGGCTCGAACGGATCGGCCGATGGCTGCTGCCGCTGGCGATCATGATCCTGGCCATCTGGCTGTGGGATAGCATCTGCGTCTGGAACGACATCCCGAAATACATCCTGCCGCGCCCCGGCGTGGTGCTTCAAACGCTTTATGACGATGCCGGGCTGCTGTTCTCCTCGCTGCTGGTGACGCTCAAGATCACCTTCCTCAGCTTGGCTTTGGCCGTCATCGGCGGGGTTGGGCTGGCGGTGCTGTTCGCGCAATCAAAATGGGTGGAGATGTCGTTCTTCCCGTTTGCCATCGTCCTGCAGGTGACGCCGATCGTCGCGATCTTCCCGCTGATCAACATCTATGTCGACAACCAGACGACGAAGCTCCTGCTGTGTGCCTGGATCGTTGCCTTCTTCCCGATCCTGTCCAACACCACGCTCGGCCTCAACTCCGTCGATCGCAATCTGCGCGACATGTTCAAGCTCAACGGCGCGACCCGCTGGCAGCAATTGCGCTATCTGCGCCTGCCGGCGGCGATGCCGTATTTCCTCGGCGGGCTGAAGATCGCCGGCGGCCTGTCGCTGATCGGCGCGGTTGTAGCGGAGTTCGTCGCAGGCGCCACCGGCCAGTCGTCGGGCCTTGCCTCGCGCATCATCGAGGCCGGCTACCGGCTCAACGCACCGCGGCTGTTCGCGGCGCTGATCCTGATCTCGTTCACCGGCATCCTGATCTTCCTGGTGCTGTCGCTGATCTCGCATCTCATCCTGCGGCGCTGGCACGAGAGTGCGCTGAAGCAGGAGCGATGATGATGTTGGAGGACTCGATACCGGCCTCCGGTTCTTATCATCTTACCAACGTCCGTGTTCATCGGTCGCTGACGCCCGGCCTTGTCGCGGCCTTCGATGCCGATGGCTTTGCACTCGCCGACATTGCTGTCGCCGACGGCAGGATTTCCACTATTACCGCGCATCGCCAGTCCAATTCGCCGGCAGGCGCCGTCGACCTCGGCGGCCGTATCGTCATGCCGTGCTTCGTCGACTGTCACACTCATATCGACAAGGGCCATATCTGGCCTCGAAAGCCCAATCCCGACGGCACGTTCATGGGCGCGCTGAACGCCACCGGCGCCGACCGCGCTTCGCGCTGGAGCGCCGACGACGTCGCCCGCCGCATGGATTTTTCGCTGCGCTCAGCCTATGCGTATGGCACCAAAGCCCTGCGCACCCATCTCGACAGCGTCGCGCCGCAGGAGGAAATCTCCTGGCCGGTGTTCGAGACGATGCGGGAGACATGGCGCGGCCGCATTGAGCTGCAGGCCGCCTGCCTGCTCGGCATCGAAGGCGTGCGCGACAAGAAATGGTTCGAGAGGCTGGCCAAACGCGTGGCTGCGGCCAAGGGCGTGCTCGGCGTCGTTACCTACATGGTGCCGGATCTGGAAGAGCTTCTCGACCAGGTGTTCGCGCAGGCGACCAGGCACGGCCTCGACCTCGATTTCCATGCCGACGAGACCGACGCCGTTTCGGCGATTTCGCTGAAGAAGATCGCCGAGGCGGCCCTATGGAACGGTTTTGAGGGAAACATCCTCGTCGGCCACTGCTGCTCGCTGGCACGCCAGCCCGATCTCGACGTGCTCGACACGCTGGACAAGGTGGCGAAGGCGGGGCTTGCCGTGGTGTCGCTGCCGATGTGCAATCTCTATCTGCAGGACCGGCGCAGCGACAACACCACGCCGCTCTGGCGCGGCGTGACGCTGCTGCATGAGATGAAGGCGCGCGGCATTTCCGTCGCCGTCGCCTCCGACAACACGCGCGACCCGTTCTACGCCTATGGCGATCTCGACATGCTGGAGGTCTATCGCATGGCGACGCGCATCCTGCATTTCGATCACCCGGTCGGCGACTGGCCGCAGGCGGTGACCGCGACGCCGGCCAAGGTGATGCGGCTAGAAGGTTTTGGCACGCTTGCCGTCGGCGCCGCCGCCGATTTCGTCGTCTTCAGGGGACGGAGCTGGACGGAATTGCTGTCGCGTCCCGAATCGGATCGCATCGTCGTGCGCGATGGCCGCGCCATCGAGCGCCAATTGCCCGATTATGCCGAACTCGATGATCTGATGGTGGGATGATGGACATTTCGGCACTGAAGCGCGGCCTCGACGGTGTGAAGATCGACGACCATCCGGCGATAGTCCAGCAGAAGAGCCGCGACTTCTACTGGTACAGCCCGGTGCTGAAGCAACAGCTCGACCATGTGACCGGCGACCTGATCGTCACGCCGAAGACGGAAGCCGAGGTAATCCGCGTGCTCGCCGCCTGCCACCGACATGGCGTTCCGGTGACGCCGCGCGGCAGCGGCACCGGCAATTATGGGCAGGCGATGCCTTTGTCCGGCGGCGTCGTGCTCAACCTCGCCGAGATGAACACAGTCAAGGCGATCGCGCCCGGCCGGGTGGTGACCGGACCGGGTGCCGTGCTGGCCGACATCGACAGAGCGACGCGCGCGCATTCCGGCCAGGAACTGCGGATGTCGCCATCGACCTACAACACGGCATCGATCGGCGGTTTCGTCGCCGGCGGCTCCGGTGGCGTCGGTTCGATCCGCTGGGGTGGTCTGCGCGACCTCGGTAACGTCATCCGGCTGCGGACCGTTACGATGGAGGCGGAGCCGCGCGTGATGGACCTTACCGGCGAGGAGGTGCTGAAGGTGATGCATGCCTACGGCACCAACGGCATCATCACGGAGGTCGAGATGCCGCTGACCGCGGCTTACGACTGGATCGATGTCATCGTCGGCTTCGATGATTTCATGGATGCGGCCGGCTTCGGCAACGATCTCGCCGTGCAGGACGGCATCCTGGCGAAACTGATCACGCCGATCGCGGCACCCATTCCCTATGACTACTTCAAGCGCCACCAGAGGTTTTTCCGGCGCGAGCAAAGCATCGTCGTCTTGATGATCGCGCCGCATGCGATGGACGCCTTTGTCGCCTTCACCCAGCGCAGCAAGGGCGAGATCGTCTTCCGCGCCGACAAGGAGGCCGATCTCAAGGGGCTGCCACCGGCGTACGAGCTGACCTGGAACCACACGACACTGCGCGCCATCAGGGTCGATCCCACGATCACCTATCTGCAGACCCGCTATCCCTCGCCGGGTCACCTCGCTCACGTCAAGGCGATGATCGACCGCTTCGGCGACGAGGTGCCGGTGCATCTCGAATTCATCCGCTTCGACGGCGCCATTGGCGTCGCCGGCCTGCCGCTGGTCCGCTTCACGACGGCGGGGCGGCTCGACGAGATCATCCGCATCCATGAGGACAATGGCTGCTGGGTCTTCAATCCGCACCGCTACACGCTGGAAGAGGGCGGCATGAAGCAGACGGACGAGGTGCAGCTTGCCTTCAAGCGCGAGACCGATCCGCAAGGGCTGCTCAACCCCGGCAAGATGATCGCCTGGGAAAACCCGGATTACGATTATCGCTCGGGCAAGTCGTTCCTGTTCAAGGGGTTGCAGAAGGCGGGATGATGAACGTCCTCGTCCTTTACGCCCATCCGGTCGAGACCAGCTTCAATGCCGGTTTGCACCGGATGATCGTCGAGCGGCTGACAGCCGCCGGCCACGCCGTCGACGACTGCGACCTCTATGCCGAGGATTTCGATCCGCGGCTGACGCGGGCGGAGCGGCTCGGCTATCACGATGAGCGCGGCGAGGGTGATGCGGCAGCGCCTTATGTCTCAAGATTGCAAAAGGCCGAGGCACTGGTGCTGTCGTTTCCGGTGTGGAACTTCGGCTATCCGGCGATCCTGAAAGGCTTCTTCGACCGCGTCTTCCTGCCCGGCGTGTCGTTCAAGCTGGTCGACGGCAAGGTGCAGCCGTCGCTGCACAACATTCGCAAACTGGCGGCGGTCACCACTTATGGCGGCAGCCGGTTCCGCGCCATGCTGATGGGCGACCCGCCGCGCAGGCTGGTCAACCGTGTGTTGCGCGCCACGGTCAAGCCGGGTGCCTCCGTGTCCTATCTCGCGCATTATTCGATGAATCTGTCGACCGATAAAACGCGGGAGAGATTCATGGCCAAGGTCGCCGCCAACATGGATGCCTTTTGATGCGGGTTCTGGTGGTCTACTGCCATCCGGTCCCCGAGAGCTTTTGCGCCTCGATCCGAGACTGCGCCATCGAGGTGATGAAGGCGAGGGGCTGGGAGGTGCGGCTGCTCGACCTCTATGCGGAGAATTTCGATCCGGTCATGGGCTGCGGAGAGCGACGCTCCTACAATGAGCGTGCCCCGCAGGACCCGGCGCTCAAGCCGCACATCGATCACCTCAACTGGGCCCAGGCAATCCTCTTCATCTATCCGACCTGGTGGTACGGGCTGCCGGCAATGCTGAAGGGCTGGCTCGACCGGGTCTGGGCGACCGACGTCGCCTTCCGGCTGCCCGCGGGCAAGGGACGGATCGAGTCGCTGATGAGGCATGTGACGAAGATAGGAGTGATCACGACCTGCGGCGCGCCGACCTGGTGGAGCGTCGTCGTCGGCCAGCCTGGGCGCAAGACAATCCTGCGCGGCATGCGGGCACTGTGCGCAACCCGCTGCAGGACGTTCTTCCTGGCGCACTATCTCATGGACGCATCGACGCCCCGGAGCCGAGCTGCTTTCCTTGCGAAAGTGCGGGCGAAACTGGAGCGGTTTTGAGCTGCGAGATTGGCGTCCTTCTCCCCGTTTACGGGGAGAAGATGCCGGCAGGCAGATGAGGGGCGACGCAAACATTACAGAAGCTGGCGCCGCCCCTCATCCGGCCCTTCGGGCCACCTTCTCCCCGTGAACGGGGCGAAGGAAGAAGCCCTACATCCTCACCCGGTCCGCCTTCGGATCGTACATCGGCTTCAGCGACACTTCCGCGGCGAAGCGCTCGCCGGCGATCTCGATCTCGTAGGACGACGACAGCACATCCGCCTCGCTCTCGCCCTGGCACGGCACGTAGCCAAGGCCGACGGCGCCGCCGAGATGGTGGCCGTAATTGCCCGAGGTGATCGGGCCGACGATCTTGCCATCGCGCAGGATCGCCTCATTGTGAAAGAGCAACGGCTCCGGGTCCTTCAGGCGGAACTGGACCAGCCGGCGTGACAGGCCGGCCTCCTTCTTTTTCAGCACCGCATCGCGGCCGAGAAAATTGCCCTTCGCGGTCTTCACAGCAAAACTGAGCCCGGCTTCCAGCACATTGTCCTCGTCGGTGATGTCGTGGCCGAAATGGCGGAAGGCCTTTTCGATGCGGCAGGAATCCAGCGTGTGCAGGCCGCAAAGTTTCAGGCCGACATTCGCGCCGGCCTCGGCGATCGCTTCGAAGACATGGGCTGCCTGGTCAGTCGAGACATAGAGCTCCCAGCCGAGCTCGCCGACATAGGTGACGCGGTGGGCGCGGGCCAGTCCCATGCCGATTTCTACCTCCTGAAACGTCCCGAACGGATTGGTTTCGTTGGAGAAATCGTTCGGGCTCAGCTTCTGAATCAGCTTCCTCGAATCCGGTCCCATCAGGCAGAGCACGGCTTCGGCCGCCGTCACATCGGTGATGACGACGAATTCATCGGCGAGATGTTTTCTTAGCCAAGCGAGGTCGCGCTGCAGCGTGGCGCCCGGCACGACAAGAAAGTAGGCCGTTTCAGACAGACGCGAGACGGTGAGGTCGCTCTCGATGCCGCCGCGCTGGTTGAGCATCTGGGTGTAGACGATCTTGCCCGGCGCCACGTCCATGTCGTTGGCGCAAAGCCTCTGCAGGAAGCGCTGAGCGTCGCGGCCCTCGACGCGGATCTTGCCGAACGAGGTCATGTCGAACAGGCCGACGCCGTTCCGGACCGTCAGATGTTCGTCGCGTTGGTTATCGAACCAGTTCTGCCGCTTCCATGAATAGCGGTATTCGCGCTCCTCGCCGGGCCTAGCGAACCAGTTGGCGCGCTCCCAGCCGGCCACCTCGCCGAACACCGCGCCGCGCGCCTTCAGATGTTCGTGGAGTGGGGAACGTCTTATGTTCCGCGAGGTCGCCATCTGGCGATACGGAAAATGATCGGCGTAGAGCAGGCCGAGCGTCTCGGAGACGCGCTCCTTGAGGTAGCGGCGGTTCTTCTGGAATGGCTGGGCGCGGCGGATATCGACCTCCCAGAGGTCGAAAGGCGCCTCGCCATCGTTGATCCATTGCGCAAGGGCCATGCCGGCGCCGCCGGAGGAAACGATGCCGATCGAATTGTAGCCGGTCGCCATCCAGTAGCCGGAAAACTCCGGCGCCTCGCCGAGATAGTAGCGATCATCAGGCGTAAAACTCTCGGGACCGTTGAAGAAGGTGTGAATGCCGGCACTGGCCAGCATCGGCATACGGTTGACGCCCATTTCGAGAATCGGCTCGAAATGCTCGAAATCCTCGGGCAACTGGTCGAAGCAGAAATCTTCAGGAATGCCGTCCATGCCCCAGGGTTTCGCCACCGGCTCGAAGGCGCCGAGCATCATCTTGCCGGCGTCCTCCTTGTAGTAGGCACATTCGTCCGGCACGCGCAGCACCGGCAGCCGGGAAAGGCCGGGGATCGGCTCGGTGACGAGATAGAAATGCTCGCAGGCGTGCAGCGGGATGGTGACGCCGTTCTGGCGCCCGAGCTCGCGTGCCCACATGCCGGCGCAGTTGACGACGATGTCGGCCTCGATGGTGCCTTGTTCCTCGCCTTGCGCCCAGGATACGCCGGTCACGCGGCCATCCTTGGCGTGGACCTTGGTGACCTTCACGTTCTCGGCGATCGTCGCACCGCGCTGGCGCGCGCCCTTGGCCAGCGCCATGGCGATGTTGGCCGGGTCGCACTGGCCGTCGAGTGGCAGATGCACGGCGCCGACCACATCGGAAACATTCAGATGCGGGTACATCTGCTTGACTTCGCTTGGGGAAATCTCGCGTACATCGATATCGAACGCGCGGGCGAGCGACGCCTGCCTGTAAATCTCGTGCTTGCGCTCCTCGGTCAGCGCCACGGTGATCGAGCCGACCTGGCGCATGCCGGTGCCGACATCGGTCTCGGCCTCCAGCTTGACGTAGAGGTCGGCCGAATATTTCGCCAGCCGCGTCATGTTCTGCGAACCGCGCAACTGGCCGATCAGGCCGGCGGCATGCCAAGTCGTGCCTGATGTCAGCTGCTTGCGTTCGAGCAGCACGATGTCGGTCCAGCCGAGCTCGGCCAGGTGATAGGCGACCGAACAGCCGGAGACGCCGCCGCCAATGATGACGGCCCTTGCCTTGCTGGGAATGGCCTTGGCAGGAATGGCCCTGGTCGGAAGGGTCTTTTGGGGCAGGGCGGTCATGCGGCCTCACGGCGATAGCTGGACGCGAAGCGGCGCAGGCGAAGGGCGGCTTCCAAAAGTACCGCCTCCGGCTGGCAGAGGCTGACGCGGATGTGGCCGGCGGCGGCCTCGCCGAAGCTCGAGCCCGGCATCACGCCGACCTTTTCCTTGTCGAGGAGCGCCCAGGCGAATTTCTCGTCGTCAGGCTCGAGAGCCGATATGTCGAGCATGACATACATGCCGCCTTCGGAGCCGCGCACGGTGACGTCGTTCATGCCGCGCATGGCATCGAGGACGACGGTGCGCCTTGCGGCATAGCGATCGGCAATCTCCTTGACGCCGTAGCCGTTTTCGAGCGCCTCGGCGCAAGCGAGGCTGATGAAGGCCGGCAGGCCGTAGGTCGTCACCAGATTGAGGTTGGTCAGCAGCGAGATCATCTCTTCGGGTCCGGTCAGCCAGCCCATGCGCCAGCCGGTCATGCCGTGGCTCTTGGACATGGAATTGATGATCAGCGTGCGTTCCGCCATGCCGGGCAGCGAACGCGGCGAGATGTGCTCGCCGCCGCCAAGCGTCCAATAGACCTCGTCCGACAACAGCCAGAGGTCATGCTCCCGGCAGATCCGCGCCAGCTCCTCCAGCCGCTCTCGCGAATAGACCGCACCCGTCGGGTTGTTCGGCGTGTTGATGAGGATGGCGCGCGTGTTCGGCCGAAGGGCTGCGCGGATATCGGCAGCCCGCGGCTGAAAACCGTCCTCGGCAGGCGTTTCGACCACAGTGAAATCGGCGCCCGCCGCACTGAACGTGTTGGGATAGGTCGCGTAATAGGGCGCGACCACGATGGCATGGTCGCCCTGGTCGAGAACGGCTTGCACCGCCGCATACAGCGCTGCCTGTCCGCCTGGCGTGGCGATGACCTGGTCGGGGTTGGTGGCAACGCCGGTGCAGAGGGTTGAGGCCGCCGCCATTGCGTTGCGCAGGCGCGGAATGCCCGGCAGGGGGGTGTAGTGGTGATTGCTGGCGCGAACCGCCATCACGCAAGCTTCGATCGTCTGCGCCGGCGTATCGAAATCATGGTCGCCGACCGACAGCACGATGATGTCCTCGCCAGCCTCCCTGCGCGTCCAGGCGGCGAAATGAACCTCCCAGCCGTCCTTGCCGGAAGGCACGATGCCGGAAATGCGCGATGATGGTCTGGGCATTATGCTACTCCCGAAATTTCGTAGCCGGCCTGTTCGAGCCGGTCGCGCAGGGCTGCGATATGGGGTGGTCCGACTTCGCAGCAGCCGCCGACGATGTCGGCGCCGGTCTCGACCCAGCCGACCGCCTGGCCGGCATAGGCATCAGGATCGAGGTCGTGGCGGGCGTGCAGCACGTCCACGGTGCCGCCATGCTTGAGCGCCTCCACCGAGGTGAAGCCGTTGGCATAGGCGCCGACCGGGCCGCCGAGACCGATCATTTCAGGCAGCGCTGCAGCGATCGCTTCGGGCCGGCAGCAATTGATCAACCTGGCTGCAACCGGCAGGCCGTCGAGAGCGCCCGCCGCCGCCGCAATGGCTTCGCCGCTGCGCAGGCGCGGCGTGCCGTGATCGGCGAGCGTCCACGACACCCACACCGGCTTGCCGCTTTCCGACGCCGCGGTAACGGCCGCGCGCGCCTCCTCGGCCGACGCCATGGTCTCGCACAGGAACAGATCGACGCCGGCAGCCTGTTCGGCAACGATGCGGCGATAAATGTCGAGCGTATCCTGGAAGGAAATGGTCAGCGTCGGTGCGTAGCTGCCGAACAGGGGAGACAGGCAGCCCGCGATCGCCGCGTCGCCGGCCTGATCGCGAGCTTGCCTTGCCAGTTCTATGCCGCGCTTTTGCAGCGGCTTGAACAGCTCTTCCGCGCCCTCCCGTGCCAGCCGCTCGGGCGTTGCGGAATAGGTATTGATGGTGATGACGCGGGCACCGGCCCGGATGAATTCCGCATGCAGGTCGCGCACCAGATCAGGCTCGTCGATCAGCACCCTGGCCGACCACAGCGGCGTCGGCTCGGAGCTGCTGCGGCGTACCAGTTCCTGGCCCATGCCACCGTCTGTGAGGATAACGGACTTCATGCACGCAGCCTCTCGTTCTTCGGATCCCACAACGGTTCGTCCTTCTGCACGACCGCCTTGAAGCGCTCGCCGAAGATCTCGACATCGACCGTGGTTCCCGGTTCGGCCAGGTCGGCGCGCAGCATGCCGAGGGCGATCGACTTGTCGATGCGATGACCCCAGCCGCCGGACGTCGTCTCGCCGACGATCCGGTCGTCATGCCAGAGTGTCGACATGTAAGGGGCGTCACAGTCGCCTGGGTTTTCGATGACCAGCGTGACGAAACGCTTCTTCACGCCCTGCTGCTTCTCGTTTTGCAGCGCCGCCTTGCCGCGGAAATCGGGCTTGTCCCATTTGACGAAGCGCTCCAACCCACCCTGCAGGATCGAATAATCGGTCGACAGGTCGCCCTTCCAGGCGCGATAGGCTTTTTCGAGCCGCAGCGAATCGAGCGCGTACATGCCGAACGGCTTCAAGCCATGCTTCTGCCCGGCTGCCCAGACGGCGTCGAAGACGGTAGCGGTGTCGTCAACCTTGGTGTGGATTTCCCAGCCGAGTTCGCCGGCGAAGGACACGCGTACCAACCTTGCCCAACGGCCGGCGATTGTCGTCTCCTGGTGCGTCAGCCAGGGCAGTGCAAGGTCGGCGATGCAGACATCGGCGAGGATTTTTCGCGAATTGGGCCCGGCGAGGATCTGCGTGGAGTATTCCTCGGTCCGGTCGATCAGCGTGAATGAAGCGTTCTTCGGCATGCGCGATTCCAGCCACGCGAAATCATGCCACTGCGCCACGGCGGCGGTGATCAGCGTCATCAAGTTCTCGTCGTGGCGCACGACCGACATTTCGGTAACGATGCGGCCCTCATCGTCGGCAAAATAGACGAGGCCGATGCGGCCGGGTTTCGGCACCAGGCCGGTGACCTGCCGGCTCAGCCATTCGGCAGCACCCGGGCCGTCGAGGTTGAAGCGGGAAAAACCAGGCAGGTCGAGGATGCCGGCAGCGTCGCGCACGGCGAGGCATTCCTCCCGGACGCGATGCTGCCACGGCCCGTCGCGGCGGAAGGTCAAAGTGGCTTCTTCCGAAATGTCGTCGTCGGCTTGCGCGTACCAGGTGGCGCGCTCCCAGCCATTATAGGCGTCGAAGCAGGCGCCGAGCGCCTTGATGCGATCGTGGATCGGCGACAGTTTGCGGTCGCGCCCGGCCGGCCAGGCATGGCGCGGGAACTGGATGGCGTATTCGTTGCCATAGATCTCCATGCCCTTGTCGACGCAGTAATCCGGCGCCGCGGCAAAGGCGGTGAAACGGCGCGGATCGCAGGACCACATGTCCCATTCGGTCTGGCCCTCAGTCACCCATTCGGCCAGCACCTTGCCGGCGCCGCCGCCCTGGGCGATGCCGAAGGTGAAGACGCAGGCCTCGAAGGCGTTCGGCACGCCGGGCATCGGACCGATCAGCGGGTTGCCGTCCGGCGCGTAGGGGATCGGGCCGTTGATGACCTTGGACAGGCCGGCGGTGCCGAGAATCGGCACGCGGGCGACGGCATCGGCCAGATAGTCTTCCAGCCGGTCGAGATCGTCGGGAAACAGCTGGAACGAGAAATCATCCGGCATCGGGTCATTGTGGCCGACCCAATGCGCACGGCAGTTGCGCTCATAGGGGCCGAGATTCATGCCGTTCTTTTCCTGGCGCAGATAGTAGGAGGTGTCGACATCGCGTAGCAGCGGCAGCTTCCTACCCTGTTCCTTGGTCCAGGCGGCGAGTTCGGGGATCTCCTCGAACAGGATGTATTGATGGCTCATCACCATCATCGGTACGTCGCGGCCGAACATCCTGCCGACTTCGGCCGCGCGGTAGCCGGCGGCGTTGACGACGATCTCGCAGCGGATCTCGCCTTGCGCCGTCTCGACCACCCACTCGTCCTTGTCGCGGCGCACGCCGCTGACCGGGCAGAAGCGGATGATCTTCGCACCCATGTCGCGGGCGCCCTTGGCCAGCGCCTGGGTCAACTGCGCCGGGTCGATATCGCCGTCGCTCGGATCGTAGAGCGCGCCTTTCAATTCATGCGTTTCGATGAACGGGTAGCGGCGCTTGATCTCATCGAGCCCGACCACATCGATGTCCATGCCCTGGTAGCGGCCCATGCCCTTGGCGCGCTGGAACTCCTGCATGCGCTCGGCCGTATGGGCGAGCCTGAGCGAGCCGGTGACATGGTAGTTCATGGGATAGCCGACCGCGTCGGCCAGCCCGCGATAGAGCTCCGTCGAATAGCGCTGCATGTTCATCAGCGACCACGAGGAGGAGAAGGTCGGCACGTTGCCGGCGGCATGCCAGGTCGAGCCGGAGGTCAGCTCGTTCTTTTCCAGAAGCAGGCAATCGGTCCAGCCCGCCTTGGCGAGATGATAGAGCGAGGAGGCGCCGACGACACCGCCTCCGATGATCACCACACGTGCCGTGGTCGGCAAACCGGCCATGTTTTTCTCCAGACCTATATTCAGTAGACAGGTGGCGAAACCACCCAGATGACTACCGCCGGCTCCGCGCCAGGATTGCGCCAGCGGAACGGCTTGCCGTCGAAGCGAAAGGAGTCGCCCTCACCAAGCCGGTGCCAGACGCCTGATATCTCGATGTCGAAGCTGCCGGAAGCGACATAGCCGGCTTCCTCCGTCGGCCGGCGCGCCTCGGTCTTCATCTCCGCACCCGGCGCGAAGACCGAACGCAGCATCTCGAAGCTACCGCCGAGATCGGGCGACAGAAGCTCCTCCACCAGGCCGGAATCGCTTGTGCCAAGCGTTCGGCGGCTGCCGGCGCGCACGACCACGCCGCGCTCGTTCTCGACCGGCACGTCATGGCTGAAGAACAGGCTGACCGGCACGCCGAACAATTCCGCGAAGGCCCTGAGATCACCGAGCGACGGTATCGACAGACCGCGCTCGACCTGACTGACCCAGCCGACGGAGCGGCCGAGCTTCAGGCCGATCTCGGCAAGCGTCAGTCCGCGCGCCCTGCGCAGCGCCCTGATGTCGCCGGCCAGCAGTCGGTCGACGTTTTCCCGTTCCGATCTGACGGCTAGAGGCAAAGCCATTTCCTTTATGAAAAATATTAGCCGATTTTCACGAGAGCCCACCTCTGTGAAAAAATCAAGTTGATTTTCATGGATCACAAGATTTGCTTGCGCCATTTTGACGGTTCATGCAAAGGCTCGGCCGCGAACGGCGAGGGGGGCGTCCGGTCGAGATCCCCGATAGAGCGATTCCGGTTTCCGGGGTCATGCGCTAAGGACGGCCCATGCTGGAAAACAACACGCGGATTGCCAAGGCGATCGTCGACGAGGCGATCACGTCGCGCCGTTCGGTGCGCGCCTTTCTGCCCGACATGGTCGACGATGAGACGATCCGTGCCATTCTCTCCGTTGCGGCGCGTGCACCTTCGGGCACCAACATGCAGCCCTGGCGGGTCTACGTGACCAAGGGCGAGGTCAAGCAGCGGATCACCGACGCAATCTTGAGTTCCGGTATCCGCGCCGAAAAGGCCGATTGGGACGAGTATCGCTACTACCCGGACCAATTCTTCGAACCGTATCTCAGCCGCCGGCGGGCCAACGGCTTCGGCCTCTACGGCGTCCTCGGCATCGGCCGGCGCGAGGTGGACAGGATGCGCGCGCAGCACGACCGCAACTTCGTTTTCTTCGACGCGCCGGTCGGCATGATCTTCACCATCGACCGGCGGCTGAACAAGGGCTCGTGGATCGACTACGGCATGTTCCTGCAGAATATCATGGTGGCGGCACGGGGCAGGGGCCTGCACACCTGTCCGCAGGCCGCCTTTGCGCCCTATCACCGGCAAATCAGGCCAGTGCTCAACATTCCCGACGAGGAGATCGTCGTCTGCGGCATGGCGCTCGGCCATGAGGACACGTCGAAGCCTGAAAATGAATTCCGCACCGACCGCGCGCCGCTGGAAGAGTGGGTTACCTTCACCAAGTGAGGTGACGCCAAGTGAGGTGACGATGCGCCGCCTCGGTCTACTGCACTTCGTAGCCGACTTCCTCGCTGGCGTGACAGAGCGCCTTCCAGAACGAGCGCGCAAATGAGCGGAACACGTAGATGTCGAACTGGTCGGCGCCGGTGCGCTGGATCTGCGCGAAGACGTCGTGATGCACGGTCGAGCGACCGGCACCGACCGGGAAGGCCGGCAGCGCGAAGTCGATGGCGAAGAATTTCGCCAGCACCCATTCGGCCTTCGGTCCGGCGATGCGGATCGCGGTGCGGCCGTGCGACAGGTCGGTCACCGTGCCGATGGCCGGGGTAACGACGTTGGCAAAGGCCGGCACCAGGCCCTCGGCCTCGTCGACCACGGTGAATTTTCCCGGCGCGAAGCCGAACACCGACCTTACGCCGTCGGTGCTGCCGGCGCCGGCGCCATCGGGCAGGGCAAGGCCGGTAACGGTGCGGATAGCGGCGATCAGCTTCTTCTCCTGGCCCGGCCAGGCAGCGAGCTGCAGGATCGATCCCGGCCTGGTTTCGGAGAGGATGACGTCGATGCCGTGCTCAAAATCGCCGTGCGAGCCGGTGCGCAATTCCAGCTCAAGCGGTGATTGACGCTCAACCATGCATGCGGCTCCCGTCCGGATCGAAGAAGTGATTGGAGACGATCTCGACCGGGCCGAACCGGCCGCGCAGGGGATCGGAGATATGGGCGCGCCTGCCAAGCCGTGCCTTACCGTCCTTGACCAAAGCGAGCGCGATGTATTTGCCGAGCGCCGGTGAATAGCAGCAAGCGGTGATGTGGCCGATGGAATCGTGCGGGTTGGCTTCGTCAAGCGTCTCGACGATGTGAGCGCCGCCGTTGAGCGGCTGGTTGTCCAGCGAAATCAAACCGACGAGTTCCAGGCGGTCGGGCGCTATCAGCCCCTCGCGATCCATCATCGCCGAACCGATGAAGGGCTTTTTCTTGGACAGCATCCAGTCGAGATGCAGGTCGCGTGCCGTGGTGCGGCCGTCGATCTCGGCGCCGGTGACGTGGCCTTTCTCGATGCGCATCGTGCCCAGCGCCTCAAGCCCGTAAGTCACCAATCCGAACGGCTTGCCGGCTTCGATCAACGCTTCCCAGACATGGGTGCCGTATCCGGCCCCGGAGTAAACTTCGAAGGCCATTTCGCCGGAGAAGGACAGCCGGCAGATCATCACTGGCACGCCTGATATCTTGCCGCGCACGATACCCATGAAGGGCAGGGTGGCGTTATCGACGGCAGTGCCGGTGACGCAAGCGGCAAGAATTGCCCTGGCCTTCGGCCCACCGATCGCCGCTCCCGCCCATTCGTCGGTCACCGAGGTGACATGGACCTTCAGCTCCGGCCAGACGACGTCGAGGAAATATTCCAGATGCTGCATCACCTTGCCGGCATTGGCGGTGGTGGTGGTCATCAAAAAGTCCTGTTCGGCGAGCCGCCATGTCGTGCCGTCGTCGAAGGCGAAGCCGTCCTCGCGCAGCATCAGCCCGTAGCGAGCCTTGCCGACGGCCAGCGTCGAGAACATGTTGGTGTAGACCCGGTCGAGGAATTCCGCCGCGTCCGGACCCTGTACGGCGATCTTGCCCAGCGTCGAGACATCGACGATGCCTGCGCTCTCTCGGGTTGCCTTGGCTTCGCGCACATAGGCCTGCTCGATCGTTTCGCCTGAAAGCCCGTAGATCATCGGGCGATACCAGAGGCCGGCCGAGTACATGGTCGCACCGTTGGCGACGTGCCAGTCATGCATCGGCGTCAGCCGTTCGGGCTTCAGGTCGCCGAAACGCTCCGCGGCCAGCGAGCCGATCGACACCGCCGAAAAAGGCGGGCGAAAGCGCGTCGTGCCGACCTTCGGGATCGGCTTGCCCAATGCTTCGGCCATGATGGCGAGGCCGGGTATGTTGGAGCTCTTGCCCTGGTCGGTCGCCATGCCGAGCGTGGTGTAGCGCTTCAGGTGCTCGACCGAAACGAAGCCTTCGCGATGCGCCAGCCGAACATCCTCCGCCGTCACGTCGTGCTGGAAATCGACGAAGCTTTTTCCATTGGCCTTGATCTCGAACACCGGCGCCGGATCGGGATCGCCGGGTGCGGCTTCCACGGCGGGCAAGGCTACCGGCGCGCCCGTTCCGCCCGCTGCGGCAAGGCCGGCGGCGCGGCCTTCGGCGATTGCCTCGGCGGTGGAAAAGCTGCCGGTGAAGGCGCCGGCGCCAATCCATTGCTGTGTTGGCTTCGGCGGCAGGAAGGCCTGTCTTGCAGCATTCCACTGCGCGTTGGCGCCGGCCTGGCTGGCCAGATGGATGGTCGGCGACCAGCCTCCCGACATCAGCAGGCAGTCGGCTTGAATGCTGCGCGCGTCGCCTGTCAGCGCGCCATTGGCCATGTCGAAGCGCTGCACCTTGATGCCGGACAGCGCCTTGCCGCCTTCGGTGGCAACCACTGCGTGACCGGAGAGGCTCTTGGCCTCTGCTTCTTCGGCGAGCTTGTGCGTCTCGCTCGAAAGCTCCGGCCGCACGTCGACGATGGCGACGATCGCCGCGCCGGCCTTCTTCAGCGCAAGCGCTGCCCGATAGGCGCTGTCATTGTTGGTGAAGAGCGCGATCCTGCTGCCCGGCAGCACGCCATACTCATTGGCATAGCGCTCGGCGGCATGCGCCAGCATCACGCCTGGCCGGTCGTTGCCCGGAAACACCAGCGGCCGCTCGAAGGAGCCGGTGGCCAGCACCACCGATTTGGCGCGGATTGCCCAATAGCGATGGCGCGGTTCGCCTTTGCCGGGCCTCTCCTTGTGGTCGGTAACACGTTCGAGCGCAGCGAGCGTGTTGCCGTCGTAATAGCCCCAGACCGTGGTGCGCGGCAGCAGCCGGACGTTGTCATAGCCTTCGAGCTGGCCGGCGGTTCGAGCCGCCCAATCGGCGGCCGGCATGCCGTCGATCGTCTCGCCCGACCAGTTGGCCGAGCCGCCAAAATGCGGTTCGAGCTCGCTGAGGATGACACGGGCGCCCTGATCGGCGGCGGCTTTGGCGGCCATCAGCCCGGCCGGGCCGGAGCCGACCACCAGCACATCGCAGAAAGCGTTCATGCGCTCATAGCGCGCCGTATCGGCAGCGATCCCGGCGCGGCCAAGGCCGGCGGCGCGGCGGATGAAATGCTCGCAGAACATCCAGAAACGCGTGCCCTTCAGCGGGCCGATCACGGGTCCCATGAAGGTCTTGTAATAGAAGCCGGCGGACAGAAGCTTGCCGCCGAGCTGGTTGGCGGCGCTGACATCCCAGGACAGCGATGGAAAGCGGTTCTGGCTGACGGCGGTCAGCCCGTCATAGATCTCGATCATAGTGGCGGCGATGTTGGGCTCGCGAACCTCGCCCCGCAACACCGTCACCAAGGCATTCGGCTCCTCGACGCCTGATGTCAGCACGCCTCGCGGACGGTGATATTTGAACGAGCGCCCGAACAGGGTGACGCCATTGGCCAGCAGCGCTGAGGCAAGCGTGTCGCCGGCATGGCCGGTGTAGGGCGCGCCGTCGAAGGTGAACCGAATGGTTCGCAGCCGGTCGATCCGGCCGCCGGTATCGATGCGGCGCGGGCTCACGACTTGCCCTCCGCCTTGTGGCGCATAGCGGCTTTGTGGTCGCCGCGCGCGAAGGCGACGCTGGAGATCTCGTGTGTCAGCGTGTTGCGCACGACCCTGAGATGGACGCGGCAACCGCCGGAATGCTGCCAGATCTCGTTGTGGTCACCTGCCGGGTTCAGCCGGTCGTAGACGTAGGCGTTCCAGGCGTCGAGGTCCTGCGAGGCAGGTTGAGGGCGCTGGCGGTTGCCATCGCCCTGATAGGTGAACTCGATGACGTCGCGCGGGCCGCAATAGGGGCAGGTGATCAGCATGGGATTGTGTCTTTTTGTTTGACCATGATCTTGTCCGAAAACCGGTTTCCACTTTTAGGGATCATGGTCTAATGCAGCCGCGGCGTCGCGCCCTGGCCCTTGTCGTCGATCACCAGGCCGCGATGGAAGCGATCGAGCGTGAAGGGCGCGTTGAAGTCGTGCGGCTCATCCTTGGCGATGGTCCAGGCAAAGCACCAGCCGGAGGCCGGCGTCGCCTTGAAGCCGCCGTAGCACCAGCCGCAGTTGAGATACATGCCCGGCAGCGGGCCGGTGGTGATGATCGGCGAACCGTCCATCGACATATCGCAGACGCCGCCCCAGGAGCGCAGCATGCGGACGCGGGCGAGACCTGGAAACAGCGCCAGCATCTCGCTCATCACTTCGTCGACAATAGGCAAACTGCCGCGCTGGGCGTAGCTGTTGTAGCCGTCGAGGTCGCCGCCATAGACGAGGCCGCCCTTGTCGGATTGCGACATGTAGAAATGGCCCATGCCGAAGGTGAGGACGGTATCGACGAACGGCTTCAGCGATTCCGTCACGAAGGCTTGCAGCACATGGCTCTCGATCGGCATCGTCTCGATGCCGGCAAGCTGCATGACGCGTCCGGTGCTGCCGGCCACCGCGACCGCCACCTTCTTGGCGTGGATATCGCCGCGCGAGGTCGACACGCCGGTGACACGGTCGCCATCGCGCAGGAAGCCGGTGACCTCGCAATTCTCGATGATGTCGACGCCGCGACGGTCGGCGCCGCGCGCATAGCCCCAGGCGACGGCATCGTGACGGGCGGTGCCGGCGCGAGGTTGCATAAGTCCGCCGACGATCGGGAAGCGCGCCGTGCCTGATACGTCCAGCGCCGGCACCAGACGTGCGATCTCAGCAGTGGTCATCAGCTCGGCGTCGACACCGAGATGACGCATGGCGTTGCCGCGCCGCGCAAGATCGTCGAGCTGGGCAGGCGTGTGCGCCAGGTTCAGGCAGCCGCGCTGCGAGAACATGACGTTGTAGTTGAGGTCGTGCGAAAGATTCTCCCACAGCTTCATCGAATGTTCGTAGAAGCGCGTGTTGGCAGGCAGCAGGTAGTTGGAGCGGACAGCCGTCGTGTTGCGGCCGACATTACCTGAACCGAGCCAGCCCTTTTCCAGCACCGCGACATTGGTGATGCCGTGCTCCTTGGCGAGATAATAGGCGGTCGACAGGCCATGGCCGCCACCGCCGATGACGATCACGTCATAGGACGCCTTCGGGTCCGGCTTGCGCCAGGCCGGCTTCCAGTCCTTGTTACCGGTCAGTGCATTTTTGAGAAGCGAAAAGGCCGAATATTCCGCCATTCTTTTTGTCATCCGTTTTGGGCGATGCGGCACACTATAGAGCAGGCCTCCGCCGCAAAGCCAATATTGCGCCATCGCTTTTCGACTGGCCGACTCCGAAAGGACCGGCGCAATGGGATGGCTTGCTCCGTGGTATGAGCGTCTTTATCAAGGACGAGCTTTAGAACACCTTGCCGTCCGTGAGTCGCCAGACAATCATGCTTTTCCGACTGCTCCGCCTAGTCCTGATCCTTGCGCTTATCGTCTCGGCGCCGCAGTCGCTGGACGTGGTGGCGCAGGAGCTTGGCCAGGCTCCCTCCGAGCTGATCGCCGACCAGCAGAAAATCCTGCAGGACCTGACGACAAAGACCGACAATTTCGAAAAGAAAATCCAAGAGGACGGCGAAGACGACGCCAGCCTCGTCGATATCCGCCTGCAGCTCGAGGAAATGTCGCGAGGTGCGCTGAACAGCGCGCTTGCCTTCCGCCCGCGCCTTACGGAGATCAACGCAAGGCTCGAGCAGCTCGGGGCGCCGCCGGCCGAGGGCCAGCCGCCCGAGCCCGACATCGTGACCAGTGAACGTCAGGCGCTGGCGTCCGAAAAGGCCGAGATCAATGCGGTCATCGCCGCGGCGCAAAACCTGTCAATCCGTATCAGCGGCCTCATTGACAAGATCGCTAATGTGCGCAGCGAGCTATTTCGCAACCTGCTCACCAAGCGCTACGTGCTGTCCGATGCACTAAGCCCTGAGGTCATTTCCGATGCCAACGATGAATTTACCGGCTTCTACAAGGCGGTGTCATCATGGCTGACCTTCGTCTTCAAGTTCAAGTTCCAGGCCGTGCTGGCCGCGACCTTGACGGCACTTTCATTGGCGGCCGTGCTTTTTATCGGTGGGCGGCGCCTGTTCGGGCGTGTGTTCGAAGCGGACCCTTCCGTCGAAGATCCTTCCTATCTCAGCCGGCTGTCGGTGGCGTTCTGGTCGACATTGCTGCCGACGCTGGCGGTGGGCGTTTTCCTGGTCTCGACCGTTTTCTTTTTCAATTATTACAATGTGTTGCGCGGCGATATTGGCGTTTTCCTGAATGCGCTGGTCGGGGTTCTCGCGGTGGTGTTCTGCGTCAACCGGCTGACCAATGCGGCGCTGGAGCCACGACTGCCGAACTGGCGCCTGATACCGGTTGAAACCGAGCCGGCGCGCTGGCTGGTGCGGTTGACGACCGCCATGGCGGTCGTCATCGGCATCAACAATTTCCTGTCGGTCGTCAACGACAAGATGGGCTCGCCGCTGTCGCTGACCATCGCCAGAAGTTTTGTCGCCACCATCATCGTCGGCGTCATCCTGATCCTGATGGGGCTGCTGAAACCGTTCAAGACTGCCGACGGGACCTGGCGTCCTTGGCCGGCGTGGTTGCGCTACATCGCCGTCGCGCTCGGCCTCTCCACCATCGCCGCGGCGCTGCTCGGCTATATCGGCCTTGCCATCTTTGTCTCCCTGCAGGTCGTGGTCACCGGCACCATTCTGGTCACCGCCTATATCGGCTTCCTGTCGGCGCGGGCGATCGGCGAGGAAGGCGGTTTCGCCAACACGTCGATCGGGCGCTGGCTATCGGCCCATTCCAGTTACGAGGAGTCCGCACTCGACCAGCTCGGCCTGGTCGTCAGCGTCGCCATCAACCTGATGATCGTACTGGTGTTCCTGCCGCTGATCCTGTTGACCTGGGGCTTTCAGCCCGGCGACATCGAGGCCTGGGGCTACAAGCTGGCGACGGGCCTCACCATCGGCTCGGTGACGATCTCGGTGACCGGCATCCTGACCGGCATCGTTGTCTTCATCATCGGCTACTTCCTGACGCGCTGGTTCCAGGGCTGGCTCGACGGCTCGGTGATGGCGCGTGGCAAGGTCGATACCGGCGTGCGCAACTCGATCAGGCTGGCGGTCGGTTATGCCGGCGTCGCGCTCGCAGCACTCGTCGGCATTTCGGCGGCGGGCATCGATCTCTCCAACCTGGCGCTTGTCGCCGGCGCCCTGTCCCTCGGTATCGGCTTTGGCCTGCAGAATGTCGTCTCCAACTTCGTCTCCGGTCTGATCCTTTTGGCCGAGCGGCCGTTCAAGGTCGGCGACTGGATCGTCGCTGGTGACATCAGCGGCACGGTCAAGAAGATCAGTGTGCGCGCCACCGAGATCGAGACGTTCCAGCGGCAGTCGGTGATCCTGCCCAATTCAAACCTGATCAATAATGCCGTCGGCAACTGGACGCACCGCAACAAACTCGGTCGCATCGACGTCAAGGTCGGCGTCGCCTATGGCAGCGACGTCAAGCAGGTCCATGCTGTCCTTTTGGAGATCGCGCGCGGCCATCCGCTGGTGCTGAAAAATCCGGAACCCTTCGTGCTGTTCACCAATTTCGGGCCAGCCGCTCTGGAATTCGAAATCCGTGTGTTCCTGGCCGACGTGATGAACGGCAACATCGTGCAGAACGACATCCGGTTTGCCGTCCTCGATCTGTTTGCCGACCAGCATATCGAAATTCCATCGGCGCCGCGCGCCGTCGTCGAGACCAAGAAGCATGAGGCGTGGCCGATCGACGACGACAAGATCGAGGCTGATTTCGCCGAGCAGGAGCGCGCGGCCGCTGAAGCTGCGGCCGAGACGAAACGCCTGGCCAAATCAGGGCGAAAGACCCGCAAGCCGGATCCCGATTAGGCCCTGTCGAGCTTCAGGTGATGCCGGCCCGGCCCGGCTCTCGACACAGCGAAAGCAATTGCGGCATGAATGCGGCATTCAGTTGCCGTTCAGCTTCCATGTCATATAAGCTCACATGCAAAGGGCGAGAATGCCTTGCGAAATGCAACAGAGGCGGTGGAAACACCGATATTGCAATGTGGAAGTCTCTCGTCGCCGCCATCGCTCTTCTTGCCGTGGACGGTTCGGCCTTCGCCGCCAGCGCGGTCAACAAGGACGCCGAGACCCGCACGCTGGTCGTGACCGAAGGCGGTGGCAAGACGGAGTTGGCGCTGGCCGCCGGCGAAACCGCGGAATTTTGCCCGAACGGGTGTTTCGTTACCATGCCGAATGGCGACCTCGAGGCGCTGACTGGTTCGGAGACGATCGAAATCTCGGGTGGCGTCGCCCGCATCAAATAACCCGCATCAAGCAACGTTGACGTGTCGTTTTTCGAGGCCGGGCAAATGCCCGGCCTTTTATCGTTTTGGGTCATCCAACCTTAACGATGAAGAAGGAAATACCGTCACGCTGACCAGGCCAGGCTGGGCGTTTTAACGTTCGCTGCGCTGTTCCCCGTTATATCGGGCCGAAGACGCCGAGGCACGGCGCGGCGGGTTTAAGCAGGGCAAAGAAAATGGACGTGCGGTCGGACAGGAACGCAATCCCGCTTGCGGTCGATCTCGACGGCACGCTGATCGCGACGGACCTGTTGTGGGAAGGGCTGTTCGTCCTTCTCAAGAAGAATCCGCTCTACATTTTCCTCGTGCCGTTCTGGTTTGCTGGCGGGCCGGCGCGGTTGAAGCAGGCCATCGCCCAGCGCGTCGACATCGATCCCGCATCGCTGCCTTACCGCGAGGCGCTGCTTCAGCGCCTTCGCACCGAACACGGCGAGGGCCGCCAGATCGTGCTGGCAACCGGCACGCCGCGTAAATTCGCCGAGGCGATCGCCGCGCATCTCGGTATCTTCGATCGCGTCCTGGCGACCGATGGTCCCCACAACATGACTTCAGGCAGAAAGCGCGCTTCGCTTGTCGCCGCCTATGGTGATGGTGGCTTCGACTATGCCGGCAACAGCCGGCACGACCTTAGGGTATTCGACGCCGCACGCACGGCAATCGTTGTCGCGCCTGACCGCTCCGCCGCGCGCTGGCAGGCCGCGCATGGTGCCGAGATGATGCCGGCACCGAAGCCGACATTCAGAACCATCGTCAAGATGCTGCGCGTTCATCAATGGCTGAAGAACTCGCTCATCGCGGTGCCGATGGTGCTGTCGCACGAATACTTCAACGCCGACATGATCTGGAAATGCCTGCTGGCATTCGCCTCGTTCAGCGCGGTGGCTTCGGCCATCTACATCCTCAACGATTTCTTCGATCTCGCGCTCGACCGCAAACACCTGACCAAGCGCAACCGGCCATTCGCCAGCGGCGCCCTGTCGATCCCTTTCGGCCTGGGTTCGATGGTGGTGCTGGTTGCAACAGGTGCTGGCGCAGGGCTTCTGCTGCCGATCGAATTCCTCGGCGTGCTCTTCGGCTACATGATCATCACCACCGCCTATTCGCTGTCGTTCAAGCGCATGCTCCTGATCGACGTGCTGACGCTGGCCGGTCTCTACACGATCCGCGTTCTGGCGGGCGCCGCGGCGACCGGCGTCGACGTTTCGTTCTGGCTGCTGGCCTTCTCGATCTTCTTTTTCCTGTCGCTGGCGCTGGTGAAGCGTTTTGTCGAGTTGCGCACGACCGCCATTCCCGCGGGCGAGCGCATCGCCGGCCGCGGCTACCGCACTGAAGACCAGGAGATTGTCGCCCAGGCGGGCATGGCCTCGGCCTTCTCCTCGGCATTGGTGCTGGCTCTCTATATGGACAGCGTTGCGGTGCGCGAACTTTATCCGCACCCCTGGCTGGTCTGGCCGCTGGCCCCGATCGTGCTTTACCTGACCATGCGCGTCTGGATACTCGCCCGCCGCGACGAGATGCACGACGACCCGGTCGTCTTCATCATTCGCGACTGGCGCAGCCAGATCGTTGTGCTCATCGGCGCCGTGTTTCTGGTCGCCGGAGGCTGGTAGGTATGGCGGAAGAGCGGTTCCAGAGCTTCGGCCTTGCCACGCCGCCGGCACTCGATGTGATCCCGGCGGATGATGCTGTCGCATTGCTGAAGAGCGGCAAGGCGACGAGAGACGCCTTGCTCGCCTACGGCAATGGCCGCTCCTATGGCGATTCCTGCCAGAACGAGACCGGCATGATCGCCGACATGCGGCCGCTGAACCGCATCCGCGCCTTCAATGCCGAGACCGGCGTGATCGAGGCCGAGGCCGGCGTGCTTCTGTCCGACATCATCGCCCATGCGGCGCCATACGGCTTCTTTCCGGCGGTCGTTCCGGGCACGCAGTTCGTCACGCTCGGCGGCGCTATCGCCAATGACGTTCACGGCAAGAACCATCACCGGCGAGGCACCTTCGGCTGCCATATCGAATCCTTCACGCTGCTCAGATCGGACGGACGGACCCATCACTGCTCCGCCGCCGACAATGCGCACCTGTTTGCGGCGACGATCGGCGGCATGGGGTTGACCGGACTGATCCTGTCCGCATCGATCCGGCTGATGCGGGTGCCATCGCTCGATATCGTCGAGAAGACGACGCTCTTCCGCGATCTCGGCGAATTCTTCGAACTTGCCGAAGCGGCCGACCAGGCCAACGAATATGCCGTCGCCTGGATCGACCAGCTTGCCGGTGGCCACGGCCAGGGGCGCGGGTTGCTGTTCACCGGCAATCACGCCGAGCATGGTTCGCATGCGGCCTTGCGTGCCGGCGGAAATCTTTCGGTGCCGTTCCAGCCGCCGTTCAACGTGCTCAACCGGCCGTTCCTGACTGCCTTCAACTCTGCCTACAGGTGGAAGAAAGGTTGGTCCAAGGCACCGCGCAATGTCGGCTATCAAGGCTTTTTCTTTCCGCTCGACGGCGTCGGCAACTGGAACCGGCTCTACGGACCGAACGGGCTTTTCCAGCACCAGAGCGTGGTGCCGGAAGACGTCGCGCGTCAGGCGGTGCCGGCCTTGCTTGCTGCGGCCAAGCGGGCCGGGCAGGGATCGTTTCTGACGGTTCTGAAGCGCTTCGGTTCGATCCGCTCGCCGGCACTGCTGTCGTTCCCGCGGCCTGGTTTCACGCTGACGCTGGATTTCCCCAACCGCGGCCGGGCGACGCTGGCGCTGTTGAAGGAACTCGACCACATCACGGTCGAGGCTGGTGGCGCGGTCAATCCTTACAAGGACGCCCGCATGGGCGCCGATATTTTCGCCTCCTCCTTTCCGGGATGGCGGCGCCTCGAGACCATCCGCGATCCAGCTTTCATGTCGAGCTTCTGGGCGCGAACGGCGAAAAAGCTCGCGGTGCGGCGCGGAACCGTCGAAGCCGCGGAATAGATAACATTCGAACGGTTCGTGGTTAAAGAATCGATAACGTTAAGCTTTACTCAAAAATTCTTGGTGCTTCACGAAATGTTTGCAGGTTTGTAATAGGACGGCTGAAAGGTTTGGTGGGAAAATATGAAGTACATCGTCTTCATTCTGTTCACGGTCATGACCAATGCCGCCGCGCAGCTCATGCTGAAGCAGGGTATGATTTCGCTTGGCCCGATTTCCTTCGAAGGCACCAATCCGTTGCTGAAGCTGTTGCAGATCGTCTTCAGCCCGTGGATTTTCCTCGGCCTGTCCACCTTCGTCATCTCGATGGCGTCGCACCTCTATGTGCTGTCCAAGGTCGAGCTCAGCTTCGCCTATCCGTTCCTAAGCCTCGCCTATGTCGCCGTTGCGATCTTCGCCTATTTCATCTTCCGCGAAGACCTCAATGCCTGGCGCGTCGCCGGCATCGCCTTCATCTGCGTCGGTACGGTGCTGATCGCCCAAAGCGGCCGGGATTTGAGCGGCCGGGGGCATGAGGACCAGACGGCAGGCCTTTCCCCCGACAAGATAAACACCAGCGGGATGGTTCGATGAGACATGTGATTTTCGGCGGCGACGGTTTCGTCGGCCGCCACCTTGCCCCGAAACTTCTGGCCGATGGCGAGGAGGTGGTTGTCGCCGATATCGCCAGGAGCGATCTGCCGCACTACCGCTCGGTCCGCCATGTCAGCTGTGACGTCACCGATCCGGTCTCGGTCGCCTCGGTGGGGCTGAAGGCCGACGACATGGTCTACAATCTGTCGGCGAAAATGCTGTCGCCAATCCAGGTGCGCGCCAAGCGCCACGAGTTCTTCTTCCCGGTGAATTTCCACGGTACCGAACATATCCTGGAGGCGATGGACAAAGCCGGCGCGCCAAGGCTCGTCCACTATACGACCGACATGATCTACGGCCATACCGTCACACAACCGATGACCGAGGAGCATCCGGTCTCGCCGCTCGGCGAATATGGCTGGTCGAAGCAGAAGACCGAGGAACTGGCCGCCGAATGGCGCAAGCGCGGCATGTCGATCTCGCTGTTTCGGCCACGCCTCATCATCGGCCCCGGCCGCCTCGGCATCCTCGAAAAACTGTTCAAGCTGATCGACTGGAACCTTCCGGTGCCGATGATCGGCTCGGGCAAGAACCCCTATCAGTTCATCTCGGTGTTCGACTGCGCCGAGGCCGCGCGCGCCGCCTGGAAGGCCGGGGTGCCTGATGAGGCCTATAATCTCGGTTCACTCAACCCGCCGCCGGTCAGGAAACTGCTCGGCGACCTGATCAGGCATGCCGGTTCGAAATCGATCCTGATCCCGACACCTGGCTGGGCGGTCAAGCGCACGCTCGACCTGCTCGATCTCTTGAACATGCCGATCATGGATCCGGAGCAGTATCTGATCGCCGATGAGGACTGCGTGCTCGACGTGTCGAAGGCCGAACGCCAGCTCGGCTGGGTGCCGCAATATCGCGACGAGGACATGCTGATCGCCGCCTACAGCGAGTACCGGGCCAAGAAGGGCGGCCATGCCGTCACCGCCAAACATGTGCCCGCGGAATAGCAAGCCCGCCGACTAACGGGTCTATAGGAGATTTCTTGAGATGACCGTCATGACCAAGCCGAACCACACGACTGCGCGTGCCACGGTCAGCGCGCCAGCACTTTCGCCCACCACCACGGCCAAGCCCGACCTGATCAGCGTCGAGCAGGCCAAGGCGATGGACGTGGCGCGCATGACCGACCTGTTCAAGGCGCATCTCAACCCCGGCCAGCTGCATTTCATGAAGCTGCTCGGCTTCCACAAGATCAAGATCGAACGTGCCGAAGACATGTTCTACATCGACCAGAGCGGCCGCAAGATCCTGGATTTCTTCGGCGGCTTTGGGTCGCTGGCCTTCGGGCACAATCATCCGCGCCTTCTCGAAGCGCGCAAAAAGTTCCAGGAGGAGAAGCGGCAGGAGATCGCCATCGCCTTCATGTCGCAATATGCGGCGGCCCTGGCGCACAATCTCGCCATATGCTCGCCCGGCGACCTCGACATGGTGTTTCTGGGCTCGTCCGGCTCGGAAGCCATGGAGGCGGCGGTGAAGCTTGCCGAGCGCGCCGCCGGCCCGAGGCGGCCGAAGGTCGTCTATGCCGAGAATTCCTTCCATGGCAAGACCAAGGGTGTGCTGGCCATCACCGACGGCTCGCTCTACCGCGCTGACTTCAAGGTGGCCGACAATGTCGTGCGCATCCCGTTCGCCGACATCGAAGCGGTCGAGCGCGCGTTCCGCTCCGACCCGGAGATCGGCGTCATCGTGCTCGAAACCATCCAGGGTGGCGGCGGCATCATCCAGGCGCCCGCCGAATACTGGCAGAAGCTGCGCGCGCTCTGCGACCAGTATGGCGTGCTGTGGGTCGCCGACGAAGTGCAGTGCGGCTATGGCCGCTCCGGCCGTTTCTATGCCTTCGAGCATTACGGCGTCATTCCTGACGTGACGGCGCTGGCAAAGTCGCTCGGCGGCGGCAAGGCGGCCGTCGGCGCGATGATCGCCAGGCGCGAGGTCTACATGAAGGCCTACGGCACGCCGAAGACGGCGATGATCCACGCCATGGCCACGTTCGGGGGCATGGGCGAAGCCTGCGTTACCTCGATCGAGGCGCTCAACGTGCTTTACGACGAAGGGCTGATCGACAACGCAGCCGTGACCGGCGACTACCTGCTGCAACGCCTGCAGGCGCTCAAGGAGAAATATCCCAAGATCATCAAGGACGTGCGCGGCAAGGGTCTTATGGTCGGGCTGGAATTCCACGACTTTTCGCAGACGCTGCCGATGGTGCTGCGGCCCGTGGTCAGCGTGCTTGACGAGAAGCTGAAGGGGTCGCTGTCGGGCTTTGTTGGTGCCTTGCTGCTGCGCGACTATGACGTGCTCGTCGCCTTCACCGAATACAACCGCAATGTCATCCGTCTCGAACCGCCGCTGATCTGCCAGCGCGAACATGTCGACCGCTTTGTCGCGGCGCTCGACAGCCTGCTGTCGCGCGGCATCGTGTCGATCGTGAAGGATTTTGTCAAAAGCCAGGTCCGCTGAGTCCTAGGTCCGCTGAATCAAAGTCCGCCGAGCGAAAACCATGCTGACCAGGTCTCCTGCCCCGACAAACCCGCTCGACCGGCTCACCGAGGCCGGCCTGGCATGGGGTGAGGGCACCTATGCGCGCCTTGCCGCGCCGATCGGGGCGGCGGCCTTTGCGCTCTACATCCTTTTGACCGCCGTGATGGCATGGTTCATGCCCGACGCCAATTGGGACATGCTGCCCTATCTCGCGGTCGCCGAGGAGGGCGCCTATCCCGATGTGCAGGCGCTGCACGACTATGCCTATGGCACCGTCAAGGCCGGTGTGTCGGCTGATGAGTACAAGATATTGACGGACGATAGCGGCGGCTTTCGCAGCCATATGGCCGGGAATGCCGCCGACTTCCATTCGCTGCTCGGCATGTACCGGATCAAATTCCTCTATGCCGAGATCCTGTCGACGATGAGTTCCGTGATGTCGCCGGTCGAGGCGATGCGCGTGGTCTCGGTTTTGTCAGTGCTGCTGTTCGGTACGATCGCGCTGCTCTGGCTGCGGTCCGAAGGCGCGCTGGCGCTGGCGCCGGTCGTCGGCGCGGTGCTGATCATGGCCGATTTCGGCGACGCGGCGCGGGCTGCGACGCCGGATCTGCTATGCTCGGCCCTGTTCCTCGGCGGGCTCTTTGCCTATGTGCGCGGTCGCGAAGTGGCGACGGCGATCCTGCTCTTCCTCGCCTTCATGGCGCGGCCCGACAACATTGTCTTCCTTGCCATCTTCGCCGTGCTGCTGGTCGCCTTCCGGCAGAAGGCGTGGGGCGCGCTGGCCGGCTTTGCCGCCTCCCTGGCCGCCTATTTCGCCATCTCTCATTGGGCGCAGCATCCGGGTTGGTGGTCGCATCTGTGGTTCTCCTCGATCGAGCAGCACTACAATATGGACGGCTTCGATCCGCCGTTCTCGGCTGTCGCCTATCTCCGGGCCTTTGCCGTCTCCATGGCCCGCGCCGTCAGCCTGAACAACTGGGTCGGCGTCTCGGTGCTGGCGCTGGCTGGATGGTTTGCCTCAAGCCGCGCCGGCTTCAAGCTCGACTGCCGCGCCGGCATCCTGTTTGCGGCATTGGTGCTCGGCGTGCTGGCGAAGTTCACCGTCTTCCCGATCCACGACACCCGCATCTACTTTCCCAATCTGATCCCGCCGTTCCTGCTGCTCGCTGGCCCATTCATGGCGCTGTGGGCGTCAGCGGGCATCAAAGGGCGTCGCGCCGCGGTGTTGCACGTGGTTCCAGGAGATAAATCATAAGCTTCCGTCTCCAGCTGGCACGCGTCATTTCGCGTGCAAGAACGCTGTAGAACTTTTCTCCGCGCATAATCCCCAGCGAAAATCGGTTCCGATTTTTCAGGGCCGTGCGCCGGGGTCGCGGCGCACCTGCAGCGTGTCGCAAACAGGCGGTAGCGCGATGGCCGTCGCCTGCATATTGTGCGCCGGTCAAGCGGGCGCCGGCGCCCGTAACAGCACTTTGGAGTCACGGGCAATGGCAGGGTTTCCGGAAAAGGCGAAGGTCGTCATCGTCGGGCTGGGCGGCATTGTCGGCGCGTCGGTCGCCCATCACCTGATCGAGCGCGGATGGGACGATATCGTCGGCATCGACAAATCAGGCATCCCGACCGATATTGGCTCGACAGCGCACGCCTCCGACTTCTGCTACACGACCAGCCATGATTTCCTGTCCTGCTGGACGACGCTCTACTCCATCGATTTCTATGAGAAGATGGGCCATTATGCGCGTATCGGCGGCCTCGAGATCGCCCGCGTCGGCGACGACGATCGCATGGAGGAGATCAAACGCAAGATCGCCTCTGCAAAGGCCTTCGGCACGCGTGCCCGCCTGATCGGTCCGGCCGAGATCAAGCAGAAGTTTCCGCTGATCGAAGAAGAGATGGTGCAGGGCGGCCTGTGGGATCCCGATGCCGGTCTCGTCATCCCGCGCTCGCAGACGGTCGCCGGCAAGCTGGTCGACCAAGCGGAAGCCTCCGGCAAGCTTAGATCTTTCGCCAATACGCCGGCCAGGTCGCTTATCGTCGAGAACGGACGCATCAAGGGCGTGGTGACCGACCGCGGCACCATCGAAGCCGACTACGTGATTGTTTGTGCAGGTATTTGGGGCCGGTTGATCGCGGAAATGGTGGGCGAGGACCTGCCGGTCATGCCGATCGACCATCCGCTCACCTTCTTTGGGCCGTATACGGAGTTCGCCGGCACCGGCAAGGAGATCGGTTGGCCGCTGCTGCGCGACCAGGGCAATTCGGCCTACATGCGCGACACGGGAGACCCCAAGACCGCCGAAGGCGGGCAGATCGAGTGGGGCTATTACGAAGAGACCAGTCCCCGCCTTTGCCATCCGCGCGACCTTCTGGAGAAGAACCAGGCCCGTCTTTCGCCGTCGCAGCGCGACCTCGACATGGAACAGATATTGGCGCCGCTCGAGCGCGCCATGGAACTGACGCCGATCCTGGGCGAACTGGGCTACAATGAGAGCCATTCCTTCAACGGGCTTCTGCAGGTGACGGCAGACGGCGGCCCCTCGATGGGCGAGAGCCAGAAGGTGCGGGGCCTCTGGTATGCCGTTGCGATCTGGGTCAAGGACGGGCCTGGCATGGGCAAGCTCATCGCCGACTGGATGACGGACGGCCGGACGTCGATCGACCACCACGCCATCGACTACTCGCGCTTCTATCCGCACCAGACGCAAGAGCAGTTCATCTGGGACCGCTGCACCGAAACGGCGATGAAGGTCTACAATCCGGCGGTGCATCCACGCGAGCCTTTTTCGAAGGGCCGCAACATCAGGCGCTCGCCGTTCTGGGAGCGCGAAAAGGAACTCGGCGGCTATTTCATGGAACTGGGCGGGTGGGAGCGCGCCCATGGCTATGCCGCCAACGAGCACCTTTTGGAGAAGTACGGCAACCGGGTGCCGGTGCGCGAAAACGAGTGGGACAACCGCCATTTCTGGCGCGTCTCCAATGCCGAGCATCTCGCCATGAGCGAAGATTGCGGCATCGTGAACCTGTCGCATTTTGCGATGTACGACGTGGAAGGCCCGGATCATGTCGCGCTGATGGAATGGCTGTGCGCGGCCAAGATCGGCGGCGATACCAATATCGGCAAAGGCATCTATACCCACTTCCTCGACGACGAGGGCATGGTGCGCGCCGACCTGACCGTGATCCGCATGGCCGACCGCTGCCGCGTCATCGACGGCGCTGATGCCGGCCCGCGCGACTTCCAGTACATGCGCAGGACGGCACGAGACAAAGGTTTCGATGCCACCGTCACGGATGTGACCGAAAAATACGTGACCATCGGCATCTGGGGTCCGAACGCGCGTTCGGCATTGCAGAAGGTCGTTGAGAATCCGGACGGGCTGACGCCGGAAAACTTTCCGTTCGCCGCGATCAAGCCGGTCAGAATCGCCAGTAAGGACGTGACCGCTTTCCGCATCTCCTATGTCGGCGAGCAGGGCTGGGAACTGCATATGCGATACGAGGACGGCCTGGCCGTCTGGGACGCGCTGCGTTCGACCGGCGTGATGGCCTTTGGCGTCGAGACCTACGCCAACAGCCGCCGCATGGAGAAGAGCCTGCGCCTGCAGAATGCCGATCTTCTGACCGAATACAATCTGCTGGAAGCCGACCTTGCCCGGCCGAAAGTCAAGGAGGCCGATTTCAGCGGCAAGGCAAAGCATCTGGACTATCGTGCTCGCGCGCATCGGCCGGCCATGCTTTGCACGCTTGTCATGACTGACAATGTCGATTCCAAGGGCATTGCCCGTTATCCGGTCGGCACGATGCCGGTGATGGACCCGGAAACGGGTGAGACGCTGGTCGACGAACTCGGCCGCCGGTCTTTCACGACCTCGGTGGCCTACGGCCCGACCATCGGCAAGAACATCGCGCTGGCCTACTTGCCCTGGGCGTATTGCCAGGAGGGCCGAAGGCTGACTGTCGAGTATTTCGGCGAGACGTATCCGGTCGAAGTGACCGCTGTCGGCTACAGGCCACTCTATGACCCGGAGAACCTCAATCCGCGCAGCTGAACGTTGATTGCTTGCCGATCCTCCCACAACGGAGGGTAAGGGGCGGACTCGCAAAAATGTGACGCAAAGGCCTGGTCCGGCGCCGGGCTTTTCGCTTTGTGGCACGACGATTCTCGCTTACCTTGCGGCATGTCTGCTTTTGCCCGCACGAGACATCTCCTCTCAGGCGCCGCCGTGCTGGTGCTGTTGCTCGGGCTGGCGCCAGAATCCCTCGCTGCCGAGCCGGTCGATATCGAACTGGTGCTGGCGGTCGATGTTTCGCTCTCGATGTCGCCGGCTGAACTCGAAATCCAGCGTCAAGGCTATGTAGCGGCGCTGACGCACGACACGGTGCTGCAGGCCATTGCCGACGGCGCCTATGGCAAAATCGCCGTCACCTACGTCGAATGGGCCGGCACGACCTGGCAGCATGTCATAGTGCCGTGGACGGTGATCGCCAGTCGTGCCGACGCCGAGCGGGTGGTAGAACAGCTCTCCGCCCATGCGCCCAACAGCGCCCGGCGCACCTCGATTTCCGGTGCCCTGGAATTCGGCAGCGATCTCTTCGCCGAAAGCGGTTTTCAAGGCGTGAAGCGCGTCATCGACATTTCAGGCGATGGCCCCAACAATCAAGGTGCTCCCGTCGACATCACCCGTGACAGGCTGGTCAAGCAAGGCATCACCATCAATGGCCTGCCGCTGATGACCCGAAGCGGCTTCACCAGCGTCTACGACGTCAATTATCTCGACCGCTACTACACCGACTGCGTCATCGGTGGGCCTGGCGCGTTTATGATCCCGGTCAATGATTGGACGCAGTTTCCGGAAGCGATCCGCCGCAAGCTGATGCTCGAGCTTGCCGGGCCTGCCTCGCCGCAATGGGTGGCGGACGAAGCTGCGCATCCGCCGGTGGTGCTGGCACAAGACGAGCCGGCCACCGACTGCCAGGTCGGTGAGAAAATGTGGCGCGACCGAAGCTGGATGTACGACAGCCGCTAGGGCGGCGGGACTTTCAAGTCGAAGTGTACCGCCGCTCTATCGCGTCTTGTTTGAGCATCGGATCCTCCCAAAACCGGTATCCACTTTTGGGTCCGATGCTCCAGATTTCGAGCACTCCTCGCCAGAGGCTACGCACCGAGATGTCGCCTTTACGCGACCAGCAACTGCTTGCGGTCGACGCGCTCCTGCTGCGGCGAGCGCGCATAGAGTTCGCGGTAGCATTTGGAAAAATGCGAGGCGGAGACGAAGCCGCAGGCGACCGCCACCTCAACCACCGGCAGTGACGACTGGATCAGCAGGTGCCGGGCCCGGTCGAGCCGGATTTCCAGATAGTAGCGGGCAGGGGATCGTCCCATCTCGGTGCGGAACAGGCGCTCGATCTGCCGGCGCGACAGGTCGACATGATCGGCGATCTCGATCAGCGACAGCGGCTCGGAAAGGTTTGCTTCCATCAATTCGATGATGGTCAGCACCTTCGAGTTCTGCACGCCAAGGCGCGCGCGCAGCGGCAGGCGCTGGCGATCGGTCGGGCTGCGCACGCGGTCGGTCAGCACCTGCTCGCACACCCGGTTGACGAGGCTCTCGTCGAAATCGTCTCCGATCAGCTTCAGCATCATGTCGAGCGCCGCGGTGCCGCCGGCGCAGGTGTAGATGTTCTGGTCGATCTCGAAGAGGTCGGCGAAGACATTGGCCTTCGGGAACGCCTCGGAAAAGCCCGGCAGGTTCTCCCAATGGATGGCGCAGCGCTTGTTGGACAACAGGCCGGCGGCGGCCAGTATATGTGCGCCAGTGCACAGGCCGCCGACGGCGACGCCGCGGTTGTATTCCTCGCGCAGCCAGGCGAAGGCCGACCTGTTCTGGTAGCGCTCGACATTGATGCCGCTGCAGACGACCGCCATGTTCGGTCGCTCGGGGCCGGACATCTTCTTGCGTTCGTCCTCCAGCGAGGTGTTTACGGCGCATTCGACGCCGTTCGAGGCGCGCACCGGCTTGCCGTCGATGCTGGTGAGCCGCCAGCGGTAGGCCTCGTAGCCGAGCATCCGGTTGGCCGAGCGCAACGGATCGAGCGCCGTTGCAAAGGCGATCATGGTGAAATCGGGGACCAGGAAGAATACAAACGATCGCCTGATCGGATGATTTACGACGTTCACAGAGAGACCCTCACGCTGCAATGGCGCGAACAGGATGTCGCGATCAGCATAGCGACATCAGGAAAAACCTTTCCTGTCAATCGGCTAGGCGGCAACGAAAGGACTTTATTTGCGACACGGGTCGCAAATGGGCAATCGATATGCGATTACGGGCTCAACATGCTGCCGGATTGAGCAAAAACATGCCGCATATGGTTGGCGCACGACAAAAGCACCGCCTCGGCAAGACCGAAGCGGCGCTTTGATCAACTACGAAGCGGCCACAGGGAGCGCCGCTTGCGGGCTTGTCAGATCAGGCGACGAAGCCAAGACGCGCGGCGGCCACGGCTCCGGTCTGGCCCGGCATAGTGTTGGCAAGGCGCTGGCGCTCGAGCGCGGTCGTCAGGTTCATTTCACGGCGAGCGAAAAGGCGGGCAAAGAGCTTCACGATCAATCTCCATTCGGTTGCTCAGACGGGTCGCCTTCGCTTGATGGAGTGGGGCAGCTCGTTGGCTGGCGTTGATATAGGCTTACGTGAGGGGAAACTAAATCGCAAAAGCGAAGCACTTGATAGGAAAAGCGACACGGGATGCGACAAATTTGGGCACTCTGCCCAAGGTTTACGATTATTTACAAGGCGTTAGTTCGAAATGTCGGCTGCTATGCAGCCCGTTCATATGCGCCATGCAGCAGCGGCATGGCTCGGAAAGTCATTTGACTGCAAATAAAAAGGCCTGCCGGGCAGCGTCTGCGCGGCAGGCCTTCAGCTTTGGATACACACGATCCATTTTACTCCACCAGCCCAGGATCCGACGCCATAACGAGTGCCGGTCTTGGTGTCGGCGGCTTCAGGCCAACCGATATCCTTTTGCAGTTCGATCGGCAGAGAGTGGATGGCGCGTTCGGTCTGGTAGCGGGCGCGGGCCGCGCTGATTTCGGTCGCAATGCGGCCGATGGACGACAGGATGGACATTTCATTCTCCTTTGCGTTGGACCGGGAGTTTTCCGGTTGCTCCGCGTACGAAGCGCTACGTCAGGTTTGTTTCAGCTTCATTTCGTATCGATTGCAGATCCATGTCATGGTCGTTTCAAGACCGCTTTCGATACGTCCGCCTTCGATGGTGTTGACTATCCTCCCAAAGTGATGTTCAATCAAACGAAATGGAATGATCGTTTGTATCAGAAAAATTGAAGGTCGATCCCGATGAACGCCCCACTCAATCATCCATTGCCGCTGCTCGATCTCGACGTCTTGCGCACGTTCGTGGCGATCGCCGAGACCGGCAGTTTCACGACCGCGGCCAATGCCGTCTTCCGCACGCCGTCGGCCGTCTCCATGCAGATCAAGAAGCTGGAGGACATTCTCGGCCGTTCGGTGTTCGCGCGCGACGCGCGTTCGGTGACATTGACCACGGATGGCGAGATGCTGCTCGGCTACGCCCGGAGGCTGTTGTCGATCAACCGCGAGGTGGTGTCGAAGTTCATCATCCCCGACATTGTCGGGGTGGTGCGGCTCGGCTCGCCTGACGACTATGGCGAGCGCGTGCTGCCGCATGTGCTGAAGCGTTTTGCGCAGTCGCATCCTTCGATCGCGGTCGACGTCACCATCGACCAGAGCAGCAATCTGCGCCGGCGCATGGACGACCGGGCGCTCGACATCACGCTGCTCACCAACTCCTACAAGACCAGCGCGCTCGGCGCCGAAGTGCTGCTCACCGAACCGATCGTCTGGGCCGGCGCCAAGGGTGGCTGCGCGCATCTGCGCGAACCGCTGCCGGTCTCCTTGTGGGAAGAGGGCTGCGCCTGGCGGGCGGGGGCGCTCGAAGCGCTCGGCCGTGAGGGCCGCAACTACCGCGTCGCCTATATGAGCGCGCATACGGCCGGCCAGCGCGCCGCGATCCTGTCCGACCTTGCAGTGGCGCCGCTGCCGAAATCATTCCTCGGCAACGACATGGTGGAGCTTTGCCCGAAGGACGGCATGCCGGATATCGGCACCTATAGCCTCGCCATGATCGTGGCGCCGGATGCCAGCGCCCCGGTCAAGGCCGTCGCCGACCATATCCGCGCGACCTTCGAAGTGTTCAGGGAAACCGGGAAGTTCTGACGGACGTCATGAACCGGGTTTCGGTGCTCAGCGATCTCGTTGCGTTCGCGAAGCCAGTTGAGCGGCTGGCTGAAATGATTGACGAACTTGGCTGGTCGGACACGCCGGTCATTGTCCTTGGTACTGATCACATAGTGACGACGCTCCGTCGTTTTCTGACGGGCGAGCTTGCAGCCTCCGATGTGGAGGCATGGGCAGACCTGATCGAACTCAGGGACGATATCGGCTACCAGCCGGATCGAAACGATGAAATCGCGGACGCGATCTTCGTGCTTGCGAATCCGCTCATCAACGGAGCCTTCGACAAGGCCTTGGCCGACGAGTTGACTGTCTCCCTTTCGGCCTGACTATCCCTGAGGAACGATGCAATGCGTTCTCGTGCTCGCCGCGCCTCTGGCATGTCGACCAGCGGCCAGACGTGGAACATACCTTCCTCGTAGACGACCTCGACGTCGACGCCGGCGGCACGCGCCTTTTGCGCGAAAATCAGATTGTCGGGTGTCAGCATATCACGCGAGCCGGTCAGAAGCAGCGTTTTCGGCAGCACCGAGAGGTCGCCGTAGAGCGGGCTGATGCGCCAGTCGCTGCGCTCGAAACCGGCGCTGTAGAGCCGGACCGCCTCCATTCCGCCCGGAATGCCCAGCCACGGATCGTGGCGTTCCGCCTCGAACACTTCGGGGTTGGCGAGCGACACGTCGAGGCCCGGGGAAATCAGTACGTGGCGCGAGGGCAGGGACTGCGCGTCTTGCGCAGCCATCATGGTCAGCACCACGGCCATGTTGCCGCCGGCGGAATCGCCCATGAAGACGATGTCCTGCGCTTCCATCTCGTCGAGCATCTGACGGTAGACCTTGCCGACCATGCCGAACATGGCATGGAAATCGTGTTCGGGAGCAATGGGATAGATCGGCACAGTGATGCCGAAGCCCAGCCGGTCGGCCATGTCGGCGATCAGTCCCCAGTGATAGGACGTGATTTGAAAGACATAGGCGCCGCCATGCAGGTAGAGAATACGCTTTCGCTCGCCGGCCTTTGGCGCGATTTCGTAGACGGGAAAGCCGTCAACGCTGCGCGTCGTAATGTCGAAACGCGATCGCAGCGAGGCGGGCGGCCGGTGGTCCTCCGTCTTGCGCGCATAGGCGATCCAGCGCTGCAGATTTTCCGGGCTGGAAAATGCCTGCTTGCGGCTATGCCTGAGGACAAATGACACGACGTGGCTTTTGAGGCTGGGCATGCGGACACACGGACTTCGGCTGAGCCGACTAAGAGAACCCCCACAGTCTCCGAAGATCGTGCCTTCGCCAAGAATGTCAAGATTTGCGCGGTATCAACACGCTGGTGTGATCCAGTTGGCAATCAAGGCCGCATCCTGGTTGCTTCCCACCGCAACGCTCAGCGCCGAGGCAAGAGCGCGGCGCGCAGCCGATTGTCGGCTGCTGCCGGAGCCGCATGACGGCTCTGGCGCCTGGCCAGCAGCTTGCATCTGTCGGCGAAGGTCATCAGCGCGCCGAGCCGAGAAGCAGGGCCGCCAAGGTGGCCTGCGGGTTATTGCGCGGCGAGACGGGCCAGCCGATGTCCTTCTGGATTTCGGACGGCAGGCTGTTCAGAGCCCGGACAGACCTGTTCCTGATGTGTGCGTGCTTGATGGCCGCACCATAGCGGCCGAGGCTTTCGAACATTGACATCTTCATCTCCCGTGGAGCGCTGCGGCGGCTGGAAGATGTTTCCTGCCTGCCGTTCAATGCCGGTTAAATGCTCCGAGCATGTATCTGGCGGATTTCACGAAAACAGCGTCTTCGTTTCCAGATCGGCCGATCTGGAAACATTCGCATACAAATGAAATCGACGGTGAAGGGCCGCTTCCGCCGGCGGGATGTTACCCCCGGCCGCGCCGGGCGGCGTGGCCTTCGCGCGAACGCCGCCGCGGGGCGGCATCGCCGGCAATGCCGTCCTCGCTGACCGTCTTGCGCGGTGGCAGTTTCACCGCCGCCGACAGTTTTGGGAACGGGTCGATCTTGTTCGGCAGCGCCATGGCGTAGACGAAGTGCTCCTGGAACTTCGGCTCCAGCGCGGTTTCGATCTTCTCGATCCGGCTCACCGTTTCCTCGATCTCGCGGCGATAGCCGCGATTGAGCAGCGCCATGCGTGCGCCGGCGCCGGCGGCGTTGCCGACGGCCGAAACCTTGTCGAGATCGCAGTCGGGGATCAGCCCCAGCACCATGGCGTATTTCGGATCGATGAAGGAGCCGAAGGCGCCGGCGAAGTGAATGCGGTCGACATGGTCGGTATGCTGCTTTTCCATCAGCAGCTTGGTGCCGGCATAAAGGGCGGCCTTGGCGAGTTGAATGGCGCGCACGTCGGTCTGGGTGATGGTGATCCTGGGCTCGCCTTCCTTCAGCAAATAGGAGAAGGTGCGGCCGCTGGCGATGACGCGCGGCGAGCGCGCGGCGAGCGATCCGTCGATGACGCCGTCCTCGGAGATGATGCCGGCCAGATACATCTCGGCGATCACTTCGATGATGCCGGAGCCGCAGATGCCGGTGACACCGGTCGCCTGCACGCTCTCGATAAAGCCAGCCTCGTCGGACCACAGGTCCGAGCCGATGACCCGGTATTTCGGCTCCAGCGTATCGGGATCGATGCGGACGCGCTCGATGGCGCCGGGCGCGGCGCGCTGGCCGCCGGAGATTTCCGCACCCTCGAATGCCGGGCCAGTGGGCGAGGAGGCCGCCACGACCCGCTGGCGATTGCCGAGCACGATCTCGGCATTGGTGCCGACGTCGACGATCAGCATCATCTCGTCCTGGCGGTGCGGGCCTTCCGAGAGCGTCACTGCGGCCGCGTCGGCGCCGACATGGCCAGCGATGCAAGGCAGCATGTAGAGCCTGGCGCCCTGGTTGAGCTTCAGGCCGAGATCCGACGCCTTGATGTGCACGGCACCCGAGACGGCCAGCGCGAAGGGCGCGCCGCCGAGCTCGGTCGGGTCGATGCCGAGGAACAGATGGTGCATGATCGGATTGCCGACAAAAACCGAATCCAGGATGTCGTTGCGCTGGACGTTGCCTTCCGCACAGACCTTGTCGACAAGGCCTGAGATCGCCTCGCGCACCGCGACCGTCATGCCTTCGCGGCCGTCCGGGTTCATCATCACATAGGAAACGCGGCTCATCAGATCCTCGCCAAAGCGGATCTGCGGGTTCGACGTGCCGGACGAGGCTGCGACGCGGCCCGACAGCAGCGACACCAGATGCATGGCGATGGTGGTCGAGCCGATGTCGCAGGCAAGCCCATAGGCCTCGTTCTTGAGACCGGGCCACAAAGAGATGACCCGCGCGGTCTCGCTGTCGGCATCCTTGTGGATGGCGGCGGTCGCGGTCCAGTTGCCCTTGTGCAAGATGCCCTGCACCTGCGGCAGGAGATGGAAATCGAAGTCGAGGCTCTTGAGACCCCAGTCCTTCATCAGTGCGATCTTCAGGCGATCGAGATCGCCTGATGGATTGTGCATGTCGGGCTCTTCGATCTCGACGTAGCACATGTGGATTGCCGAATCGCGGGCGATGACCCTGGTGTCGGCGTCCTTGCGGATGGTCTGCGCGTTGATGACCGTGTCCTGCGGCACGTCGACGACGAGGTCGCCGAGGATTTGCGCCGAGCAGGACAGGCGGCGGCGTTCGGGAAGGCCGCGCACGCGTTCGTAGCGCTCTTCCTTCGCCCCTTTGGGTGAAATGTGGTCGTTGGAGGAGATGATCTTGTGCTTGGCGAAATTGCCTTCCTGCACCTCGATCTGGCAGCGCCCGCAGGTGGCGCGTCCGCCGCACACGCTCTCGACATAGACGCCGAGCTGGCGCGCGGCATCGAGCACCGGCGTGCCGACCGGAAACCGCCCGCGCTTGCCGGACGGCATGAACAGCACGAGCGGATCGGTGATGTTGGCAGGAGAGTTCATCCGTTCCAGACTTTACTTTCTAAGTTGCGCGAACTTTGAAACCTGGGCCGCGACAGCGGTGCCGCCGCGGTTCGAACCCGTTCCTCCCAACAGTTCTAAGCACCATATCGTGTCGGCCAAGTCATGGCTCAACCCCGGGCCATGCGGGCTTCGCGGCCGCCGCGGCGGCGGCCGCCATTGCCGCCGCCTTCGCCCGGCGCGTTGACCGCCGTCGGGGCCGCCACCGCCTGGCCGCCTTCGGCCGGCTTGTAGTCCTTGTAGGTTCTGATCCAGTTGGTGCAGTTCTCGTCGGTGCCATTCAGCACGTTGGCGCCGCGCACGGCTTCCATCTCCTGCAGGCGCACCGGGTTCATGATCGCCGAGGTCATGCCGGCGCCGATCACCATCGGGATGAAGGCTGCGTTGATGCCGTGGCGATGCGGCAGGCCGAACGAGATGTTCGACAGGCCGCAGGTGGTGTTGACCTTGAGCTCTTCGCGCAGGCGACGCAGGAGGGCAAAGACCTGGCGGCCGGCGTCGCCCAGTGCGCCGATCGGCATGACCAGCGGGTCGACGACCACGTCATGCGCCGGAATGCCGAAATCGGCGCAGCGCTCGACGATCTTCTTGGCGACGGCGAAGCGCACGTCCGGATCCATCGAAATGCCGGTCTCGTCGTTGGAAATGGCGACGACCGGAACGTTGTATTTCTTGACCAGCGGCAGGATGGCTTCGAGCTTTTCTTCCTCACCGGTGACGGAATTGACCAGCGGCCGGCCCTTGGCGACCTTGAGCGCCGCCTCGATCGCGGCGGACACCGAACTGTCGATCGACAGCGGCAGGTCGACCAGACCCTGCACGATCTCCAGCGTCTGCACCAGCAGCGCCGGTTCGGTTGCGTTGGGATCGACGGCGGTGACGCCGGCATTGACGTCGAGCATGGTCGCGCCGCAGGCGGCCTGTTCCAGCGCGTCCTTGATGACGGTCTCGAAATTGCCCGCCACCATCTCCGCGGCCAGCTTCTTGCGGCCGGTCGGGTTGATGCGCTCGCCGATCACGCAGAAGGGCTGGTCGAAGCCGATGATGATTTCTCGTGTCGCTGAGGCGACGATGGTGCGGGTCATGAAAACCTCTCTCCGTCGTGATATAAAGACTTCTTTATATCGCTATCTGATCTTCTATCAAGCGAATGGCCGCCGTCAATGCGCGGTCTTGACCATGTCCACCTGGGTTTCGGTAATCTCGTCATGCAGTATGTGGTCGAGCCGGTCGGCAACGAGCTGGTCGTCGCGGCGGATTTCGCGCTTCCACGGCCGCCGGCCCTTCAGCACGCCCGATTCATCGACGATCTCGGCGACGTATTCCTCCTGGCGGTAGGCCATCACATGAACGCCGGATACGCCGGGAATTTCCTTAACCTCGTTGATGATGTCGATGCAGAGCTGCTTGCCTTCCTTCTTCTGGTCCTGGGCACCTTCCAGCCGCTTGACGACCTGATCGGGGATATGAATGCCCGGCACGTTGGAGCGAATCCATTTGGCGGTCTTGGCCGAGGCCAGCGGCCCGACACCACACAGGATAAAGCATTTTTCGGTGAAGCCGAGATCCCGGACCCGCTGCATGTAGGCGCGGAACATCGGCACGTCGAAGCAGTACTGGCTCTGCACGAATTGTGCGCCGGCAGCAATCTTCTTGCCCAGCCGATGCGGGCGGAAATCGATCGGCGGCGCGAAAGGATTGATCGCCGCGCCGAGGAAAAGCTGCGGCGGCGTCGTCAGCTTGCGGCCGGACAGGAACTTGCCGTTATCGCGCATGATGCGGCAGGTTTCCAGGAGCGACATGCAGTCGAGGTCGAACACCGGCTTGGCGCCGGGCTGGTCGCCGGCCTGTACGCCGTCGCCGGTCAGGCAAAGCATGTTGGCGACGCCCATTGCTGCCCCGCCCAGCACGTCGCCCTGGATGGCGATGCGGTTCCTGTCGCGGCAGGCGATCTGCATGATCGGGGCATAGCCCATGCGGGTCAGCAGCGCACAGATGCCGACCGAGGACATGTGGCAGTTGGCGCCCGACGCGTCGACGGCGTTGATGGCGTCGACCCAGCCGTCGAAGATTTTGGCGCGGTTGTAGACGTCCTCCGGATCGGCGCTGTCGGGCGGGTTAAGCTCGGTGGTCACCGCGAACTCGCCGCGCCGAAGCACGCGCTCCAGCCGTCCGCGCGATGTGTGGCCGGGCAAGGGGTCGAGCGGCAGATGGATGCCGGCCGGGTTCTCGTCGCGCTGGCGGCCGATCATGCCGATGCCCCAGTCTTGGCGGCGTTTTGGGCGGCTTCGCGCGCGGCGGCGGCCTGCGCGGTCACCCGCAGCCAGGCCGAGGTTTCGCGCAGCGACTGGTCGACCGGCTTTTGCACGTCGAGGATCTTGTCGCCATGCACCATGTTCCGGGAGCCTTCCCAGGCCTTGACCCAGACGCAAGGCATATCGGGTTCGACCTCGCAATTGCCGTTGGCGCGGACGCCGCCGCAAGGCCCGTTGCGCAACTGTTTGGGGCAGTTCATCGGGCACGACATACCGGTGGAGGAGAGCACGCACTGGCCGCACATGCGGCAGTCGAACATGAAGCCCTTGACGCGTTTTTCGACGAATTTGATCGGCCCCTCGACGCGGCCGTAGCCGATGCCCTTCCATAGCGGATGCAGCAGCAGGAACATGTCGGCGAACCGGCTATAGAACCATTCGAGCAATCGCGAATGGCGGATCGACCACAGCCGCACCGCAAAAGAGCGCTGGACGCGCCGCTGCGGCGACACGTCGGCCGGCTTATAGTCGGATTTCGGCGCTGCCTTCTTGACCAATGTGGCCTGGGTAACCGCCGGTTGAATTTCAGACATTTTCTTTTCCGCCCGCCTTGACCAGAGCGACCAACCGCTCGCGGTGATATTTCGCGTCGAGGTCCTGGAGGGCTTTTTCGGCCTCGCTTTCAAGATCGTCGCCGACCGGCACGGGATCGGCCTTGCGCCATTCGGCCAGGTAGTCGTCGGTGCCACCAGCGCCGGTGCGCATGGCGCACATGTCGATCGCCTCGGTAAAGCGCAGCGGCAGTTCGCGCTTGGCGTTCTGCCGGCCCTTCTTGACGATGACCTGGGCGGGGATGTCGCGCCAGTAGACGACGATCAGATCGGCCATGAATTGTTACTCCTCGACATTTCGAGCATTGCCGGAAGCGCTGTTGGGCTGCTTGTTATGGGACGACGCGCGCGCATTCAAAAGCGACGCAATTGGAGACCGTGAAATGAAAGCCGGGGATATTTGATCCTTGCCTTGCTGAAAGGGCAATCAATGTAACAAGGGCTGGCCAAGGAGCATCGGCATAAGCGCTCGTCATTCCTCGCCGAAGCCGCTCTGTCTCAAATCGGCAATGCGGACGATCATGCTTCGTTTCGGCTCGAATGGGAGATCCTGGAAATCGAAGTCGCGATAGAAGCCTCTCACGGCCTCGTCGAGTGGGTGTGTGAGGACGCCAAAGCAGCCGATCTCGCTGGAGAACCGAACCGCGGTCCTGAGCGCGAACAAAAGAAGGGAGCGCCCATAGCCGCGACCCTGATATCTGCGGTCGACGGCAAGTTGACCGAGCAATATTACGGGGATGGGATCGGGCCGGTTGCGTTGCGTTGGTTTTGGCAAGTATGCCCGTTCGATTTGACCGGCGCTCAGAGCAACATAGGCGGCAATGCTGGCGGACGCGCGAATAACGCTCGTGCGCGAGACCCCATCCTGCTGATTGCGCCAGGCATGGCGGCGAAGCCAGCTGTTGAGCGACTCGCGACCGCAATCGAAAGTATCCCTGTCGTCATCTGCGGCAAGCGGCCGAGGCGGCGTCAATCCTGCCATACCGGCCGTGACGCCGCGAGCCTACGCAATCCGGGAAGGGTCTTCGGCGACGATTTCGCCCATTCCTCGAACTTTTCCCAATCGACTGCGGGAATCGTCACGACGCGCCCGTTCAGCACCTCCATTTCGGCGGCTTCGACGGCCTTGCGCCGGATGAAGTCGCTGAGGTTGGTGTGGGCCTGCTTGGCGGCGGCTTCGAGAATGTCACGCTCGTCGGAGGTGACGCGAACGCTGACGGGGGCCATGTTGGACATCAGGTAAAATCTCGCTCTCTGTATGACAATAGCATACAGAGATTCGCGGCACTAGCCCTTACCACACGTTGCGACGCAATCCGGTCCAGAGATAGAACCAGATCGTTGGATGGTACCATTGTTTCGAAGGCAGGCCGGGATCTGATGTGGCAAGTTTGCCGGCCAGTGCGTCCCTGACCGCCTCGACGCAGATGTCGCGCGAGAACGCCGCCTGCCGCAAAGCGTAGCTTGAAATCGTATCGCCTGCCGCAGGTTTGCCACGCACCTGCCGCAGCACGCCGCCGGTGTCGACGCCGGCGTCGACCAGATGCACCGTGGTGCCGAAATTTTGCGCATCGCCCGAGGCCAACGCCCAGTAACCGCCATTCATGCCGCGATATTTAGGAGCGATGCCGGCATGGTAATTGAGGACCGGGCAAGGGATCCTCGCCAGAGTCTGGCTTGACAGCAGGCGGCAGCCGGCGAGCAGCACGACGCCGGGCTGGATTTCCGCGATCGCCTGCAGGCACTCCGGCGCGTTGGCCGAGGGAACGTGGATGATCGCTTGTTCGGGCTTCGGTTCCGTCTGCAGCTTCTGTTCGGCCATCATGCGTGCTGCGTGCCCGGCGAAAAACCGCTTGCCAAGCCGCGTCAGCACCATCGTGCCAAGCTGCCCGGCGGCCTGTAACCAGCCTTGGCGGCGAGCACGCCCGATCAGCAATTGCTTTTTGGATTCAGGGGTTTCGAGGATGACGCTGACAGGACCCAGCCGGTCACTGATGGCGTTGACGATGGTCCAGATATGCGGCCCGCCTTCGGTGACGACGACTATCGGCCGCAGGTTTGATTTCTGGGGTTTCATGGTTCGCGACGTGCCGCCCGTGAAGACATGGTCTTAGCGCGCGGGATGCTAGACCGCCCGGGTTAATCCTTGGTGATCGGCTTGGTGTCAGGGCTGCAGGCTCAGCGCTTGAGCTCAAGGATGTCGAGCTTCGATTCGTAATAGGGCGCGGGGAATTCGATGCGCCATTCGTCGACGCTGTTGCGAAAGGCGTAGCCTACCTGGTCGCTCTGTGGGCCGCTGCCATAGGGTTTTGCCGGATCGTTGTTGACGGAGAAGGAGGCGAGATAGATCGAGCGCTTTTCGCCGTCATCAAAGAAACGGCCCTTGGTGCGTTGCGAACCGGTGATCTTTTCCAGCATCCAGCCCGAACCATCGTCGCTCACCTTGCACTTGAACCAGCCATAGATGACGAGCGGGCTTAGTCCGCCGGCCTTGATGGTACGGCACAGCCAGTTCCCGGTCAGGTCCGCGTCGGAAAACGAGACCAGCGGCTTTGCCAGCAAGGCGTCGAGCTGCTTGACCTCGGCGGCGTCGCCGGCCCTGGCTTCATCAAGGGCTGTCTTGCGCGTCTCGTCATACTTGTCGAGCCGTGCCTTGTCGGCAGGCGTGATGAGCTTCTGCACCTCGCCGTCGGCGAGCGCGGGCAGGGTGAAGCAGACAATTCCTGCGGCAATCATGAGGCGAGCGATCATCGGTGCGTTTCCTGGTCGATGGCTGGAACAGCCTGTTTTCTCATTTGGCTCATAACTTACCTGCTCGCGGCGGCCCGTCATCCATGCTTAACAGTGGCCAGGTTAAAAATCCTGGCTTCACCGATGCGGATATTACTTACGGGATCATCAGGCTGGTTGGGCAGCGCGCTCGCGCCGCGGCTGCGGGCGCTTGGCCATGACGTCGTCGGCCTCGATCCCGTCCCATCGGCGCAGACGCAGATGATCGGCTCGGTCACCGATCGTGACCTGGTCATGCGGATGGTCGGGGAAAACCGCATCGAGGCGATCGTCCACAGCGGCGCGCTGCACAAGCCTGATATCGAACACAACCGCAACGAGGATTTCGTCGAGACGAATGTGCGCGGCACGCTCAACCTGCTCGACGCGGCGGTGGCATCGGGCGTTCAGCGCTTCGTCTTCACGTCGACGACCTCGTTGATGATCTCGAAAGCCATACGCGCCGGCTTCACCGGCGGCGCGCGCAAGGCCGCCTGGCTGACGGAAGACATGTCGCCCGAGCCGCGCAACATCTACGGCGTCACCAAACTTTCGGCCGAGCACCTTTGCCGCCTCTATCACATCCAGTCCCGATTGCCGGTGATCGTGCTGCGCACCGCCCGGTTCTTTCCCGAGGCAGACGACATGGCGCACGCCATCGAGCAGTCGGACGCCAACACCAAGGCCAATGAGCTGCTGTTTCGTCGGCTGACCGTGGAAGATGCCGCCGAGGCCCATATCGCGGCGTTGGACAAGGCGCCGCAACTGGGCTTCGATATATTCATCGTCTCGGCCCCAACGCCGTTCCGGCTCGATGATTGCGAGGCATTGATCGCCGACGCGCCGTCAGTCGTCGCGCGTTATTTTCCGAAGTTTCCGGCGCTCTATGCGCGGAGGGGCTGGACGATGTTTTCCTCGATCGACCGCGTCTACGACGCCTCGCGGGCGAGGGACAGGCTTGGCTTCGTCTGCAGGACGAGCTTTGCCGATGTGCTCACGGCGATCGCGGCAGAAGAGGCGCCTCCCTGATCGTCAGGGGATGGTTGCGGCTTGCGCCAGCTCCGTCGTCAGGTCGCCATAACCGGTCGAGCGGCGCTCATAGGCGAGGCCAAGCATTCTCGCGGCGTTCTCGGCGACCTTATCGAGTTCCGGATCGTCGGTCTGGGCGATGTAGACCAGCTTCTCGTAATTGCCGAAATAGTCCTTGATCAGCTCCGGATGCCTGTCGAGGCCAAGCGGCTTCATGAAGAAGGCGTCGAACTGCCGGCACAGGAAGTCGGTCATGTAGAATGACATCATGTCGTCGTCGGCGACCTTCGCATAGGCGTCCATGCCCTGGTAGAAGGCAAAGCAGTGCGGCCCGGCCATGCGCTCGACGCCGTGCTTTTCGCAGACGCGGTCAAGCAGGCCGCCGGTGCCGCAATCGGCATAGCCGACGAAGATGTTTCTGTAGCCGTCCGCCTTCGCCTTCTCGATTGCCTTGTCCATGGCCGGCGCGATGCGGTCCGGGTAGAAATGGAACTCCGCCGGCAGGCAGGTCAGGTCGAGATGGTCGAGCGCCAGCTGCTCCTTGACGGCAAGAACTTCGCGCGCAATCATCCCGCAGGCGATGACGAGCAGCCTGTCGCCTTGATCGGGTTGTGGTTTTCGCACGGCGCTCATAGAACGGTTTCGTTGCTAATGATTTTCGAATCTATCGAACGAGGGAGACACCGTCCATGAAACTGTTGCGCCTTGGCCCCATCGCCATTCTTGCTTGCGCCCTGGCTCTTTCGGCCTGCGCCAACACGATCCGCGGTGTCGGCAGGGATGTCAAATCGACAGCCAACGCGGTTGAGGATACCGTCGAAAATCCTTGACCCGATACTGACATCTGGGAACAACAAAGCCGCGCTGCAAGGCGCGGCTTTGTTTATTGTCCAGGCCGAATCCGCCAAGCTCAGGCCGAAGCGCGGACGTTGTGCTTGCGCTTCATGAAGTCCTTGGCGGTCTCGACCGCCACCGCCGCGTCGCGGCAATAGGCATCGGCGCCGACGGCCTTGCCGAATTCCTCGTTGAGCGGTGCGCCGCCGACCAGCACGACATAGTCGTCGCGGATGCCCTTTTCCTTCATCGTGTCGATGACGACCTTCATGTAGGGCATGGTCGTGGTCAGCAGCGCCGACATGCCGATGATGTCGGGCTGGTGCTGTTCGATGGCGTCGAGATATTTTTCGACCGCATTGTTGATGCCGAGGTCGATGACGTCGAAGCCGGCGCCCTCCATCATCATGCCGACAAGGTTCTTGCCGATGTCGTGGATGTCGCCCTTGACCGTGCCGATCACCATCTTGCCCTGCTTCGGCGCGCCGGTGGCGGCGAGCAGCGGGCGCAGGATGAACATGCCGGCTTTCATCGCGTTGGCTGACAGCAGCACTTCCGGCACGAACAGGATGCCGTCGCGAAAATCCTCGCCGACGATGCGCATGCCTTCGACCAGCGCCTCGGTCAGCACCTTGTAAGGCGCCCAGCCGCGATCGAGCAGGATCTGCGTGCCTTCCTCGATCTCTTCCTTCAGCCCGTCATAAAGGTCGTCATGCATCTGCTGCACGAGCTCGTCGTCGGAAAGCTCGGAAAGGATGATCTCGTCGTCGGCCATTTTTTCTCGGGCTCCTTGCCGTGCGGAAACAATCACGGCACCTGAAATGCAACGGTAATACCTAACCCGCAAGGGGCGTGTATCCATAGCTGATTTGCGACTTCCCGCAAAAGGAAAGCGACCGCAAATCTATTGGAATTCTTGTCGATTTTGCGACAGGCGTTGGCGCTGGCGGGCCGTTTCGAATAGGGTGCATGACTACGATCCGGCCAGAAGCCGCGATATGCGGCCGCATACGGATTTCGCGCCAGAACAAAATTCAGGCCGGAGCAAAATCAGGGCCAGGACAAAAGTCAGGGAAGAACGATCATGAGTGAAAACGCGCCAGTCGATCAGGAAGCGTCAAACGCCCGACGTGGCCGCGCTGCCAGCGGCGGCGCCGCTGCTCGGCGGGCGGCGCGCTCGGGCGGCGGCCCAGGCACCCAGCTCACTTACATCAAGCGCAAGATCAACGTCTATGAGGTGCTGGACGAGGAAGGGCTGGCGCTGATCGAAAAGAACACCGACACGGTGCTCGAGGAGATTGGCATCATCTTTCGCGACGACGCCGAGGCGCTGCAGCTCTGGAAAGAGGCCGGCGCCGACGTCAAGGGCGAGCGCGTGCATTTCCCGAAGGGCCTCTGCCGCTCGCTGCTGAAGACCGCGCCGTCCCTCTATACCCAGCACGCCCGCAATGCCGAGCGCTCGGTACAGATCGGCGGCAACGCCACGGTCTTCGCGCCGGTCTATGGGCCACCCTTCGTGCGCGACCTCGACGGCGTCAGGCGCTATGCGACGATCGAGGATTTCCGCAATTTCGTGAAGCTCGCCTATATGGCGCCGTCGATCCACCATTCGGGCGGCACGGTGTGCGAGCCGGTCGACGTGCCGGTCAACAAGCGCCATCTCGACATGGTCTACAGCCACATCAAATATTCCGACAAGCCGTTCATGGGTTCGGTGACCGCGCCGGAGCGGGCCGAGGACACGGTGGCGATGGCTAAGATCGTGTTCGGCGACGATTTCGTCGAGAACAACACGGTGCTGACCAGCCTGATCAACGCCAATTCGCCGATGGTGTTCGACGAGACCATGCTGGGGGCGCTGAAAGTCTATTCGCGCCACAACCAGGCCTGCATCGTCACGCCGTTCATCCTCGCCGGCGCGATGAGCCCGGTGACGGTCGCCGGCACGCTGACGCAGGTGCTGGCCGAAGTGCTGGCTGGCGCGTCGTTCACGCAGCTGATCCGGCCGGGCGCGCCGGTGCTGTTCGGCACCTTCGCCTCGTCGATCTCGATGCAGTCGGGCGCGCCGACCTTCGGCACGCCGGAGCCGTCGCTGGTTTCTTATGGCGCGGCGCAGCTCGCCCGCCGGCTTGGCCTGCCGTTCCGCACCGGCGGCTCGCTCTGCGCCTCGAAAATCCCGGACGCGCAGGCGGCCTATGAGAGCGCCAACACGCTGAACTCGACGATCCTCGCCGGCACCAATTTCGTGCTGCACTCGGCCGGCTGGCTCGAGGGCGGGCTTGCCTCCTGCTATGAGAAATTCATGATGGATATCGACCAGCTCGGCATGACGCAGAAATTCTCCGAAGGTGTCGACCTGTCGGAAAACGGCCAGGCGATGGATGCCATCCGCCAGGTCGGTCCCGGCAGCCACTATCTCGGCTGCGACCACACCCAGGCCAACTTCCAGACCGCCTTCTACCGTTCCAACATCGCCGACAACAACTCCTATGAGCAGTGGCTGGCCGAGGGCGAAAAGACCGCGCCGCAACGCGCCAACGAACTCGCCCGCCGCTGGCTGGAAAGCTACGAGGCGCCGCATCTCGATCAGGGCATCGACGATGGGCTGAAGGACTTCATCGCCAGGAAGAAGGCGTCGATGGCCGACGCCTTCACCTGAAAGGAGCCCGAGTCAGGCGGGGCTAAAGTCGCCAACATCATCCACAAGGAAGTCTGGCGGAGCGCCTTCTCTGATCCGGACAGGAAGGGGTGAGTGTTGCGCGCAGCATGATCGAAGATATAGCGGCAGCGCTTTCCGCCTACGGTCTCATGCTTCGCGGCGGCTTCAATTTTGCCGATGGCGAGGACACGCCGTTCGGTCTCTCCAGCGCTCCCGCCAAATCCATCGTGCTGGTAGGGCAGGCGGGTGCAGCACCTTGGCCGCATTTCCTGCGCTGGCGCGAGAGCCAGTCGCGGGTCATCGCCAATCCGCTCGACACATGGTCGCGCGAAGTCATCGGCGCGGTGGCGAACGACTTCGGCGCGCGTGCCGTGTCGCCGTCCGACAGGCCCTATCTGCCGTTCCAGCAATGGGCGATGCGGGCGGAGGGACTAAAACCATCGCCGCTCGGCATCCTCATGCATCCGCGATACGGGCTCTGGCACGCCTACCGCGGCGCGCTGCTGTTCGAGGCCGAGATTGCGTTTGAGGAAACTCGCGAAGCGATTCATCTTTGCGATGCATGTGTCGAAAAACCTTGCCTGAAATCCTGCCCTATCGAAGCCTATTCCGTGCGCGGTTTTGCCTACCAATCCTGTCTCGGGTACGTGCGCGGCGCCGATGGCTCGCCTTGCCGCACGGGTGGCTGCCTCGACCGCAATGCCTGTCCGTATGGAACATCCTATCGCTATCCGCCGGAGGTTCAGGCCTTCCACATGGCAGCTTTCGCGCGCTAGCTAGGCGGCTGAACGAGACCTGTCGGTCTTAGGATTTTCGGCCGAAAGCCAGCCCCGCTGCATGAAAGAGACCCATCAGCAGGACCCCGATGGCGCCCGAAACCAGCGAGACGGCGGGATACTGTGCGAAATCGGTCGCGTAGACGAAGAGGGTCGCCACGACGAAGCTAGCCCAGCCGGCTATCAGATTGGGGATAGCAGAGTTGCCGAAGAGGCAAGGGTAGGAACCCTTGGTTATCCCGCTGACAAAATGAGGGACGCCATTGGCGCCAAAAACACCCGCGAAAAAAGCTAGGAAGGCCGTCAGCCACATATGAGCTCTGTCCTATGGCCAAATTGAAACGCGCTGTTCGCTGTCAGGCCATCGTAGCCTGGGAGATACGCATTTGTGAACGTGGCGGATCCACCATTGATTTGCCCAACCCTCCGGCACGGATATGTATCGCACGGCAATCAAATGGAGCAGGCAATGGCGAAGCAGGACATTCAGATCAAGACCGAAGACGGCATCGCCAAAGCGGGATTGTTCCGCTCGGCAACTGCTCCATCGTCCAAGGTCGCTATCATCCTCTACATGGACGCTTTTGGCCCGCGTCCCGCGCTCGACCAGATAGCTGAGAAACTCGCAGGGCAGGGCTATGCGGTGCTGGTCCCGGACCTTTTCTACCGCAACGCGCCCTACGGCCCCTTCGAGGCCAAGACCGCCTTCAGCGACGAGAAGCGCAAGGCTGTCATCACGGGTCTCCTCAGCGGCACGACACAGGACATGACCATCCGCGACAGCGGCGCTTTTCTCGATGCGCTCGATGCCGAAGGCCTGACCGGACCGGTCGGCACTGTCGGCTATTGCATGGGTGGGGCGCGGGCGCTGAACGCCGCCGCGACCTATCCCGATCGCATCGTTGCCGCCGCCAGCTTCCATGGCGGCAATCTGGCCAGCGACGCCGCCGACAGCCCGCACCGGAAGGCTGCATCGATCAAGGCGCGGGTCTATGTCGGCACCGCGGGCGTGGACAGAAGTTTCCCCCCGGAGCAGGCGGCGCGGCTGGCCGAAGCGCTGCGCGCGGCTGAGGTCGATCATGTCATCGAGAATTACGCCGGCATGGCGCATGGCTGGTGCGTTCCGGATCACAGCGTCTTCAATGCGACCGGCGCCGAGCGCCATTGGAAGCGGCTGACGACGCTGTTTGCGGAGACACTGGAGTAGTGCGCCGGTGGTCCCCTCTGACCGCCTCCCAAAAAAATCTTTCCACCGCCCCAAGGAATCGCCATTAGCCTTCGTCCAACAAGCAAATGATGGCGCTGATGCTGGATGAAAGCGAAGCCTCCGACGCCGAGCTGATCGGGTGGGCGAAAGGCGGAGACAGAAGGGCTTTCGGCAGATTGCTCGAAAGGCACTATGATTTCGTCTATCGCGCCGCCTATCGCTGGTGCGGGAAAAAGGCCGACGCCGAGGACATCGCCCAGGAAGTCTGTGTCCGGCTCGGCCGGGCGATCCGCGACTATCACGGCAGCGGCGCCTTCACGACCTGGCTCTACACCATGACGCTGAACGCAGCGCGCGACATGATGCGCAAGACCGCCCGCGAGACGGTCAAGACCGAAGCCTATGGCGCTTACGCATTGATCTCGGGAGAGGCTTCGGCCGATCCCGAGGATCCGGCCGAGGCGCTTTGGGCGGCGGTGCGGATGCTGCCGGACAAGCAGCGCGACGCGGTACTGCTCGTCTATGGCGAAGGGTTGAGCCACGCCGCCGCCGCCGAGGCGATGACGATCTCGGAGACGACGGTTTCCTGGCACATCCATGAAGCGAAGAAACGGTTGAAGACGCTCATGCGTTCAGCCGGGGAAGTGTGACCATGGTCGACGACAACGAACTCAGGAGGCTGCGCGACATCGCAGCACCGGCGCCGGGTACCGACGCGAAGGCGCGTGCCTTCGAGGCCGCCATGCGTGCCTACGAGGCCGACATGGACGAAAAAACTTCACCTGCCGCCCAAGGATCGGCGAACGGGCTTCGTCTCACAGAGCGAGCACAAAAGCTCTGGAGCGAAATCATGCAAAAGAAACTCATCGCCACGCCGGCCATTGCCGGGCTCGTCGCCCTGCCGATCGCCGGATACGCCGCCATTTATATGTTGCAGGAGCAGTCATTTCATTCCGGTGGAGACGGCAAGATAACCGAAACGCTGGCCGACAAACCGGCGGCTGAACGGCCGGCCACGGTGAGACCGCTTGCCGTAGCCGAGGCCGACAAGCAGAAGAAAGCCGACGCCGACAGCGAAAGCCGCGTCGCGGCCGAGGCGCTTGTCGCGCCGGCTTCGCCGCCGAAGTCCGAATCGGCGGCCGTTGGCGGCCTGGCGAACCAGGATGCGCTGACCCGCAATGCGCCGACGCCCGCGCCGAGCGGCCAGTTCGCACAGGACGGCGGTGCAAGCGCCCAGCCCGGCACGACAGCCGAATCCAAGCTGATGGTGCAGCCGCAAGCCATGCCGGCCGACCAGATGCCGCTGCCGGAGCAAAACCGCGACCGCGTCGAGGATTTCAAGACCAATCCGGTGCGCGCAGCACTCGAAGACCCGATCTCGACCTTCTCGATCGATGTCGACACCGCCTCCTATTCCTTCGTGCGCCGTTCGCTCAGGGAAGGTTTCGTGCCGCAGGCCGACACTGTCCGCGTCGAGGAGATGATCAACTACTTCCCCTATGACTGGAAAGGGCCGGATTCTGCCTCGACGCCGTTCAATTCGACCGTCAGCGTCATGCCGACGCCGTGGAACGAGCACACCAAGCTGATGCATGTCGCCATCAAGGGTTTCGACGTCAAACCGGCCGAGCAGCCCAAGGCCAATCTGGTGTTCCTGATCGACGTGTCGGGCTCGATGAACGAGCAGGACAAGCTGCCGCTCTTGCAGTCGGCCTTCCGGCTGCTGGTCAGCAGGCTGAAGCCGGACGACACGGTCTCGATCGTCACTTATGCGGGTGATGCCGGCACCGTGCTCGAACCGACCAAGGTCTCGGAGAAGGACAAGATCCTCAATGCCATCGATACTTTGAGGCCCGGCGGCAGCACGGCCGGCGAGGCGGGCATCAGGCAAGCCTACAGCCTGGCGCAAGAGTCCTTCGTCAACAACGGGATCAACCGCGTGATGCTCGCCACGGACGGCGACTTCAACGTCGGCCAGACCGACGACGACGATCTGAAGCGGTTGGTCGAAAAGGAGCGTAAGACCGGGGTGTTCCTGTCGGTGTTCGGCTTCGGCCGCGGCAATCTGAACGACCAGATGATGCAGACCATCGCCCAGAATGGGAACGGCACTGCCGCCTATATCGACACTTTGGCCGAGGCGGAGAAGGTGCTGGTCGAGGATGCGTCCTCGACACTGTTCACCATCGCCAAGGACGTGAAGATCCAAGTCGAGTTCAACCCGAACAAGGTCTCGGAATACCGGCTGATCGGCTACGAGACCCGTGCCTTGAACCGCGAGGATTTCAACAACGACCGCGTCGATGCCGGCGAGATCGGCTCCGGCCATTCGGTCACCGCGATCTACGAGGTTACGCCGAAGGGCAGCGGCGGCGAGCAGATCGACCCGCTGCGCTACGGCCAGGCGTCGGTGAACAATGGCGGCGTCGCTAACGCCGACGAATATGCTTTCGTGAAAATCCGCTACAAGCTGCCGAACGAGGATGCCTCGAAATTGATCACCACGCCGGTGACATCAGCCAACGAGGTGTCGAGCTTCGATCAGGCCAGCACCGACCAGCGTTTCTCCGTCGCCGTCGCGGCCTTCGGCCAGAAACTGCGCGACGAGGATGCGACCGCGAAGTTCGGTTACGACAGGATCATGGAGATTGCCACTGCCGCCCGGGGGGCCGACCCGTTTGGGTATCGGTCCGAGTTCCTCTCGCTTGTGCGCCTTGCCTCGGCGCTTGGCGGCAATCGGTAGTGGCGATACGGCCCGGTTTCCTTCATCTAGAATAAGGAACCAGTCCACGGGCGGGTGAGGCAGGCCGGCAAGGGAAACCTCGCCGGCCTCTTTTCAGCGTTGTCAGGCACGGCTGCGCCGGCGCTCGCGACGGGCTTCGCTGGTCTCGGCGGTGTTGACTGTCGCCTGCTTGTTGCGCATCGGGCCGATGCGCTCGACGATTTTCTCGACGGTCGGGCGATCCGACCTGGTATGCGCGTCGAGCGCCTTGCGCATGGCGGCCAGATGGGCGAACGAGGTGCCGCAGCAGCCGCCGACGATCTTTGCGCCGGCATCGACGGCAAGCCTGACATAATCGGCCATCAGTTCGGGCGTGCCGGAATAATGGATCTCGGCGCCGCGGAATTCCGGAATGCCGCAATTGCCCTTGACGATCACCGTCGCCTCCGGCTTCGCCTCGGTCATGTCGAGCAGTGAGGCGAGGATGTCGGAAGCGCCGACACCGCAATTCGCGCCGACCCCGAGCGGCGCCTGCGACAGCCCATCGGCGACGCCGTGGATGTCCTTCGGCAAAAGCCCCATCATGGTGCGCCCGGCGGTGTCGAAGGAACCGGTATAGGTATAGGGCAGGCCGACGCGGATCGCGGCTTCGGCAGCGGCGCGGATTTCGTCCGGCGCCGACATGGTCTCGATCCAGGCGACTTCGGCGCCGCCGGCCTTCAGGCCCTCGATCTGTTCGGCAAAGGCCTCGACCGCCTCGTCATAGGTCATGGCGCCGAGCGGCACCAGCAACTCGCCGGTCGGGCCGACCGAACCGGCCACGATGATCTTGCGGCCGGCTCCATCGGCGACAGCGCGGGCGATCTCGGCGGCGCGCTTGTTCAGCGCATGCACACGATCCTGTGCATGGTGCAGCTTCAGCCGGTGGCGAGTGCCGCCGAAGGAATTGGTCAGGATGATGTCAGCACCGGCATCGACGAAGTTCTGGTGCAGGCTGGTGATGGTGTCGGGTGCCGTCTCGTTCAAGAGTTCGGGCGCCTCGCCGGCCTCCAGCCCCATGGCGAACAGGTTGGTGCCGGTGGCGCCATCGGCGAGCAGAACGCCCTTTTCGGCAAGCAGCGCGTCGATCGGATTGGTCATTGGAAATACGCCTTCCGGGAATTTTCTATCGGGATAAACATATAAAGAACTCTTTATATGCCGTCAATGTCAGCGCGGGAAACAGACCGTCAAAATCGCATTTCCGCCAGCCTTTGCGTGAAGCTGGCGGCCTCATGCGCGTTGACGTCGGCGGCGCGGATCAGATTGTCGAAATGGCTGGTCAGCGTGCGGACTGGCTGGGTCGCGTTCAGCACCAGATACATGTCGCCGACATAGATGGCGGCGCGATAGGGCCCGAAGATGGTGTAGGGGATTGAATAGCGCATCCGCCCGTCATAGAGAAACAGGCGGAAGGTCGGATAAAGGTCGTCGAGCAGCGTCGCCATATGGAGAAGCTGCTGGTGGCGGTCGGCCTCCGGGAAACGATCCCACACGCCCAGCCCGCGCGCAAAGATCTCCAGCGTGTGGCGCGGCATGCAGACTTCCATGTCGGTTTCCGGCCGCCGGTTGTAGTCGATGCGATACTGCGTCTCGCCGGCCTGCGCTTCGCGGCTCTTGTTGGCGATGCCCGCCTCGTAGTCGACAAGCGCCTCGGTGCGCAGAAGATCGGGGATGCCGGCCGGCACGTAACGGATTTTCGTGCCCGCGGCCTCGGCATGCCATCTGGCCAGCAGCGTGCGGTCGAAACCGTCGGGCGCCTCCTCGATCTCCAGGCTTTCGCGGATTTCACCGGTAACGCCTTCGTCCTGGCTGAGGCCGAGCAGCCAGTCGAGCGACACCTTGAATTCGGCAGCGATGTTGAGCAGCGTTTCGGCGCGGGGAAGGCGCGTCGAGGCGCCGGACAGAAGCTGCGAAAGCGCGGAACGGTCGATGCCCACCGCGGCCGCGAAGGCTGACTGGTTCAAGTCGGACCGTGTCAAGAGCATTTTCAGGCGCTCCCGAAAGACCGTCGACAGGTCGCGTTTGTCCATATCGTCATTCCTGCCGTTAGGAGGAAAAAAATTCGCCAAATCCGCCAAGGCGGCGTCTCAGGCGTAAATGAATCCTCTGACTTGTTTACAATAGATAACATATGCGGCTGAAAATGCGCAATCGCAACATCTAGTGCGCTTTGTCGCGTTGCAGCAACTCAACGCTCCTGACACAATGTTGTCAGGAATCACGGAGTTCCGGCGACTGGAAGGGCAGTGGTCGATCGCATGACGAACACAGGTAGTAGACGACGCAGCGCACCGGCCATCGAATGGCCGACCGTATTTCTCGCATTCTTCTGTTATGGCACCTGGCTCGCCGCCGGCTTGCTCCTCTGGCCGTCCTACCCGTTGCTGGCGCTCGTCGCTCTGGCCTTGATGGTCGCGCTGCAATCCTCGCTGGCGCACGAAATCCTGCATGGCCATCCGACCCGCAATGCGCAGCTCAACGAAGCGTTCGTCTTCCTGCCGATCGGCCTCGTTTGGCCGTTCCGCCGTTTCAAGATCATTCATCTGCGCCATCATGCCGACGAACGGTTGACCGATCCGCTTGACGATCCCGAAAGCTACTACAAGGCGCTGTGGCACCATGACGAATTGCCGCCGGCGATGAAGTTCCTGCTGAAAATAAACAACACCATGATCGGCCGCCTCGTGTTTGGCCCGTGGCTGTCGTGCATCGGCTTCTTCATCGACGATGCCAAGCAGATGCTTGCCGGCGACAGGGTGATCCGCAAGGCATGGCTGCTGCACGCGATCGGCCTCGCCGTGGTGTTGCCTGTCGTGCAGTTCGGCTTCGGCATCCCGCTGTGGCTCTACGTCCTGGTGCCGGTGTGGCTCGGCCAGTCGCTGATCTCGATCCGTACCTTCGCCGAGCACCAGTGGTCGGAGCATCCGGAAGGTCGCACGGTGATCGTCGAGCGTTCGCCGCTGTCCTTGCTGTTTCTCAACAACAACCTGCACCTCGTCCATCACAAGAGCCCGACCGTGGCCTGGTACCGGCTGCCGAAGCTGTTTGCCGAGCGCCGTGACGAATGGCTGCGGATGAACAATGGCTACGCCTTTCCGAATTATTTTGCATTGCTCAAGGCATATGCCTTCAAGGCGAAGGAGCCGGTCGTCCACCCGGTGCTGCGGCGCACGCCGGAACCGGGCCGGGCGTTCAAGCCGCGCGTCAGGGCGCGCAGCCTCAATGGGCTTGGCAGCGCGCCGGTGCCTGCCGAGCCGCCGAAGGAATGAATTTGCGGCATCGCCGGCGGCGATGCCCAGGTGCGCGTATCAATGGTCTCGTCAGTTTCTCAGCGTAAAGATCAAAATCCCGGCATGAGCGATTTCGTTGCCGCCTTGCCGATGTATGACTGGCCCGAAATGCGCGGCGAGGTCGATGCCCAATGGGCGCGGCTGCGTGATGTCTTCCGGCAAAAAGGCATCGACGCGCCGCAGACCATCGCTCGCGTCAACGCTGATTTGCGGCCTGTAGAAGGCGGCATCCGCGACGCCGCCGGAAAGGTCATCGCGCCCGATCCGGCGACGCTGCCGCCGGACGAACTGGATTTTCACGGGCTCTGGCTGCATCCGGCGTTGCTGTTCGCGCAAACCTGCTGGGGTCCGATGGAAATCGGCCTGTCGGAGCATGTCCAGGTGATCGGCCAGCCGAATTACGATGCCTTCGAAGGCGGGCAGGGCGAACTCTATTCGAGCGCCCTCGTGATGCGCGCGGACGGTGCGCCGTCTGCTCGATCGCCTGATGACGGCAGCCCTCTCGTTCCTCTCGACCTGCTGCGCAGCATGCGCTTCACCTTCAACAGCTCCGATTCGATGTCGGGCCTCGTAGGGCTGACGCGCGATCTGAAGGCGATGGGCGAGAGCCTGGACATCTTCTCAGAGCGCAGCGAAAGCGGCGGCCACCGCGCGTCGATCGTCGCGATTGCCGAGGGCAGGGCCGATGTCGCGGCAATCGATTGCCTGAGCTGGGTGCTGGCGCAGCGCTTCGAGCCTGCGGCACAGAAGCTGGCAGTCGTCGGCTGGACAAGGCGGCGCAAGGGCCTGCCGTTCATCACCTCCAGAGCGACACCGGAAGAGATTGTCGCTGCGATGCGTGAGGCCGTCGCGGCGGCCGGCTGAGAACGCTCAGCCGCCGAGCAGCCGCTCGTCGAGCGGATAGGTCGAAAGCTGCTCGTTGCCGGCTGCGGTGACCAGGATCTGTTCCTCGATCTTGACACCCTCGTGGCCGCCAAGCCGGCCGATATAGCTCTCCACGCACAGCACCATGCCGGCTTCGAGAACACCGTCCGGCGTGTCCTCGGTCCAGTCGTCAGCATGCGGCAGCGTCGGGTATTCGTCGGCCAGACCGACGCCATGATAAAGCACACCGTAGCGCGTCGGGAAACAGTCCCCAGGAGGCACTGCCGAGCGTTCGACGAGGTCGCGGAACGATATGCCGGGCTGCATCAGGCCGGTGTTGTGGGCGATCTGGTCGGCGGCGATGCGAAACAGGTCGCGTTGCGCGTTGGACGGCTTGGCGTCGCCGCAGAGCCAGGTGCGCGACAGGTCGGCGCAGAAGCCGTAGGGGCCGATCAGATCGGTATCAAAGGCGACGAGATCGCCGGCTTCGATCGTCCGCGACGAGCATTCCTGAAACCACGGATTGGTGCGCGGGCCGGATGACAAGAGCCGGGTTTCGATCCATTCGCCGCCGCGCGCAATGTTGCCGCGGTGAAGCTCGGCCCACAATTCGTTCTCGGAAATGCCCGGGACGAGCGCGGCTTCCATCTCGCGCATCGCCGCCTCGCAAGCGACGATCGAGCGGCGCATAGCCAGGATTTCGTCGGGCGATTTGATCAGCCGCACGTTCTCCATCACCGCTTCGCCATTGCCGATCGAAATGCCGAGGCGGGCGAGTTCCTCGACACCCTCGGGATTGATGTGGTCGACCGCGATCCGGTTGTTGCCGCCGCCATGCTCCCTCACCAGATCGGCGATGCCGGCCGCCCAGCGGCGGACCTTCAGTTCAGTCAGCTCGCCGCCGTAGAGATACGTCCACGACACTGCCGGCCGCACCTCGTCGACGACGCCGGAATGTTCGGAAAGGTGCTCGCAGGAAAAATAGTCGAACAGCACGACCGGCCCGTCAGTGGCGACGAAACAATGCCGTGTCGGATTGCGCGCCACCCACAGCTGCATGTTGGTCGAGTCGGTTGCGTAGCGGATGTTGATCGGATCGTAGAGCAGAGCTCCCGCGTAGTCGCGACGCCTCAGCTCGGCGCGGATGCGGTCGAGCCGGTATTGCCGCATGGCGGCCAGGTCGGGGGCGGCGATGTCGGCGGCTTGCCACTCGGCTTCCGCCAGTGCGCCATAGCCAAGCACATGCTGGTTGAGCTCAGCAGCCTTCTGCCGCGACTTCCGGCGCAGCGCATCGATGGAGCCCGCTTCGTCCGGGTCGAACGGCATGATCTTGCGGTGGCGACCGAATCGTCGCTCGACGCCTTGCTCACTCATTTTCCGGTCCTTGTGCCAGATCCGGTCATCACAGATGGCCAGCCGATCGCCGGACGGTCATTTTGCCTCCTGCCTTTTCAACTTGGCGACGGTCACAAGCCGGCCGTCGCTCGAGCCGAAAAATTCGGGAACCCTGAGGGTGCGGGTTTCACCATCCAGGACGAAACCCGCCTGATGGATGCGGTCGAGGATTTCCGGCGCCGGGTCCGGTTTATCGAGCCAGATCAGAATAGCCGGTTCCTGCAGCAATGCAGCGAAACCCGGCACCTCCTTTCCGAGCACGACAAGGTCGGGATCGACGAGCCTGAGGTTGCCCACCCAGTGCCAGTCCGACGTAACCGTCTTGATCGCGCCATCCGCGGTCAGATCATGATACAGCGTCTGGTAGTCCAGACGGGCGACACGTCCCATACCTTTTCCGCCATAGACCTGGTAAGCCCACGACGCCGGCAAGACCAGCACGGCCAGCGTGGCTGCAACGGCGATGGTGAGGTATTGCGCGGTCCTGCCTTTGTCGCCAAGGGCATCCATGCGGGCAGCGAACGCGACAGGCAGAAGAAACAGGACCGGCAACAGCCAGCGCGCTCTGAACATGGTGGCGCCGCTGGCGATCACCAGGATAGTCGTGATGCAGAGCCCGAAGCCGAGAACGCGCCACAAGAATTTTTCCGAATCTGGAAGCCGCTGGCGAAGCGTCGATGGAAGGATCCGTCCCGCCAGCATCGCCACTGCAAAAGTCACGAACGGCACGATGGCAAAATTCCGTACGGCTCCGGCGAAGTCGACGATGCCTTTCAACGCGACGAGGAAAGCACCGTCGCCTTCATCGATGCCGAACTTATAGCTGCGCGCCAGCAATTCGCTCGGATGCATGGCGGTCCAATACAGTGTCGGCAGGCACACCAGCAGCGCCACGGCCATGCTGATCATGATTTGCGGACGCAGGATGACCTGGCGGGTTTCGCGCATCGACAAGGTCGCCAGCAGCATCGCGGCAAGCAGGATGACGTTGTTGTATTTCGCCAGCACAGCCGCACCGATCGCCAGGCCGAACAAGGCGTAGGCCAGCAGCGATTTGCGCTGCAGAAGCTCGATAAGCGCAAGCAGCAGCAGCGCCGAAAAGCAGAATGCGGCAACGGTATGCGACAAGGTGTGCTGCATTTCCCAGGTCAGCTGAGGAAACAGCAACAGACCTAGAGTAGCGGCAACCGCTGTGCGCTGGGAATAGCCGAGTTTGCGCACCGCGACGAAGACCGAGGCCAGGGCCACGAAAATCAGGGAATATTTCAGTACTTTAAGTGCGAGGATGTTGGTTCCGAAAACCGATGACGCCAGCCAGCCGAGCCAGGAGTAAAGCGGCGGCTGAGCGCCGCCATAGCCCGCCCACAAAAACCGCATATACATCAGCTGTTCGGAGTCATCGACGCCGACCGCGGTCCCCGCCCAAAGGCTCACGAGCGGCAGCACGACAATCTGTGCGCAGCAATAAAGCGCGATCATGACGATCGCTGCGGGGAAGGGGCCGATCCTGCCCTCGGCAAGCCATTCGGCCCACTTCATCGAATACTTCGAGGAATACTTCAAGGAGTTCTCATCGCCGGTGCCGGTTACCGCCGGCTCCGCTAGCATGAAGACCGTACCCCGCACAATGTGGATAGCGGCCCGCACCCTTCGGGCGACATGCATCAGGTCCGCATTTTCTCGCCGCTCGGGTCGAAAGGCGGCTCGACATTGATGCGGGCCGGCCGCCGGCTCCCGAGGATTTCGATCTCGAACAGTCCGGCGCTCTCGTTCTCGGCCAAGGCAGCCGGCACATAGCCCTGCGCCATCGACTTTTGCACGTAATGCGCATAGCCGCCGGAGGTGACCCAGCCGACCACGCGCCAGTCGCCGTCGACGATGCCGCGCACTGCCGAGGCACCTTCCGCTGCCTTGGAGCCACGTACTTCCTCGCCTGATGTGTCGAAACGCGGCGCGCCATAGCCGTGCGGCTTTTCCACCGTGTCGTAGTCCTTGTCGCCGACCTTGGCCCAGATCGGCTCGTCGCCCATCACATCGGCATCCGCGGCGTCGACGACGAAGGAGACGCGGCGCAGCTTCGGCCCTTCGGCCTGTTCCCTGGCTGCCGCCTCGCGTCCGATGAAGTCGTTCTTCTCCAGCTTGACGAAGCGGTCCATTCCCCCTTCGAACGGCCCGTAGATCGGGCGCAGCTCGCGGAACCAGGTCGGAAAATTCTTTTCCAGGCGCATCGAGAGCAAGGCGCGCATGCCGAAATCGACGAGGCCAAATTCTTCGCCGGCGTCCTTGATCGCGCGATAGACAAGGCGCTGGTAGGCCGGCGCCATCCAGATCTCGTAGCCGAGATCGCCGGTATAGGTGATGCGATTGACCATGCAGGGCGCGCCGCCGACCGCCATCTCGCGGAAATCCATGAAGCGAAAAGCCTTGGTCGAGATGTCGACATCGACCAGTTTCTGCAGCAGGTCTCGCGATTTCGGTCCGGCGATCGAGAGGCCGACAAGCGTCTGGTCGAAGCGGTGGATGCGCACCTCTGACGCCCTTGGGCCATCCTTCGGCAGATGCTTCTCGAACCAGCGCATATGGTATTTCTGAGCGGCGGACGAGCTCCAGATCATAAAACGCTCTTCACCCGCCTTGGCGATGGTGAAGTCGCCGATCAATTTACCGAACTCGTTCAGCATCGGTGTCAGCACGATGCGGCCGGCCTTCGGCATGCGGTTGGTCATCAGCCGGTTGAGGAAATCTTCCGATCCCGGCCCGGACACTTCGTATTTGGCGAAATTGGCGATCTCGGTGACGCCGACCTTCTCGCGCGTCGTGCGCACTTCCTCGCCGATCGGCCTGAAATCGTTGGAGCGGTGGAACGAAACGATATCCTTCGGCTCCGAACCTTTCGGCGCGAACCAGAGCGGGGTTTCGAGGCCCCATGAGTCGCCCATGACGGCGTTGTTGGCCAGCATGGTGTCGTAGAGCGGCGTCGTCTGCGCCGGTCTGGCTGCCGGCAGTTCCTCGTTGGGGAAGCGGATGGAGAACCGGCGCGAATAGTTTTCGCGCACCTTGGCGTTGGTGTAGCGCAGGCTCGCCCACTCGCCGAAGCGGGCGACATCCATGCCCCAGACATCGAAGCCTGGGTCGCCATGGACCATCCAGTTCGACAACGCCAAGCCGACGCCGCCGCCCTGGCTGAACCCGGCCATGACGGCGCAGGCGCACCAGAAATTGGTCAGGCCCTGCACCGGGCCGACCAGCGGATTGCCGTCCAGCGCGAAGGTGAAGGGACCGTTGATGATCTGCTTGATGCCGGCCGTCTCGATACCGGGGAAATGCTTGAAGCCGATTTCGAGCGAGGGCGCGATGCGATCGATGTCGGGCTGCAGCAGTTCGTGGCCGAAATCCCATGGCGTGTTGACCGGCGACCACGGCTTGCAGGCCTTTTCATAGGTGCCGAGCAGGATGCCGTTGCGTTCCTGGCGGGTGTAGATCTCGCCCTTGAAGTCCAGCACGCCGATCATCTCGCGGCCGGTCGACCTGTTGAATTCCTCGACCTCCGGCATCGGCTCGGTCAAAAGATACATATGCTCCATGGCCAGCACCGGCAGTTCGACGCCGACCATGCGGCCGATCTCGCGCGCCCACAGGCCGCCGCAGTTGACGACATGCTCGGCCTTGACCGTGCCTTGCTCGGTAACGACGTTCCAGGTGCCGTCGACCTCCTGCGTCAGCTCGACGACGCGGTTGCGCAGCACGATCTCCGCGCCGAGCTTCCTGGCGGCCTTGGCATAGGCGTGGGTGGTGCCGGAAGGGTCGAGATGGCCTTCGACCGGATCCCACATGGCGCCGACGAAATTCGTCTCGTCCATCAGCGGGAACATCGCCTTGGCCTCGGACGGCGTGATCAGTTCGGTGTCCATGCCGAGATAGCGGCCCTTGGCGTGGGCAAGGCGCAGGAAGTCCATGCGTTCGGGCGTGTCGGCCATCATCACGCCGCCGGTCAGGTGCAGCGAGCAGGATTGGCCGGAAAGCTCTTCAATCTCCTTGTAAAGCTGCACCGTGTAAGCCTGCAGCTTGGCGACGTTGGGATCGCCGTTGAGCGTATGAAAGCCGCCCGCCGCATGCCAAGACGAGCCGGAGGTGAGCTCCGAGCGCTCGATCAGCATGATGTCGGTCCAGCCGGCCTTGGCCAGATGGTAGAGCACCGAGCAGCCGACGACACCACCGCCGATGACAACCGCTTTTACGTGAGATTTCATGAAGATAGTTCCGTTTTTGCGTAAATTGAATCAGATGCTTTGGTCAGCTGGGAACCGCGCCTCGGCGCTGAAGTCAAACCCGCCGCTGCGTGTCGATCAAAAATCGGTCGGTGCGCCGCCTTCGGACCGGCGCTTTTCGACGAAGGCGTCGAGCTCCTCGCGGATGGCCGGGTCCATGTAAGGCTCTTCATAGGACGCCAGCCGCTCCTTCCACACACGGTTGGCCTTTTCGAGCGCCGTCGGCGACCCGGCTTCCACCCAGGTCTCGAAATTGCGCCAGTCGGAGATGACAGGCGCGTAGAAAGCGGTCTTGTAGCGATCCTGTGTGTGCTGGGTGCCGAAGAAATGGCCGCCTGGACCGACGGACTGGATGGCATCGAAGCCGAGAGCCTCCTCGGAAAGGTCGAGCGGGGTCAGGAACTCGGCCACCATCTGCAGCAGATCGATGTCCACAATGGTCTTCTCGTAGGAGCAGCGCAGGCCGCCTTCCAGCCAGCCGGCCGCATGCATCAGCATATTGCCGCCGCCCTGTATGGCGCCCCACAACGAGAACACGCTTTCATAGGCGGCCTGTGCGTCGACCGTGTTGGCGGCGCAGGTGTTGGAGGTGCGGTAGGGGATTTGATAGCGGCGGGCGAGCTGGCCGCCGACCAATTGCGCCTTCATGTATTCCGGCGTGCCGAATGCCGGCGCGCCGGATTTCATGTCGACGTTCGAGGTGAAGCCGCCATAGCCGACCGGCGCGCCCTTCTTCACCATCTGCGCGAAGGCGATGCCGGACAGCGCTTCGGCATTCTGCTGCACCAGCGCGCCGGCGATGGTCACCGGAGCCATGGCGCCCGACAGGGTGAACGGCGTCACGATGACGACCTGGCCCTTGCTCGACATCTGGATGATGCCTTCCAGCATCGGCACGTCGAGCTTGAGCGGCGAATTGGTGTTGATGATGGTGAACACGGACGGCTCTTCGAGGAGCTGTTCTTCGCTGATGCCGCGCGCGATCCTGGCGATCTCGATGCCGTCGACATTGCGTTCCTTGCCGAGCGAATAGATATGGAACACCTTGTCGGTGAGCACGCTCAAATCGCGGATGCATTCGAGGTGCCGGACGGACGGATGGATGTCGATCGGCTCGACCGGATAACCGCCCGTGCAACTCAGGATGTTGTGCATCTGCGTGAGCTTGAGGAAGTTGCGGTAGTCCAGCTGGTTGCCAGGCCGGCGGCCGCGATCGATGTCGGAACAGTTGGGCGCCGACGCCATCATCGCGATGATCAGATTGTCGCCGCCGAAGCGCACATCGTGCGCTGGATTGCGGGCATGGATGGTGAATTCCGACGGGCAGTGCGAAATGAGTTCGAGGATCATGTCGCTGTCGAAGCGCACCCGCTCGCTGCCTTCGTGGACCTCGGCGCCATGCGCCTTCATGATGCGCCTTGCCTCGTCGTGCAGCACGTCGACGCCGATCTCCCTCAGCACGCGCAGCGAGGCGAGATGGATCGATTCCAGCTCGTCGTCGGAGACCAGCTTCGTCGGCGTCAGCGGGATTTTCAGCTGGCGGAAAGGTGGCTGCGCGAACGCCGACGCTGCGCCGACGCGTTTGCCCGCGCGCCCGCCGCGGCGGGCGCGGTCGGTTGCCAATGCCGGTTCGGCGGGATGAAGGGCGGCGGTCATGACAGGCCTCGTACGCTGCGACAATGCGGCGACATAATGGACCGCCGGCCGTCCCGCCATTGCGGAGGCGGCGACCACTAGGACGAGGGAAGCGACATGGCTGAAGGACGGTTGATGCCGTGAGAAGCGCCCAGAGCCTGGTCCATTTCGATAGATTCGGGATGGGCCTCCATCTTCTTGTTCGACAATGATCATTTCCAAAAACCGGTTTTCACCTTTCGGCATCATGGTCTAAGATCGAGCAAGATGCCGGAATGTGGAACGCGTTACAGTTCTGTCTTTTACTTGTGACATACTTGGCTGCTGAGCGTCTTTCGGGAGATAGCGATGCCTGACGTCATCAAAGTACGTGCAGCGACCAACAACGAAGTCGCCTTCATTGCCTGGGATATTGACGGAATGATCCCAGGCTGTCTCGGCTTCGAGATCGTTCGTATCTATCCCAGTACCGGCGAGGAACGCTGCCTGGCGTCCTGGGTGCCTTTCAAGGGGCAACGGAACAAAGACTGGATTCCGCAGGATACCGGCGTCTGGCCGGTGCAGAAGACATTCTGGCGTGATCTTACGGTGCGGCGGCGCCGCGACAGCCTCGAAATCAGGCCGGATGGCGAAATGGTGGCCTACCGGGTGCGTCCGGTTGGCGACATGCGGCCCGGCCTCGATCCGGTGCCGGTGCGCCCCGAGAAAGCCTATACCGGAGCGGCGCGGCCGCTCGGCTATCTTGGACAAGGTGCGGTCAGCCCGACCATCTTCCTGGGATCGATGTTCGGCAAGGCGCGGGTCGCCTTCACCAACGGCGTGCTGTCGACGCAATGGCTGTCGCGCGCCCTGGAGAACGCCGGCATCAAGGTCGGGCAGCGCGATAAGATCAGAGCTGAGCTTCAGCGTCCCGGCAGCAAGATACGCGCCTATCTTCACGGCGAGGTTCCGGATGTGCTCACCAGCCTGATGAAACGGGCCAAGGCCGAGGGCGGCACCGTCAGGCTTGCCCTCTATGAGCTTGGCGATGACGAGTTGTGCGATGCGATCATCGACGCCAAGGATGTCGTCGACGTCATTCTTTCAAATTCGGGCAGGGATGAACAAACGAAGGCCTGGGACGTGGGCAACGCGCCCTTCAGAAAGCGGCTGCGCGACGCGGGCGTCGTGCTGACGAACCGTCTGTTCAACAACAACCATATCGGCCATAACAAGTTTGCCGTCTACCGCGACGCCCAGGGCAATCCGCAAGCGGTCATGACCGGCAGCACCAACTGGACGTCGACGGGCATTTGCGGACAGTCCAACAACGCCTTCATCCGCGACGACCCTGCCATTGCCGAAGTGTTCGATGCCTATTGGGAGCGGATGAAGGCCGACGTGTTCCCGCCGCCAGCGAGCGAAAGTGCCGCCGGACGAGTGGCGCAGACGCAAGGCAAGCCGTTTCGCCTGAAGAATCGCTCACCGAACCATGTCGCTGGGACCACCATCTGGTTCTCGCCAAACGATCCCGACCGCAGCAAAAAGGACATCTCGGTGCGGCCTGTCGATCTCGAAGACGTTTTCGCACGGATCACGGCGGCGAAGGAGGCGGTGCTCTTTCTCGTGTTCAATCCTTCGCGGCTTGGCAACAATTCGGTCATCGATCAGGCGGTCGCGGCGGCGACTGCGAATCCAAAGCTGATCGTGCAAGGCGCAATCAGCGATCACACCGCCATGCCCAACTACATCCCCCCGACAAGAGATCCCGTCACCGGCAAATCGAACAAGGACGGCAAATCGCCGTTCGTCTTTCCAGAGAAGGTCTGGGAGGCGCCGAACGTCTCCATCGTCAGAGCGGCCAACCTGACGGGGGCCTCCGTTGCGCGGGATTTCCAGGCGGAGGTGCTGACCGTCGGCCATGCGATCGTGCACGACAAGATCGTCATCATCGATCCGATGGCCGACAACGCGACCGTTATCGCCGGCAGCCACAACCTCGGCTACAAGGCGTCCTATGAAAACGACGAGAACATGGTGATTGTGGAAGGCGACAAGACGTTCGCTGCGGCTTTTGCGGTGCATATGCTCGACGTGTTCGACCACTACAAATTCCGTGCCTGGCGCAGGACGATTGGAGAAGGACCGTCGGACAATGACGGGCTCTCCATCGATGACAGGTGGCTGAAGCCTTACGCGGACGGCAGGAAGGGGGCGATTGCACGCTATTTTCCGTAGCGGTTCGAACGGCGTCAAACACGCGCCATGAATCGCGCCGCGCCGCAACGGATGGTTGGCGCAAATGGATTTCCTCCTCCGGCCTGTGGTGTTCGCCTTGTACCGGTCCTTTAAGCGGCGGAGTTCTTGAACAAGTCACCCTCTGGCTGGCGTAAGCGGTTTTCGTCACCGGTGCTTACTGGCACGCCGCCGAAACGCTAATCCTGCAGGTTCCCATATGGTGCAGATCATGGACCTGGCGGAAACGAACAGAGGCGAGAGAATGCAGTGGGCAGCGATCACCGGCGTGATCGCGACCGTCTCGGTATTCGCCATCGCGCAAGGGCTGAGCTATCCGCTATTGAGCTTCATCCTGCAGCGCCAGGGCGTCTCGCCGGCCATGATCGGCCTGTCTGCGGCAATGACACCGGTCGGCTTCATCGTCTCGTCGCCGCTCATCCCGGCGCTGGCGCGCCGGTTCGGGGCAGGGCGCACGGCGCTTACTTGCGCGGCCCTTTCGGCGATCGTGCTGGCGCTGATCGGCTGGACACAAAATGTCTATCTATGGTTTCCGCTGCGCTTCCTTATCGGTGTGGTGACCAATCCGCTCTATGTGCTGAGCGAGACCTGGGTGATCGCGCTGGCACCACCGGCGCGGCGCGGCCGCGTGATGGGGATCTATTCCACAGTCATTTCGGCAGGTTTCGCGGCCGGTCCGCTGTGCCTGCTTGCCGTCGGCACCGAAGGATGGCCGCCGTTTCTCGTCGGCATCGCCGCATTCGTCTTTTGCGGCGCCTGCCTGACTTTGGTGATGGGACGGCTGCCGAAGTTCGATGAGACCGGGCACCGGGTTTCGGTTATGGGCTTCATGCCGATGGCATGGCTGCTGTTGTCCGCAGTCGTCGTGGCCGCTGGTTTCGAACAGGCAGTGCTGGCACTGCTGCCGGTGTACGGAACGCATTACGGCCTCGCGGAGGCCCGCATGTCGGCGCTGCTGTCCGTGATGATCGCCGGCAACATCGCCATGCAGGTGCCGCTCGGCCTGCTGGCGGAACGGCTGACGGCGCGCCTGGTGCGGTTCATCTGTGTGTCCCTGACAGTGCTCGGATGCGTGCTGTTGCCGGCTCTCATCGAGACGCCGCTGACCTGGCCATGCGTCTTTATCTGGGGCGCGGTTTCCTACGGCATCTACACGATGTCGATCATCGAGCTCGGCGATCGGTTCACTGGCTCGGCGCTGGTCGCCGGCAACGCCGCGTTCTCGCTGATGTGGGGCGTCGGCGGTATCGCCGTGCCGCCGCTGGCGGGCGGGGCCATGGATATTCTCGGTGTGGACGGCCTGCCGATCACGCTTGGCGCCATTTGCCTGGTGCTGGCGGTCACAACCGTCCTGCGGCGGCGGATCGTGTGAATCGAAAAGCAGCCGGCGTCTTGAATATCGGAGGCGCCATGTCGATGTTGGCGAGGCCGACGCCTGATTCAACCGGAGACCGCATGACCAAGTCGAACACGAAAACGCAGCCGAATTCGGCGATTGAAGATCCGTTTCTTTGGCTGGAGGACAGGACAGGCAAGGAAGCGCTCGATTGGGTTCATCGTCAGAACGAGATTACGGTTGGTGAATTGCAGGGCGATCCGTCCTACCAGGCCTCCTTCCAAACAGCACTCGACCTGATGACGGCCGAGGACAACATCGCGGTCGGCTCCGCGCTCAACGGCTATGTCTACAATTTCTGGCAGGATAAGACCAATGTGCTCGGCCTCTGGCGGCGCACGACGGTCGCTTCCTACAAGACCGAGAAGCCGGACTGGGAGACGATCGTCGACTTCGACAGTCTATCGGCCAAAGAGGGCGTGAAATGGGTGTTCAGCGGCGCCAGCCGGCTCTATCCCGACTTTACACGCTGCTTGCTCAGCCTGTCGCCGGATGGCGGCGACGCCAGCGAGATGCGCGAATTCGACATCGACACCAGATCCTTCGTCGAGGACGGCTTCCGCGCTCCCGCCTCGAAATCGGGTTTTTCCTGGCTGGACAAGGACACCGTCATCGTCTCGGCCGCCTTCGAGGAGGCGGACAAGACCCAGTCCGGCTATCCGCGCGTGGTCAAGCTGTGGCGGCGCGGCACCAGGCTGGAGGATGCGACGCCGATCTTTGAGGCGCAGAAGCAGGATCTCGCTGCCGGCGGTTCCGTCGAATTCGACGGCGACAAGCGGCATCTGTTCCTGACCCGGACACTCGACTTCTTTGCCTCGCACAGTTTTCTGCGTTTGCCTTCCGGCGATAACAGGCGCATCCCGCTGCCGGACGACGTCACCGACACGGCGCTGTTCAAGGATCAGTTCGTCTTCGGTGTTCGCAGTCCATGGACGGCGCCGGACGGCACGCTATGCCAGCCTGACGGCCTCTATTCGCTGGACTTCGCGCGCTGGATCGAAACCAATGCGTTGGGACCTGTCGAAACAGTGCTCAAGCCGGCGGATCGTGTCTCGATCGCCGGCATTGCCCGCACGCAAGACCGGCTGTTCATCAATTTGATGGACAATGTGCGTGGCAAGGCCATCGCCTGCCAACGCGGCGACAGCGGCTGGTCGCTGCAGCCCGTGGCGCTGCCCGAAAACGGCAGCGTCGGCATCAGCCACGCCGAGCATTTCGGCTCCAGCGTCGCCTTCTCCTTCACCGATTTCCTGACGCCGAGCTCGATCATCTGGTCGGACGACAATGCCGCGACGCTGACGACGGTGAAGGCGCAGCCGGCGCGTTTCGATGCGTCGTCCCTGGTCTCGGAACAGTTCGAGGCGCGCTCGAAAGACGGCACCATGGTCCCTTACTTCGTCGTCAGGCTGCGCGACCAGAACGGGCCGGTGCCGACGCTGCTTTACGGCTATGGCGGCTTCGAGGTGCCGCTCTTGCCCGGCTATGCCGGCGTGCGCGGCAGGCTGTGGCTGGAAAAGGGCAACGCCTATGTGCAGGCCAATATCCGCGGCGGCGGCGAGTTCGGCCCGAGCTGGCACCAGGCCGCGCTCAAGGCCAATCGCCAGAATGCCTTCGACGATTTCGCCGCGGTCGCGCAGGACATCGTGAAACGCGGCATCGCCACGCCGGCGACGCTCGGCATCCAGGGCGGCTCGAATGGAGGCCTGCTGACCGGCGTTTCGCTGACCCAGCATCCAGCGCTGTTCGGCGCGGTGATCATCGACGTGCCGCTGCTCGACATGCTGCGCTACACCGAGCTGCCGCCCGGCGCATCCTGGATGGCCGAGTATGGCGATCCGGCGAAGCCGGAAGAGGCCGCCTGGCTGGCCGCCTACTCGCCTTATCAGCATGTCGAGGCCGACTGTGCCTATCCGCCGGTCCTGCTGACGACCTCGACCGCCGACGACCGGGTCCATCCCGGCCATGCCCGCAAGATGGCCGGGCGTCTGCAGGCCGCTGGCCACGCGAAGACGCTGTTCTTCGAGGAGACCGAGGGTGGCCATGGCGGGCGCGGCGATCGCCGGCCGCAAGCGGCACAGGCCGCGATGAAGTATGTCTTCCTGCAACGGGCCCTGACCGGCATTGCTTGAACGGAACGGCTTGAACTGGTCGCATTGGACGGCCTAAGGTGCAGCCCATGGCTCGGATGAGGACATGTCGCGCATTTGGGGTCGCGGTGACGCCGTCGCCGCGCACCCTTCGCGCCGAGCTTTTGCGGCTTTGCGCCCGCATCGGCTATTCGCCGCCCGCCTTCCCTTAGCGAATCCGCCCCGGCTGCAACTGCCGGATTGGTTCAAGAGGAAAGATCAGACATGACTTATCAGAATTACTCGCTGAAGCAGCTTCAGCAGATCGATGCTGCGCATCACCTTCATCCGTTCACCGACCACAAGGAGATGCGCGAGGCCGGCTCACGCATCATCACTCACGCCAACGGTCCGTTCATCTATGATTCCGAAGGGACGGAAATCCTCGACGGCATGGCTGGGCTGTGGTGCGTCAACATCGGTTACGGCCGCGATGAACTGGCCGACGCGGCTTATGCGCAGATGAAGGAGCTGCCTTACTACAATTCCTTCTTCAAATGCTCGACACCGACGCCGGTGCTGCTGGCCAAAAAGCTGACGGAACTGGCGCCGAAGCACGTCAACCAGGTCTTCTACGGCTCGTCCGGTTCGGAGGCCAACGATACCGCGCTGCGGCTTGTCCGTCACTATTGGGCGCTGGAAGGCAAGCCCGAGAAGAACCGCATCATCTCGCGCAAGTCGGCCTATCACGGCTCGACCATCGCCGGGGCGTCGCTGGGCGGCATGGAACAGATGCATAACCAACTCAACGGCGCGGTGCCCAACATCGTCCATGTGATGATGCCCTATGCCTACGAACTGGCTCTGCCCGGTGAAAGCGACCATGATTTCGGCCTGCGTGCGGCCAAGGCCGTCGAGGATGCCATCCTCGAAGCCGGCGCCGACAAGGTCGCCGCCTTTATCGGCGAGCCGGTGATGGGGGCCGGCGGCGTGAAAATACCGCCGATGAGCTATTGGCCGGAAGTGCAGCGCATCTGCCGCAAATACGATGTCCTGCTTATGCTGGACGAGGTCATCACCGGCTATGGCCGCACCGGCGCGTGGTTCGCAGCGCAGACCTTCGGCATCGAGCCCGATACCATCACCACCGCCAAGGCGCTGACGTCAGGCTATCAGCCGCTGTCGGCGCTGCTGGTCGGCGATCGCATCGCCGCGACGCTGGTCGAGAAGGGCGGCGAGTTCTATCACGGCTACACCTATGCCGGTCACCCGGTGGCCTGCGCGGTGGCGCTGAAGAACCTCGAGATCATGGAGCGAGAAGGCCTGGTCGAGCGGGTCAAGAACGACACCGGACCCTATTTCGCCAAGGCGCTGCAGGAACGCATTGGCGGTCACGATCTGGTCGGCGAGGTGCGCTCGATCGGGCTGATGGGGGCGATCGAGATCGTCAGGGACAAGGCGACCAAGGAGCGTTTCCTGCCGGCCGGGAGTGCGGCCGTACTTGTCCGCGACCACGCAGTCGCCCAGGGCATGATGCTGCGCGCCACCGGCGACACGATGATCCTGTCGCCGCCGCTGATCTGGACGCGCGAGACGATCGACATGGCCTGTGACCGTATCGCCAAGGCGCTCGATCTGGCGCAAGCGGATTTGCGCAAGCGGTAAGGTAGAACGATCGCCGGGCGTCCCGCAGTCGGACGCCCGGTGTTTGAATGCCGCATTCTGCCGAGGAGCTCGCCAGGCGAGGAAACGCAAAAACCGCGCTCCGTCGGGAACGCGGCTTTGCCAGATACGCATGGCGCTTCGCTACCAGAATACTTGCGAAACTTACGGGCTCCGGTACGCGAGACCTGATCCGGAGCGCCGGGCGGGATTGCCGCCTCGCATTCCGTTCTACAGGCACATCGTTACCGCCGGGTTATCGAGAGCTTAAGCAAATCTAAATTTGCGATCGTTCTTGCCGGAAAAACCGAAAGCCCTGTCGAATTTGGGGCTTACACAGGGGCACCGCGCAGGAAATTTATGATGCCGGAAAAATCGGCGCCGGCATTCCCCTGAGCATTGAACAGCGCATAAAGCTGGGCTGCCTCGGCGCCGAGCGGCGTCACCGCGCCGGCACCCTGCGCGGCTTCCTGCGACAGTTTCAGGTCCTTCAGCATGAGGGCTGCGGCAAACCCCGGCCTGTAGCCATTGTTGGCCGGCGATGTCGGCACCGGGCCGGGCACAGGGCAGTAGGTGGTCAGCGACCAGCATTGGCCGGAGGAGGTCGAGGCGACGTCGAATAGCGCCTGATGCGACAGGCCGAGCTTTTCCGCCAGAACGAAGGCCTCGGCGACGCCGATCATCGAAATGCCGAGTATCATGTTGTTGCAGATCTTTGCCGCCTGTCCGGCGCCATCGTCGCCGCAATGGACGATGCGGCCGGCCATCGGCTTGAGGATTGGCTCGGCTTTGGCGAAGGCGTCCTTCGAGCCGCCGGCCATGAAGGTCAGCGTGCCGGCGGTGGCGCCGCCGGTGCCGCCGGAAACCGGCGCGTCGATCGACAGCAGCCCGTGCCTGGCAGCGATGGCGTGGGCTTTTCGTGCCGATTCGACGTCGATGGTCGAGGAATCGATGAACAGCGCGCCTTTTTTCGCCTTGGGCGCGATGTTCTCATAGACCGACAGGACATGCTTGCCGGCCGGCAGCATGGTGATGACCACATCGGCATCCTTGACCGCGGCAACGGCATTGGCCATGACGACGACGCCATGGTCCTTGGCGACGACGAGGTTTTCCGGCATCAGGTCGAAGCCGTGCACGGCATGTCCCGCCTTGACGAGGTTGGCGGCCATCGGATTGCCCATATTGCCGAGGCCGATGAAGGCGATGGTGGTCATAATGGCACTCCGCTCGGTTGGTGAATGGTGAATAGTGAAATGGTGAATAGTGAATAGTGAATAGTGAATAGTGAATAGTGAGTGGGATTGGTGTGAGTAGATAGCGCTATGGCTGAATGTTAGCATTCACCATTCACTATTCTATTCACTAAATTCTCTATCGCCCAATCAGGGTGCGTGCGATGATGACGCGCATGATCTCGTTGGTGCCTTCGAGGATCTGGTGGACGCGCAGGTCCCGCACCAGCTTTTCGATGCCGTAATCATGCAAATAGCCGTAGCCGCCATGCAGTTGCAACGCGTCGTTGGCGACGTTGAAGCCGATATCGGTGACAAAGCGCTTGGCCATGGCCGACCATTTTCCGGCATCCGGTGCCTTGCGGTCGAGCTTCGCGGCAGCGGCGTAGAGGAAAACGCGTGCGGCCTGCAGCTCGGTCTCCATGTCGGCGAGCTTGAACTGCAGCGCCTGGAACTGGTTGATCTTCGTCCCGAAGGCCTTGCGCTCGGCGGTGTAGGCGAGCGCCTTGTCGAGCGCCGATTGCGCGCCGCCCAGCGAACAGGCGGCGATGTTGAGCCGGCCGCCGTCGAGCCCGGCCATCGCGATGCCGAAGCCGGCGCCTTCGGCTGACAGCAGGTTTTGCGCCGGCACCCTGCAGTCCTCGAACACGACCTGGCGGGTCGACTGCATGTGCCAGCCCATCTTGTGCTCGTTGGCGCCGAAGGACAGGCCGGGCGCATCCTTCGGCACGACGAAGGTGGAAATGCCTTTCGGCCCGTCGGCGCCGGTGCGCGCCATGACGATGTAGATGTCGCTGTCGCCGGCGCCCGAGATGAACTGCTTGGCGCCGTTCAGCACATAGTCACCGCTGCTTTTCACCGCGCGCGTCTTCAGCGCCGCCGCATCCGATCCCGAGCCCGGCTCGGTCAGGCAGTAGCTCGCCAGCCATTCCATCGAGGTCAGCTTCGGCAGGAAGCGCTGGCGCTGCTCGTCGCTGCCGAAGCGGTCGATCATCGACGCCACCATGTTGTGGATCGAGATGAAGGAGGAGAAGGCCGGATCGGCGCGCGAAAGCGCCTCGAAGATCAGCACGGCGTCGAGCCGGCCGAGCGCCGAGCCGCCGACATCGTCCCTGATATAGATGCCGCCAAGGCCGAGCGGCCCCGTCTCGCGGATCACGTCCGCCGGAAAATGCTTGTTGCGGTCCCAGTCGAGCGCGTTCGGCGCGACGCGGTCGGCAGCGAAGGCCTCGGCCATCTCCTGGATGGCGCGCTGGTCCTCGTTGAGTTCGAACTGGCTGGTGCTCGCATCGACAGCGGCGTCCATGGCGTGCTCCCTGATGTGCTTCGGCCTGCTGGCCTGTTGTTTTTGGCTTTGCGCGCGCATCAATCTAGACCAATGATGCCGCCGCGCAAGCCGACCATCTCTATTCAACCATCTGGGGAGCGGCCGTGCGCGAATGCGTGTCTGGAGCAAGGCGTGACGACAAATTTCGATGAACTGCTCGAATGTTTCCATACCACTCTTGCAACGTTCGATGATGCGCTGGTGCGCGATGCCGTGGCCCGGATCGGCTGGGCCATGCCGGCGCGTCCGCTCGAGCCGCATCCGCTCGCCTGCCTGCGCCAGCTCGAACGTATCGTCGAACTTGTTCCGGCAGGCGCCAGGCCGCTGGCGCGGTTGCTGGCCGAGCGTCGCAACGATCTGCGCTGGGGGCAGACCTACAGCGAGGCGGATTTCGGCAAGACATTCATCGACAATTACGGCTGGCTGGAGGTCTTCGGCACGCGCGGCCATTTCGTCAACGACGAGGTCGCGGCCGGTTTGCTGATCCTCGGACCTGATATCGTCTATCCCGATCATCACCACGTCGCCGAGGAAATCTACCTTCCGCTGACCGGCGGCACGCAATGGCGCATGGGCGAAGGCGGCTTTCGAACGCGCGAGGCGGGCGAGGTGATCCACCATGCCTCTGGTGTCAGCCACGCCATGCGCACCGGCAAGGAACCTCTCTTGGCACTCTATATCTGGCGCGGTGGACCGCTGGCGGCGAAGTCCACGATCACCGGCGCCGTTTCACAGGACAGGAATTGATGGCGACCAAGGCGATCATGCTGCAAGGCACGGGCTCCGATGTCGGCAAGACGGTGCTTGTCGCGGGCCTGTGCCGCGCGGCGAGGAAACGTGGACTGAAGGTGCGGCCGTTCAAGCCGCAGAACATGTCGAACAACGCCGCCGTCGCCGATATTGCGGGCGACAACTCAGGCGGCGGCGAGATCGGCCGCGCCCAATGGCTGCAGGCGATCGCCTGCGGCGTGGCGCCCTCCGTCCACATGAACCCGGTGCTGCTCAAGCCGCAGACCGATGTCGGCGCGCAAGTGGTGGTGCAGGGCAAGGTGTTCGGCGAGGCGCGGGCACGCGACTACCAGGCGCTGAAGGGCCGGCTGATGGATGCTGTGCTGGAGTCCTGGGCAAAGGTCGGGGAGGGCGCCGATCTCGTCATCGTCGAGGGCGCCGGCTCGCCGGCCGAGATCAATCTCAGGAGCCGAGACATTGCCAATATGGGCTTTGCCACGCGCGCCAACGTGCCGGTGATCCTCGTCGGCGACATCGACCGCGGCGGCGTCATCGCCTCGGTCGCCGGCACCCATCTGATCCTGCCGGAAGAGGACCGGCGCATGATCGCCGGCTATCTCATCAACAAGTTCCGTGGCGATGTCTCCCTGTTCGATGACGGCATCAAGTCGATCGAGACATTCACCGGCTGGCGCTGCTTCGGCGTCGTGCCGTGGCTGAAGGCGGCGGCGCGATTGCCGTCGGAAGATTCGGTGGTGCTCGAACGTCTGAGCTCTGGCGAGAGGCGCGCGCTGAAGGTCGCCGTGCCGATGCTTTCGCGCATCGCCAATTTCGACGATCTCGACCCGCTCAAGGCCGAACGCGAAGTCGAGGTGGTCTTCGTGCCGCCCGGCCAGCATTTGCCGGAGGACGCGGGGCTGGTGGTCATTCCCGGCTCGAAATCCACGATCGGCGATCTCTTGAGATTTCGTGAGAACGGCTGGGACCGCGACCTCGTCGCCCATCGCAAGCGCGGCGGCCACGTGGTCGGCATTTGCGGCGGCTTCCAGATGCTCGGCCATGTCGTACGCGATCCCGACGGCATCGAGGGCAGCGTGACCGAGACGAAAGGCCTCGGCCTGCTCGACGTCGAAACGGTGATGGAACCGGAAAAGACGGTGCGCAATGTCAGAGCGCGCTCGGTGCAATTCGACCTGCCGCTCGAGGGCTACGAGATCCATCTCGGCCGTACCACCGGCCCGGACACGCTGCGGCCGTCCGCCGTCATCAACGGCGTCGATGATGGGGCCATATCCGCCGACGGCAAGGTATCGGGCACCTATCTGCACGGGCTGTTTTCCGCCGACGCTTTCCGAGCAAGGTTCCTGGAAACCCTCGGCGTCAAAGGCGGCGGCATCGATTATCGCGCCGAGGTCGAACGGGCGCTGGACGAGATCGCGGCCGAGCTGGAAACCCACCTCGACTGCGACGCCATTTTTGGCCTCGCGCGTTAGCTCGCGGGCTCGCCTGCCTTCGGCCGGTAAGTTCCAAACGACCAGACATTGCCTTCCGGATCGCGGCAGATGAACTCGCGGCTGCCATAATCACGGTCGGTCAGTTCTTCCAGTATTTCGGCGCCGGCCTTTTTTGCTTTGGCATAAGCGGCATCGGCATCGTCGACGGCAACATAGATCGATCTGCCACCGCCCGGGCTCGGTGCACCGATCATCTGGCCAAACTTGTCGTCGCGTGCAGTGCCCAGCATGATCATCGAGGAGCCGAAAGACAGTTCGGCGTGATGGACGATGTCGCCTTCGCCATAGCGGGCATGAACGGCAAAGCCGAAGGCTTCAACCAGCCAGTCAATCATTTTCGCGGCATTTCGGTAGCGCAAGGTCGGATAGAGCCTGGGCGGTTCGACTGACATGGTCATGGCGATTTCCTTCGGTTGGGTTGGTCGATAACCCAGTCTGGGCGAAGGCTGTTGCGGCGTCTTGAAGAAATGTTACCTGAGCGTTCTGCAGAGGACCCTGGGCGGTCTATGCCTGGGCGGCAAGCATCGTCGGTGTCTCGCCGGCAAGGTCGCGGAATTCGCGCACCAGATGCGCCTGGTCGGCATAGCCGCAGTCGGCGGCGATATCGGCCCAATCGCATCTGTCCTGCCTCGAAAGGCCGAGCGCCCGGTTGAAGCGGACGATGCGCGACAGCGTCTTGGGACCGACGCCGATCGCGTCGGAGAATTTTCCCAAGAGATGTTTGCGGCTCCAGCCCAGCCTGTCCGCGAGCGATGAGATGCGAATGCGGCCGCCCGACACGACGATCCGGTCATAGGCCCAGGCGATTTCGGCCCGCGTTTCCCGGGCCTCGGCCAGCCGAGTGGCGACGAACGTCTCGACGATGGCAAAGCGTGCGCTCCAGTCGCACGCATTGCCAAGTCTTTCGCGCAGCGCGGTGCCTTCAAGGCCGAGCACATCGTCCAGGCCGACCATGCGGTCGGTCAGTTCGCTCATCGGAAGGCCGAAGAAGCGGCGGGCGCCGAGCGGGGTGAAATTGACCTGGACGCAGCAGGCGCCGCCGAAGGACTCGATCACCACCGGACCGGCATAGAGGCCGGCGGCGAAACTGGCGAAGCGGTCGTTGTCGCCTGGACCCTTGCCGAGCCCGATGGCGAAGGGTTCGGCAAAGCTGATGACCAGCGGCACGGTCAGCGATGCAAATTCGACGTTGCGGAAACGGCCGGGTGCCGTTTCGCGATAGAAGCATAGGTCGGTGACCGCGCTCCGGAGCCCAGAGCCTGGCGCGCGCCGCACCATCTCGAACCGATCGGCGACCGAACGATCCAGTTGATCATGATGCTGCATCTCGACCGGCATTGGCCATCCTTGTGCCCCAGGAGTCTAACAGATCATCCCCCGGAATCAAAAGCGCCCGGCTTGTGGCCGGGCGCTCCGAGTTGCCTGAGATCTGAGTGCTTAAGCGCCGCGCATCAAGCAGCCGACGGCAAGCACGATGTAAGCGATGAGGACGATCCACACCGCGGCAAGTGGAATAAACGCAAGAACGCCGAGAGCGGCGAGAAGGCCGATGACGGCGATAACAACGGATATAATGAAAATAAGCTGTGTAGGCGCACTGAGATTCATGTGTGGCTCCTCCAACATGATTCGTACAGCCGCATACTATCAGGCAGGTGATCATACACCAATCAGAGCGCGACGCGATCGGCCACCCGTTTGCGCAAGGCCGATTCCGCGCTACCTATTTGGGACGAATCGGAAAGGGACGCTGATGGCATTCGCTTTGCTGGACCAGATACGCGCGATCTTCGATGGCGACCCCGGCGTGCGCAAGGTTGCGGACGATCCCGTGCTGTCGGCGGAACTGCTCATGCTGTTCCGCATGATCCTGGCCGACGGTTCGGTCAGCGAGAGCGAAATGGTCGCCTTCAGGCGCATCTGCCGGGAAGCCTTCGGCATTCCGGAAGCCAGCATCGACAGCGTCATCGAATATCTCAACGACTTCGGCTACGAGACCAACAGCTCGCAAGCCATCGCGCAGTTCCGCGACCTCGACGTCGAGCGGCGCAAGCTGCTTGCCCGCCACATGGCCGAGATCGCCAAGGCCGATTCGCAACTTGCCGGAAACGAGATGCAGCTCTTGCGACGCACGCTCGACCTGCTCGACATCAGACCTGCCGATGTGGTGAAGCCGCAAGAATAAGCCTCTCTGAACGGCTGGCTGTTCACCCCTGTTCCTGCAACCGGCGCGCGATCGACCTGTGCAAATCGGGCGCCGCGGCGACCAGCGCCTTGGCGGCTTCGGATTGCGGATGGTCGAGAACCTCGCTCGTCCCGCCGCGCTCGACGATCCTGCCGTCATGCATGACCATCACCTGGTCTGACATGGCGCGGGCGACGGTCAGATCGTGGGTGATGAACAGATAGGCGATGCCGAGCTTCTGGTTGAGCTCGGCGAACAGGTCGAGAATCTGGGCGCGGATCGAGACATCGAGGGCCGAGACCGGCTCGTCGGCGACGACCAGTTTGGGGCGGGTGATGATGGCGCGGGCGATCGACAGGCGCTGGCGCTGGCCGCCAGAAAACTCGTGCGGATATTTGTTCATGTCGCGTGGGCTGAGGCCGACCTCGTGCAAGGCCCTTGCCACCAACTCGCGCCGCTCGGCATTCGTCGGCTTCTTCTCCAGGACATGCAGTGGCTCGGCCACCAGTTTGTCGACCTTCTGGCGCGGGTCGAAGGAGCCGTAAGGGTCCTGGAACACCACCTGCATGTCGCGTCGCGCCGGCTTGAGCTCAGCCTCGCTCTTGCCGGTGATGACCTCGCCGCGAAACCGGATCGTTCCCGATGACGGCTCGTCCAGCGCCAGGACCATGCGGGCCAGCGTGGACTTGCCGCAGCCGGAACGCCCGACCAGCGCCACCGACTGGCCCGGCGTCATCGAAAATGAGACATCGTCGACGGCGCGGATTGGGGCCGCGCGCTTCAGCAGCGATATGCGCCGCCCGGGATAGTCTCGCGTCACGCTGTCTACCTGGAGCAGTGGCTTGGCCACCGTAAGCGCGGGGCCGCCTTGGCCAACCTCATATATGCTGGCGCGCGCCGGCACATGCATCGAAGCCTGCGCCAGCTGTCGGGTGTAGGGATGAAGCTGTTCGGACAAGGTGCGTGCCGTGTCGCCGGCTTCCATCACTTGGCCATGGCGCAGGATGGTGACGCGATCCGCCATCTCCGTCACCACCGCGAGGTCGTGCGAGATCAAGAGCAGGCCCATGCGGTTTTCCGCGACGAGGTCGCGCAACAGGTCGAGGATTTGCGCCTGCAGCACCACGTCGAGCGCCGTCGTCGGCTCGTCGGCGATCAGCAGTTTCGGTTTCAGCGCACAGGCAATGGCGATGACGACACGCTGGCGCTGGCCGCCGGAAAGCTCATGCGGATAGCGCGACAGCGGGAATTGCGCCGCCGGCAGCCCAACCCGCTCGAGCATTTTTCGCGCACGGTCTTCCGCATCGGCGCGGCTTGCCTTCGTATGCCAGCGGATGCCTTCGGCGACCTGCTCGCCGATGGTCTTGACCGGATTCAGCGCCGTCATCGGCTCCTGGAACACCATGCCGATGTCGTCGCCGCGCAGCGCGCACATCTGGTCCTCGCTGGCCGCAAGGATGTCGATGCCGTCGAAGGCGACGCGCCCGGTGGCGCGCGCCGCCCAGGGCAGAAGCTGCATCACGGTGAGCGCCGTCATCGACTTGCCGGAGCCGGATTCGCCGACCAGCCCCATCACCTCGCCGGGCGCGACGGAGAGTTCGACATCCCGGAGGATCGGCGTGTCACCGATCGACAGCGACAGGTTTTCGATTTCGAGCAGGCTCATCGCTGCCGCCGCGACCGGGGATCAAGGATGTCGGCAATGCCGTCGCCGAGCAGGTTCAGGCCAAGCACGGTGACGGCGATCGCCATGCCCGGAAACAGGGCCATCCACGGCGCCGCCACCATGCGCGTCTGCGCATCGAACAGCATCCGGCCCCAGCTTGGCATCGGTGGCTGTGTGCCGAGACCGACATAGGAAAGCCCGGCTTCGGCCAGGACGCCCAGCGCGAACTGGATGGTGCCTTGCACCAGCAGCAAGGTGACGATGTTGGGCAGCACATGTTCCAGCGTGATCAGTGTTTTGCCCTTGCCGGCGGCGCGCGCGGCGAGGATGAATTCGCGCGGCCAGATCGCCAGCGCGCCGGCGCGGGCGACGCGGGCGAAGACCGGGATGTTGAAGATGCCGATGGCGATGATCGCGTTGAGCGCGCCCGGCCCGAAGATGGCGGTGATCATGATCGCCGAGAGCAGGGCAGGGAAGGCGAAGACGAGATCGTTGAGCCGCATCAGCGCTTCGTCGACGATGCCGCCGCGTGCCGCGGCAAAGGCGCCAAGCGGCACGCCGACGCCCATGCCGATGCCGACCGCCACCAGCGCCACGGCGATCGAGTTGCGGGCGCCGACCATGATCATCGACAGGATGTCGCGGCCGAAATGGTCGGTGCCGAACCAATGCGCCAGCGAGGGGCTTTGAGTCTTGTCTGCGATGATCAGCCTGGTGACGTCGTAGGGTGTCCAGAAGAACGAGACGATGGCGACCGCCGCCACCAGCGCGGTGATGACGAAGCCGGCGAGGAACGAGCGGTTTCGCAACGCCTTGGCCAGGACGCCGGCAAGGTTCTCCTCCGGGATGTCGATATGCAGCGTCATTGGCGGCTTCTCAGGCGCGGGTCGACGACCGCATAGGAGAGATCGACAAGCAGGTTGACGGCGATGACGGCGGCGACCAGCAGCATGACGATGCTTTCGACGACGATCAGGTCGCGCTGGGTGATCGCCTGGAACACCAGCCGGCCGAGACCGGGCAGATAAAAGACGTTCTCGACGATGATGGTGCCGGCGAGCAGGAAGGCGAACTGCAGGCCGAGAATGGTCAGCACCGGGATCATGGCATTGCGCAGCGCGTGCCGCCACAGCACCGCGCGATAGGGCAGGCCCTTGGCGCGGGCGGTGCGGATGTAGTCCTCGTGCAGCACCTCGATCAGCGCCGAGCGGGTGACGCGGGCGAGGATCGCCGCTTGCGGCAGAGCGAGGGCGATCGCCGGCAGGACCAGTGATTTCAGCGCCGGCCACACACCGGCGCTCCAACCGGGAAAGCCGCCGGCCGGCACCAGCCGCAGCCAGACGGCAAACAGATAGATCAGCATCAGCGCGAACCAGAAGTTCGGCACGGCGACGCCAAGCTGCGCGGCGCCCATCGCGATCGTGTCGCCGGCCCGTCCGCGCCGGCTGGCGGAAAACAGCCCGACCGGAATGGCAATGACGGTGGACAGGGCGAGCGCGATCAGCGCCAGCGGCAGCGAGACGACGACACGCTCGCGGACCAGGTCGATGACCGGCACCGAATAGGTGTAGGAGCGGCCGAAATCGAGGCTCAGCAAGCCGCCGGCCCAGCGCAGATAGCGCGCGGCAAGGGGCGCGTCGAGGCCCATCTGGCTGCGCAGCAACTCGACCTGCTCGGCGCTGGCGTTCAGGCCCAGCATCAGCCGCGCCGGGTCACCGGGAATGATCTCCAGCACGGCGAAGACCACCATGGAGGCGAGAACCAAGGTGACGACGGCGATGGTAAGGCGTTTGAGGAGGTAGGCGGTCATGGCGGAAAGGCCGCTGTATCTTTTCTGGAAAGCTGCGTTGGCGGGCCATTGCTTCGTCTGCTTTGGCTACAGGTCACCATGGCTTCGTCATCCTGGGGCGGAGCAGGAGCGAAGCGACGTCGCGGAGACCCCAGGATCCATGCCGTGACACAAACCGAAGAGCGCAGCGGTCCAGAACGGCATTGCCCCTTCGTGTTTCCATCTCAGTCTCCCAAATTCTGCGTCGCCGGAACGCTCATAGGTCACGGAATGGATCCTCGGGTCTGCGCAGTTCGCTGCGCTCCTGCTTCGCCCGAGGATGACGAAACCGAGCGAGGCTCACTCCGTCCACTTCACCTTAGTCAGGTCGTTGGCCTGGATCGGCGCGTTTTCCCAAAAACCCTCGAGCTTGGCGTCCCAGACGCCGGCTTTCGGCAGTTCGTAGAGGAAGCCGACCACGGCATCGTCGGCCAGTATCTTCTGCGCTTCGCCGAGCAGCGTCATGCGCTTTGCCTCGTCGGAGGTGAGGTTGAGTTCGGCGATGATCTTGTCGAAGGTCGGATTGTCGTAGTTGAAGTAATAATCCTTGCGCGAATAGATATCGATGTCGTTAGGCTCGGTGTGGGACACGATGGTCAGGTCGTAGTCCTTCTTGGTGAACACCTGGTCCAGCCACTGCGCCCATTCCACGGGCACGATTTCCAGCTCGATGCCGACGTCGCGAAGCTGCGAGGCTATGATCTCGCCGCCAAGCCGCGCATAGGGGGGCGGCGGCAGTTTCAGCGTCGCCTTGAAGCCGTTCTCGAAGCCGGCTTCCTTCAGCAATTCCCTGGCCTTCGCCACATTGTGCGGATAGAGGCCGGCGAGGTCGACATAGGCCTTGCTGGCCGGCGACATATGCGAGCCGATCGGCACGCCGAGACCGACCGAGGCGCCGTCGATGATCGCCTTGCGGTCGAGCGCAAAGGAAATCGCCTGCCTGACCTGCAGTTTGTCGAAGGGCGGCTTCTTGTTGTTGATGGAGAGGATGGTCTCGCCCTCGGTCGCGCCGATCACCACCTTGAAGCGGGGATCGCCCTGGACCTGCGCGACGCTGTCGAGATCGGGGAAAAAGGGAAAGGCCTGGACATCGCCGGAAAGCAGCGCCGGCACGGCGGCAGCGGCATCGGGAACGATGCGGAACTCCGCCTTGTCGAGGGACACCGGTGCGCCCCAGTAAGTGTCCGACTTGATCAGCGTGATCGATGAGCCCTTGGCCCAGTTCTGGAATTTGAACGGGCCGGTGCCAACAGGCTTTTCCTTGTTGGTGTCGGCTGTCTCAGGCGCGACGATCACCGCATCGCCCCAGCCCATATTGTAGAGGAAGGAAGCTTGCGGGTTCTTCAGCGTGATCTTGACCGTCGCCGGATCGACGATTTCGACCGTGTCGACGGCGGCGAACAGCCCCTTTTGTGCATTCACCGAGTTGTCGGCACGAGCGCGGTCGAGCGAGAATTTCACGTCTTCGGCGTTGAAGTCGGTGCCGTCATGGAATTTCACGCCGGTGTGCAGCTTGAAGGAATAGACCTTGCCGTCGTCGGAAATGGCCCAGCTTTCGGCGAGATCCGGCAGCACCTCGCCGTTCGGGCCGATGCGGGTCAGCCCCTCGAACACGTTGGCGTAAAGCACTTCGTCGATCGCCGCCGCAGCACCTGCGGTCGGATCGAGATGCGGGGGCTCGAGCGTGACGCCGATGACCAGGTCGGTTCGCGCGGCAAACGCCGAGGCGCCAGTAGCCAGCACCAAAGCCGCAGCGGAGAGAATGGTTTTCCACAATTTCATCATGCAACTCCCGATATGCTCAAAAACGTGCTCAAAACCCGGTGGATAGAAGCGTGATTTCGCGGAGGAGTAAATTGCGTTTCGTGCTTTCCGGCAGCGCCGGCAGGAATGTTTTTCCGTGAGCCGCCGAGTCAAGCGACTGAGCTTGCCCCGTCGCTGCCAGATTAGCGGGCGCCGGCGCCCCTGAGCAGCACGTTGAGCCCGATCGCCATCACCTTGGCCGCGTCCACCATGTCGGATATCCCGACCCATTCGTCGGGCCTATGGGCGAGGTCGAGAATGCCCGGGCCATAAGCGATGCAGTCGTAGATGTGGCCGATGCGGGCAATGTGCTTCTGGTCGTAGGTGCCGGGTGAAATCACGTAGTCGGGCTCGCGGTCGAATATCTCCATGATCCCCTGCGCCACCGCCTTCACCACCGGCGCATCGCGTTCGGTCATCAGCGGCAGCACCTCCATCAGATCGCGGATCTCGTAGTCGAATTTCTTGCGCTCGCGCTTCAGCCGGTCGAGGATATCGGTCACTTCGCTCTTGACCGTGCCGAGGTCTTCCTCGAGCAGGAAGCGGCGGTCGATGGTCAGCCGGCAGGAATCGGGAACGTTGGGCGAGGGCAGGCCGGGCCGGAAATCCTCCGTCTGGCCGCCATGGATCGAGTTGATGTTCATGGTCGAGCGCTTTGCCCCTTCGGGCACGACCGGCATACGCGTCATCTTGCGGTCGAGCGCAGGGAACAGCTCGTCCTCGAACGCCTGCAGCACGGCGCCCATATGGCGCACCGCATTGTCGCCGAGGAACGGCATCGAGCCGTGCGCGATCTCGCCCTTGGTTTCGATCTCCGCCCACCACACACCGCGATGGCCAAGGCAGATGCGGTCCTTGTTCAACGGCTCCGGAATGATGACGTGGTCGACCTTCGGCTTGGAGAAATAGCCGAGCCTGGCCAGATGGCCGACGCCGCCGAAGCCGCCGGACTCCTCGTCGACCGTGCCCGATATTTCGATGGCGCCCGGAAAGTCGGGGAAGACCTCCATGAAGGCCTCGGCTGCGATGATCGAGGAGGCCAGACCGCCCTTCATGTCGCAGGCGCCGCGGCCATAGACCTTGCCGTCCCTGACAATGCCGGCAAAGGGATCGAGGCTCCAGCCGTCACCGGCTTCGACCACGTCGATATGCGAGTTGAAATGCACGCAGGCGCCGGGCGAGCGGCCATCGAAGCGGGCGACGACATTGACGCGCGGGTAGCGATCGGTGTCGCCGGGCGTGCCTTCGGCGCGGATGAATTCGATTTCGAAACCGCGCTGCTTCAGCCGCGCTCCGACATATTCGGCGCATGGCCGATAGGCTTCGCCGGGCGGGTTGATGGTCGGAAAGCGGATCAGGTCCGCGGTCAGCGCGACCAGATCGTCGACCCGGTCCTCGACCGCTTTCAGGAGACGTTTGTTCTTTTCGTTCATTCGGCGAATTGAGCAGCCAACGGTGCGTTTTTGCAAGCCTGTTGGCGGATGTGTCGCTGTAGCAACTATCGCGGGAAATCGTTCAAATTTGCTGCTTTGGATTGGTGAATTCGTCAAGGAGTATGTGGTTACCTCGTTCACTTGAGATTAAAAATGTGAAAAATAGCGTGAAGGGCAGCAGGCAGGGGCAATCAGGGGGGTGTTCGCATGAAGAAAACCGTTCTCATGGCAGCGGTAGTGGTAACGATGCTGTTCGGCTCTTCGGTCGAGGGTTGGGCCGGCAAGCTGGTTGCAAGGATCGACGTGTCATCGCAGACGATGACTGTAAGATACGGGAGTGCGGTTTACCGGTGGCCGGTGTCCACGGCGCGCAAGGGTTATATCACGCCGCGCGGCAGCTACCGGCCGCAACGGACGGCGCGGATGTGGTATTCGCGCAAATACGACATGTCGCCGATGCCTCATTCGGTGTTCTTCCGCGGCGGCTACGCCATCCACGGCACGGGCGCGGTGAAGTCCCTCGGGCGTCCGGCCTCGCATGGCTGCGTGCGGCTGCACCCCTCCAATGCCGCCGCCTTCTATTCGATGGTGAGGCGAGCCGGCTTCCGCAACACGCGGATCGTCGTGACCAATTAGAGCGCGGAAAACACGCCGATCGCCCCGACCAGCACTAGGCTCAGCGCCCAGATCACATCTAGATCAAACCAGCTTTTCGAAAGAAACCTTAATCCCAGCCACCGATAGACGCCGAAGGCCAAAGCGCCGCCCGCAGTGATCATCGCGCCCGTGTGGACCGCTGCCACGCCGATCGAGAGCGCTGCAGTTCGTGCAATGAGGGCGGTCGCGGCACGGTGCCCGGCATCCGTTTCAACGACGCTGCACAGGCCGAGGTAGATCGGCACCAGCATCAGGCCGGCGCCATGCGCGATGGCGACCAGAAAGGACCATAGCGCCAGTCGCGACGGCGGCACGCGCGCCAGAAATCTAGGATGCCGCCGGTTGAAGAGCAGCCAGACTCCGAGCGCGACGACAACTAGACCTGCGCCAACGCGGATCTCGGTTTGCCAATCAACCAGCGCAGTCATCAGTGCGAAGGGCAAGAGGACCACCGTCATGGCGACAAGATGCCCGAACGCCAGCGCCATGAGTGCGCGCGGCAGCGCATAGGTTCGCCGTTCCATCAGGGCGGCCGAAACGGCAAGCGGCCAGCCCATACCCGGGTTTACGCCATGGTAAATCCCGCTGGCGACCACGGCAAGCCAGAGGCCGGCTGTGGTCGAAAGGAGTTCGGGCGACACCTAGACCGATGGGTAGCAGAAACTGTCGGTAGAGCAGTCGCCGCCTTCAAGTCGGATCTGGTGCGTTCGATAGCCTTTGGGGAACTCGACGAAGAAGTTGGTGTCGAGCGTCAGGCCACCATTGGCGCCAACATCGGCCTTCACCATCGCCCCGCCGCGCTCACCGGGATAGAACTGATCGTCCCAGGTCGAATAGAGCGAATTGGTCCAATACACACGCTTGCCGTCGCGGCTAATCTCGACCATCTGTGGCCCGTAGCCGAAGACTTTGCCACAGGGGTGCTTGGTCTTCTTGACGATCCCACCCAGTTCGACCTTGCCCGCCAGAACCGGCTTCATTGGGTCGCTGACATCGTATTGATGCATCTCACCCGTTCCCCAACAAGCCACATAGAGATATTTGTCGTCGAGGCTGAGGTCGATGTCGGTGACCAGCGGCGGCACCGCCGAGAAACCCTTCAGAAGATCCGGCAGATCGTCGGCATTGGCCGGTTGAGGCGGGATGGTCGCCGTCTTCTTGGCCTGGAACTTGCCATCTGCGTTGCGCCACCAAGTCCAAATCGAGCCTTCGAGATTGGTGGTATCGACCACAACGCCGCAGAAGCCGTATTGCTGGACTGGATCATGCGCCGGGCGGATTTCGAGCGCCATTTGGTGATTGGCGCCCAGATCGATCGTCTGAATGTTCTTACGCGCACGCAGATCCCAGAAATGCATGCGGTGGCCGTATTTGTTGGACAGTAGATCCTCCGGGACGATGCCGTTTTCGAACTGCGGCGGCAAGGCCCATTCGGAACTGACCATGTAGTCGCGCGGCAGGTTCCACCAGAAATCGTAGTGCTTGTCCTGGGCGCCGCGATCTATCTCATAGCGGCCAATGACATCGAAGGTCTGGCAATCCATGATGAAAATGCCCGGAGGACCGTCGGTACCGTCCTTGCCGCCGCCGCCGAGGGTCGAGACATAGATGCCCTCGGGTCCGCAGTGGATCGTATGCGGGCGAGAATAGCCCGTCTTGGCAAAGACTTCTGCGGGTTCGATGATCTTGTGAATCTTGGCGGCTGTCGGCCCGCCCTTCACATCAATTATGTAGATGCGCGACGAACGCATGCCCGGAATGATCAGATAACGACGCTCCAAAAAGGCGTGGCCGGTCAGTGGTGATAGCGCCGAAGAACACGCATTCCAGCCGAAGTGATGAAACTCATCGCCCTTGTTTGGCATGATCACAGTGTGGACGATCTTGCCGAAATCCGGCGAATTTGGATCGACATTCACCACAGCCAGCCCGTCGGGTTGCGAGAAGTCCGGGCTAAGCATCAACGTGTAGGCCAGAGTTTCCGGCGGCCCTTCCATAGCCAGCTTCGGTGACGGATAGAATGTGGGGTCTGGTCGCAGATTCATTGCGGTATCCTCCCTACGCGTTTGTGAAATTCTGTTTTTGTTGCTCTCTGTGTCGCTCCCTTTGAATGCGGCCCAGGTAGGGTTCATAGTACACCAAGTCTCCTCGTCTGTCTGACACCGCGTCGCGCTACATCAACGCTAGAAACCGCCGCGCCCGGTCAGAATGACGGAACCGCCGACCAATTCGTCGGTGAAAGTGGGAGCACTATTTACGTGGGCAGGCTTTGGGCAGAATATACGGGGTGGGAGGAAGCATTCGGAATCCCTGAATAAATGCGCCCGAACGGCTTCCGACCGTTGGTTGCAAGGGAGGATAATCATGAAACGTATTTTCTCGCTCGCGGCGTGTGCCGCGGCGTTATCGCTCGGCGTATCGTACGCCTACGCACAATCGGGCGGCGTCGATAAGGCGGTCGGCGGCTACAGCTTCGAAGAAGCCGCAAAGGAGGCCCCCGGTACCAAGGATTTCCATTCGGCCGATGGTCACCTCACTTTCGCTATCGTGACACACACTGCCGGCAATGGCTTCTTCGATCCGGTCTACGTAGGCGCGACCGTCGCCGGCAACCTGATCGGCGCCAAGATCCTGCTGCTCGGCTCGGAATCGCCGACCGACGACCCTGCCCGCGAGATCGAAATCCTGAACCAGATCGTGCAGGATCCGACGATCGACGGGCTGATCATGACAACGCCCCAGGTCGGCGCCTATAACGACATCGTCAAGGCCGCCGAGGCGAAGGGCATACCGGTCGCCACGACCAATTCCTTTGACGGCACGATCCTCAACCGCAGCGGCATCGGCCATACCGGCCAGGACGCCTCCGCCGCCGCAATCGCCGGCGAGGCGCTCGTCAAATGCCTCGCAGACAAGGGTATCGAGAAGGGTTCGATCGTCCTGCCGTCGTCGACCGCAATGGGCAACATCGAGGTGAACAATCGCGTCACTTCGGCTTTCAACGCCATCGTCAAGGGCTTGAAGGATGCCGGCAAGCTTGATGCCTTCAAGGTCGACGCGGGTCCGGAGAACACCGGTATCGACACCAATCCGAATGACCCGGTGAACGGCATCGTGACGCTGTTCGAATCGCGCGGCGACGTCGTTGGCGCGTTCGCCGGCAACAACGTGTTCACGCCGGCGCTTGCCAAGGCCGTCGCTCAGGCCGGAATGACCGGCAAGATCTGCGCCTACGGTTTCGACCTGGGCCCGGCCCAGCAGGATGCAATGAAGAGCGGCGATCTGACCGGCGCGCTCGGCCAGCAGCCCTTCTTGCAGGGTTTCTGGCCGGTCATGCAGCTTTATCTGGAGATCGATCGCGGCATCGCGGCGGCCAACCTCGACACACGCGCCCAACTCGTGACGAAGGAGACCGTCGAGGACGTCGGCAAGCGCTTCGAGAACTGAGTCCGCTCGGAACGTCTGAAATCACTGCGGGAGGGCGCAGGCTCTCCCGCAATGCGGCAGCAGGGAAATCGACCAGAAGAGACCATGGCGCCCACCGCGACCACATCGCTCGGCCGTGCGCCGTCCCAGATTATCGGCGGCTGGGAGGTGGGGCTCGTTGCCTTGCTTTTGCTGCTCTATCTCGGCGGCGCTCTCGTCAATCCCGCGTTCTTCGGGTCAACAGGAGCGTTTCACTCGCTGCTCCGCGACACCTCACGGGTTGCGATCATCGCGGTCGGAGTGACCTTCGTCATCGTCAACAAGGACCTCGATCTTTCGGTCGGTTCCACTTACGGCTTGGTCGCCGTCGTCTTCGCCAGGCTGTTCGCGCCCAGCTTCCTTGACCTCGGCGTCGTCACGTCGGTAGTCCTCTGCCTGCTGCTCGGCGTGTTTATCGGGCTGATCAACGGCGTGCTCGTCACCATCCTGAAGGTGCCGGCGTTCATCGCCACGCTGACCATCCTCTTCATCGGCCGGGGCTTCGTGCTGGCGCTCACTCACGGCCAGGCGATCTACTATCCCGCCAAGGCGACCGGCTATCCGCTTTTTTTTCACCTCGGCGAGACGAACCTCCTCGGGTTCAACAACCAGATCGTGATCTTCGTCGTTGTCGCCGTGATCGGGGCCTATGTGCTCGCCAAGACGCGCTGGGGCTACGAGACCTTCGCCACCGGCGGCAACGAGCAGGCGGCGTCCTATGCCGGCATCCCGACCAACTGGGTGCGCATTCGAGCCTACCTGATCTCCTCGCTCTGCGCGGCGCTAGCCGGCTTGATGTCGGCTGCCCAGGACAAGGGCGTGACGCCCCTCTACGGCGTCAGCGGTGAGCTGATCGTCATTGCCGCCGTGATCATCGGCGGCGCCTCGATCCTCGGCGGCCGCGGCCGGGTCGCCGGATCCTGCCTTGGCGCCCTGCTGGTGGTGCTGCTCGACAAGGTGCTGCGCGAGGGCTGGCCGATCACGCGCGTCATCAAGATCGGCGACGAGGAGATCACGGTCAACGCCGTCTTTTCGCTGCCGGTCGGCGCGGTACCGGTGTTCCTTGGGCTGCTGCTCGTCGTCGCGGTGCTTATCGAGCCCTATCTCATCCGTCGCCAGGTGGCAGGGCGCCTCTGGGCCTGGCTCCGAGGCCGGCCGCCGCCACCGGCCTACGAGATCGGCGGCATCGCGATCGAGGGGGTGCAGACCAAGGGCGCGATGGCGACCGACATGGCGCTGTCGGCCACCGGGTTGGGCAAGTTCCTCGCCCGGCGCGACGCGCTCGCCATCATCCTGACCGTGTTCCTGTGGCTGACCGGCCTCGCGCTCCGGCCGGACTATTGGTGGAACCTGTCCAACAGCTTCGCGATCTTGCTCAACTACACCGAGCTTGCGCTGATCACCATCGGGCTCACCTACGTCATCGCCGCCGGCGATATCGACCTCTCCGTCGGGGCGGTGCTTGCCCTCGCCGGCAGCACCGCCGCCTATTTCCTCAAGGTCCTCGGCGCCGACCCCGTGACCGCCGTGGCGATGGGCCTGCTCGCGGGCATGTGCGCCGGCCTCGTCAACGCGATCGTCACCGTCGGCTTCAAGCTGCCGGCCTTCATCGCCACGCTCGGCATGTTCTACATCGCCCGCGGCCTCGCCGCCTGGTTCGTCGCCGGGCAGCAGCTCACCGGCTGGCCCGAGGGCTACAACCTGCTTGGCCGCAAGGTGAACGACATCCTGCTGCACTATCGAATCTCGCTGCCGGACGGGCTGCCGCGCTCGATCGCCGAGGTGGTGAGTGTCCAGACCATCTGGATGTTGCTCGTCGCCCTCATTGCCGGCGTCGTGCTCGCCTACATGCCGTTCGGGCAGAAGGTCTATGCGACCGGCGGCAACATTCGCGCCGCCGCTTATGCCGGGATCAACACCAACCGGGTGCGGTTCCTCGCGCTCATGCTGGCGGCACTGTGCGCGACAATGGCCGGAATCATCAACGTCGCCTACTTCCGCAGCTTCAACCCGGTAGCCGGCCAGTTTCGCGAGCTCGACGCCATCGCCTCGGTGATCATCGGCGGCGGTTCGATCTTCGGCGGCTACGGCACCGTGATCGGGGCGCTCGCCGGGGCGGCGGTGATCACCCTGATCCGGGCGCTGTTGCAGCTCAACGTCCAGGGCTTCGCCATGCCGCAGCACTGGATCAACGTCTTCATCGGCGGCATCCTGATCGTGGCGGTGCTGATCGACATCTGGGTGCGCCAGGCCAACATCTTCGGCCGCCTACGGGCACGCCTGGCGCGGCGCACAAGGACGGCGGAAACCACCCATGCGTGACGCGACCAAACCTGCACCGATCGTAGAAATGTGGGGCATCGAAAAAGCCTTCGGTGCAGTGCAGGCGCTCCGCAACGTCGACCTCGTGCTCTATCCCGGCGAGATCCTGGGCCTCGTCGGCGACAACTCGGCCGGCAAATCGACGCTGATGAAGATCCTGACCGGCGCCTACCAGCGCGACGCCGGCGAGGTCTTCGTCGCCGGGCAGCCGGTGCACTTCAAGAGCCCGCACGAAAGCCGCGACGCCGGCATCGAGATGATCTACCAGGATTTCGCTCTTTGCGGGAATATGGATGTCGGTCAGAACATCTTTCTTGGCCGTTGGCCGCGCAGGGGGCTTTTCGTCAATCGGCGGAAAATGTACGCGGAAGCCGACAGCGTGCTGAAGCGGCTCAAGGTCGACGTGAACTCCGTTTATCAAAAGGTCGAGAGCCTGTCGGGCGGCCGCCAGCAATCTGTGGCGATTGCCCGCGCTATCTCCTTCCAGCCGCGCGTGGTGATCCTCGACGAGCCGACCGCCAATCTCTCGGTGATGGCGACCGAGCGGCTGCTCGAAACCATGCTGGAACTGAAAAAGCAGGGCGTTGCCCAGATCATCATCTCCCACCGCCTCGTTGACATCTTCGCTGTGGGCGACCGCGTGATGGTGCTGAAGCGCGGCGAGAACGTCGGCGATCGCTACATCAGGAACACCGACGAGCATGAGGTCCTGGAGATCATCGTCTCCGGCACGCGAGAGCACGCACTTACGGCCGATGAGGCAAGGCTTTGACCGATCAGGATCACTTTTCTCCAGGCGTGGCTGTCAAACAGCTTTTTCATTGCGGACGAGCTAGATTCCCACCAAGGAGCGATCGAGGGCCGAAAACAAAAAACCCGCCTCGGCGGGCGGGTCGTTGGCGCAAATCAACACCATGCCCAAACCGATAGCATAATTGCCGGCACAAAGCAAGAACAAACTTGCCCAGGTTCTGCTCAGGCGGCTTCGCCGCGCTGTCTCGCGTGGCGGCGCCTTTTGCGCCGGCCGCTCATTTCCCATCTTTTGTGGAACCACATCCATTGGCCGGGATCCTCGCGCACCCAGCGCTCGACCACGTCGTTGAGAAGCTGGGTGGTGGCGCGGACGTCGACACTGCCGTCTGCGGTGCGGGGCAAGGTCAGCTTGTCCTCGATCTCGAGCCGGAAGCGGTTGCCCGGCAGGCGCATGCAGCGCGCCGGATAGACATCGCAGTCATAGTGCCGCGCCAAAGTGCCCAGGACCCGGTTGCTCTCGCATGGGCGGCCGAAGAAGGTCGTTTCAAGCCCGCCCGAGAATTTCTGGTCTACCAGCACGCCGATATTGCCGCCGTTCTCCAGGATAGCAGCCAGCGCGAATGAAGCGCCGGCCGAGGAGGGCAGAAGCGACCCCATGGTCGAGCGGCGCGTCGAGAGGATGTAGTCGGCAAGGTAGGGGTTGTTGGGCGGGCGAAACAGCGCCGTGATGTTCATGCCGAAAGTGGCTGCCGCCACCGGGAGCAGCTCGAAATTGCCGAGATGCCCGGTGAAGATGATATGCGGTTTTTGCTCGCCGGCGATCTCAACGAAATGATCGACGCCGCGGACCTCGACGCGGCCCGGCTTCGTCGCTTTCGGGTCGTAATCGAAGAGCGCATCGAGGAAGACATATTCCGCGGCGAGGCGAGCCATGTTGCCCCACATGTCGGAAGCGATGGCCTGGATCTCCTTGTCGCTCTTCTGGGGATAGGCCTTGCGCAGATTGGCGACGGCGACGTTGTGGCGCCCCACCCACGGGCCAATGCGGCGGGCGGCGCGGTCGGCGAAATTGAGCGCCCTGTCGACCGGCAGCAGACGCAGCACCCAGATCATCGTCATCGCGGCGCGCGCAAGCAGCCAGTAGTTGAGCTGGCGCAGCCGCCTGCCGTGGCGGAACGCCAAGTCCCTGCGGAGCTTCCTGAAGGCGTTGCCGAGCAAGGGTCTAGCCGACGCGCAGGATGATCTTGCCGAACACGTCGCGGCCTTCCATGCGCTTCAGCGCGGCGTCGATGCCGTCGAAGCCGACTTCGGTGTCGATAACCGGAGAAACCAGCCCCGCCGCCATTTTCTGCATGGCGTCGGCCATGTTTGCCATGCGGCAGCCGAAGGAGCCGAGCAGCTTCAGCTGCTGCTGGAACAGCTGCATCAAATTGATCTGCGTCGACACGCCGGAGGTCGAGCCGCAGGTCACCAGGCGGCCACCGCGTTTCAGGCACAGCATCGAGGCGGCAAAGGTATCGGCGCCGACATGCTCGAAGACGACGTCGACGCCCTTCTTCTTGGTCAGCTTGCGCACGACGCCTTCGAAACGGTCCTCGCGATAGTTGATGACATGGTCGGCGCCAAGCGCCTTCGCCTTGTCGACCTTGTCGTTCGAGCCGACCGTGGTGATCACGGTGCAACCCATCTTCCTGGCAAGCTGGATCGCGGCGGAGCCGATGCCCGAGCCGCCGGCATGGATGAGGATCGTTTCGCCGGGCTGCAGCCTGGCATTGTCGAACAGCATGTGCTCGACCGTGCCGAAGGTGACGGGCGCGACGGCAGCGCCGATGTCCGTCACGCCGGGCGGGGCGGGGACCAGCAGGCGCGCCGGCAGGTTTATCTTCTCTTGCGCAAAGCCGTCGAGATGGAAGCCGTGAACCCCCGAGACATGCTCGCAGAGATTGTCGCGGCCTTCGCGGCAGGCGCGGCAAAGTCCGCAGGTGCGCGCGCCATAGATCGACACAAGCTGCCCCGGCACCAGGCTGGAGACGCCGGGGCCGACCGCCTCGATCTCGCCGGAGGCTTCCGCGCCGACGACCAGCGGCAGCTTGCGCTTGGCGAAAGCCATGCCGCGCCAACCCCAGACGTCGATATGGTTGAGCGCCACGGCCTTGATGCGCAGCGTCACTTCGCCCAGCGCAGGCTGCGGCGGGGGCGGCAGGTCCACCGTTTCAAGGCGGCGGTCCTCGATAAGTTGCAATGCGCGCATGGGCCTGTCGGTTCTGTTGAGCGGGAAAAGGCTCGCTTAGACCGGTTCCCGCGCCATGACAAGGCAGGTGTTCTGGCCGCCGAAGCCGAAGGAGTTCGACAGCACCGTGCCGACCTCGGCGTTGCGCTTCTTGTTCGGCACCACGTCGAGCACGATCGCCGGATCGGGATTGTCGTAATTGATGGTCGGCGGGATGACGCTTTCGCGCATGGTCATCAGCGAAAACGCGGCCTCGACGGCGCCGGCCGCCGACAGCGTGTGGCCGATCATCGACTTGTTCGACGAGATCGGCATCGAGCCGGTCCGCTCGCCGAACACGGTCGACAGCGACAGATGCTCCATCTTGTCGTTTTCCGGCGTCGAGGTGCCATGGGCGTTGACATAGTCGATCTCGTCTTCGCCCAAGCCCGCATCGGCCAAGGCGGCGCGCACCGCGGCGATCGCCGGCGAACCGTCCGGCTTCGAGCGGGTGCGGTGGAAGTCGTCGGCCTTCTCGCCGCAGCCGCGCAGGATGCCGAGAATGGTCGCGCCGCGGGCGAGAGCCGCCTCCAGCGATTCCAGCACAAGCGCGCCCGAGCCCTCGGCTAGCACGAAGCCGTCGCGATCCTTGGAGAACGGCTTGGACGCCTTTTCGGGGATGTCGTTGTGCGTCGTGAGCGCAGAAAGCAACGAGAATCGAATCAGCGCCTCCGCGGTTGCCGAGCCGTCGGCGCCGATCGACAGCGCCCGGTCGCATTCGCCGCGGCGGATCGCCTCGACGCCGAGCTGGATCGCGGTGGCGCCAGAGGCGCAAGCCGTCGACAGCGTGATCGGCAGGCCGCGCGTGCCCAAGCGGTCGGCGAGCCGGTCGGCGATCGAACCGAATTGGGTGGTCTCGAAAATATCGAGCTCCTTCAAACTCCGCGCCACCCGAAGCAGCCTTTCGGCGCCGATGTCGTCCTTGTCGGAATTGTAGAGCGAAAAGCGCTCGCTCCAGTCGAGTTCGACCGGCGGCGAGGCCAGGAAAAGCGGTCCGCCGAAATCGCCGGAATTAAGACCCGATTCCGCGATCGCTTCCTGCGCGGCGATCTCGGCCATTTCGTAGGTGAGGGGGCTGGCGCCCCTGGAGCTCGACGGCAGGAAATCGACCATGCCTGAGATGCGGGTGTTCAGATGATCGACCGGAAAGCGGGTGATCGGATGAATGCCGGATTTGCCGGCGGTGAGCGCCGCCCAATTGTCGGCCTTGCCGACGCCCAGCGACGTCACCACGCCGATGCCGGTGACGGCGACGATCGGCCTGCCCATGTGATCGTTCAGATTGGCCATGTTGTTGTCCTGAGGCTCTCGACCGTTTCCTTGAGTTGGAGCAGCGGATTCATCCGAAAACCGCTTCGCCCCGACGTTCTAAGCAGGTTCCGCAAAGTGTTCCACGGTTTTGCGGCAAGAACCTGCGACAAACAAAAGAATCCAAACAGGCATTCGTGGGCCTGCCGACGAATGCCTGCTTAGGCGGCGTTGACCAACGCCATGCCCTCGAATTGGTGATAGCCGATCGCCGTTGCAAGGACAGTCCTGGGAATGCCGTTGAACGGCTTCTCGTTGGCAGCGTCAAAAACCGGGTAGGCGGCCTTGCGTTCGACAGCCAGCGCGGCCAGCGCCACGGCGAAGGGAAACTGTGCTTCCTTCATGTGGCCGGTCAGCGTCGAAAAGCCGCGTGCGGCAATCGCCGGATTGGCGTCGAGCGCCGATTTCTCGGCGGCAGTGGCGGCATGCGCGCCCGAAGCGCCTGAAATCGCCAGCAACTCGCCGTCCGGCAATGCCGCCTGCTTGAGCAGCGCGGCAATCCCGGCATCGAGCTCGCCCCGCCGCCGTTTGGCGCGTCCAGATATGACCGGCCCGAGTTCGGCATAGATCTTTCGCCCGCGGCCGATCGCGTGTTCGCGCTGTTCCAGGACGAGAAACGCGCCGCCGGATCCGGTCACCACGCCGCCGCCTTCGGCGCCCTGTCTTTGCCAGACTGGCTTCCAGGGGCCGCGATGCAGGTAGCCGGCCAGCTCATAGCCAAGCAGCATGTCGGAATGTTCGGTCTGGAAGGCGCCGCCGACCAGTATATGCGTCGACTGGCCAGAGCGGATGCGGGCGGCGGCCGTCTCGACGGCGGCGACGCCCGCACCTTCCTCGCCCATGAAGGTGCGCGACGATCCCGTCACCTTGTGGACGATCGAGATGTTGCCGGCGAGCAGGTTGGAAAGCTGCGCCAGAAACAGCGTCGGCCGCAATTCGGTGGTCAGTTTCTCGTTGAGCAGCACGTCGCGGTCGTTGCGGCTTTCGGACGCTGCGAGAATGTCGGCGTCGACTGTCTCGTCGCGCTCGCCGCCGCCGGCAGCCACCACCATGTCCATGGTCGTGCAGAGTTCGTCATTGCCCTTGATGCCGGCGTCGTCCAGCGCCATGCCGGCGGCGTAGGTGCCGAGCCTTTGCCAGGTTTCCATCTGCCGCTGGTCGCCGCGCTTGGCGATCTGCAGGTTCCAGTCGATCTCCGGCAGCGGGTGAACGGTGTAGGGCGGGAAGCGCGCGGCGTCGAGCACGGGTTCCAGGCCCGGCTGGACGAGTTTGCGCCAATGCGCATCCGGACCTTCTCCCAGCGAAGAGACGAGGCCTATGCCTGTAATGACGACGTGGTGGGGGCTCATGGGCGAGGCTTCATGGGGCGGCTGTTGTGGGTCAGGCGACTACAGCGCCGCGCATCCTCTTGGATGCGCAAAGGACGCTGTAGCATTTTTGATTTTGCGCATGATCCCCAGCGAAAATCGATTTCGATTTTCGGGGTCATGCGGCAAGGCGCGTCAAGGGCGCGCACTCACGCGGCGCTCTTGGCCGCGACCAGTGCGTCGATCTTGGCGCACAGGTTCTTCATGACGAAGTAATCGTCGGTCGAGGCCTTGCCGTCATTGACCTCTTGCGTCCACTTTTCCAGCGGCACCTTGATGCCGAATTCCTTGTCGATGGCAAAGACGATGTCGAGAAAGTCGAGGCTGTCGATGCCGAGATCGTCGATGGTGTGGCTTTCAGGGGTGATCGTGTCGATATCGATCTCACTGGTGTCGGCGATGATCTTGGCGACTTTGTCGAACGTGGTGGACAACGGCTTTTCCTTCGGGTTGCGGGCGGAATCTGTCCGCATGTGTTTGGGCGCTGTCTAATCGGTTTTTCCGGGCAGGAAAAGGCCTGATGCGCCGGGCGCAGATGGGATGGTTACTTGGCGAACGCAAGAAGGGCCGCCGGTTGGCCCGGCGGCCCTTTGCATGATGTTACTTCAGCTCAGCTCTCGCGGAGCTTGACCAGGTCGTTCAGCAGCCCGCCCGTTCCGTTGTGGACGGTCAGCCGCTCGACCTTGCCGGCGATGGTTTCCAGAGCCTCGAGCTCCTTCAGCCGCAGCATCACCGGGTTCTCGGCCATCACCTTGGCCGTGTTGAGCAGCGAACGCGTGGCGTTCGTCTCCTCACGGCGACGGATGACGTTGGCCTCGGCCTGCTTCTCGGCCGACACCACCTGGTTGAGGATCTCGCGCATCTCGCCCGGCAGGATGACATCCTTGAGGGCGATATCGCTGACCTCGATCCCGATCTCGGCCATGTCGGCACGGACCTTGCCGGCGGCTTCCTCGTCGATCGTCACCTTCTTCTCGAGGATCTGGTCGAGCGTCAGCGCGCCGAGCGTCTTGCGGAAGGCGTATTGCAGGGCGCGGTAGAGGGCTTCGGAGAAGTCCTTCACCGCGCTCACCGCCTGAACCGGGTCGACGACACGGTATTCGGCGGCGATGTTGACGCGGATCGTGACACGATCCTTGGTCAGCACTTCCTGCCCGGCGACGTCGAGCGACTGGCGCTTGAGGTCGACGACCTTGATCTGCACCATGCGCCCGACGTTCCAGAACCCATGCACGCCCGCCGTCAGCGTCCGCACAAGGGCGCCGTCGACGAAGAGCAGTCCGGCCTGCCCATCCACGACCGGATGGACGGACATCAGCTCCGCCTTTCGGGCCTGGCCGAGCCGGCGCATCACAGCCGGATCGATCGCGAGATCGGTGGCGGTGTCGATCACCGTCACCGTCCACGGCCCGGCGTCCGTCCACAGGACGAGCTTGCGGTCCGGCGCCAGAACGGCATGGAGGCTGCCGTCACGCTCGATGACGGCGACTTCCGTGCGCCCGGTGCGAACGACGGTGAAATGACGCGCGGCCACATCCGGGAGCTTGTCGAACAACGCCTTCTCGTACGCCGAAACAAATTCCGGGTTCTTCAGATCATGCCGCGACACGTCAAGGCTCTGGCGCCGGTTGGCGAGCCAATGCTCGCCCGGCACCAGAACAGCCTTGATCTCGCCCTTGTAGAGCGTGATGGCACGTTCGTTTTCCTTTACGAGGACGCGCTCGCGCCCAAGAACCTTATCGAGAACAGTCATTGTCATTACTCCTGTCGGGCATGGCCCCATGCGAGGCGTCAAGTCATGCGTCGATCATCCTTTCGCTTCTCGTTTCACGTCGTCTCTCACGTCACGTTCCGGGCACGAATGATCCGGGGACCGGTGGCATCCGCCCATGGCGGGCCTTCGGGAGCGGATCGCGAGGCAGCAAAGCGGGCGCCGGAGGCCTTGACCTCCCTTGCCGGCGATGCTGCGCCTTGATCGTCACCGCGGGCCTGGCCGCGAGCCGATGGCGAAAAACCCTTCGATCCGGCCCGCGCCCACAGGTTTGGGTCGTCCGTCAGGTCTTTCGCATTCCAGTCCCCGGACCGTTTTTCAGATAACACCACCTGAAGGTGCTGGCTTTCGAGGCCAAATGGAGAAGGATTTGAACCTTCGACAATCAGACCCTAAATCTGACGCTCTACCAAACTGAGCTATCCGTGGTGGGTGGAAGGAATTGAACCTCCGGCCTCCGGACCCAAGTCCGGCGCTCTTCCGCTGAGCTACACCCCAATCCCAATCTCCGAAACGGCGCCGTACACAGGACGGTAATGCCGCCTGCGCGGGCGGAGGCAAAAAGCTCCAACCGTTGTGCTCGCTTCGGTTTTCGTGACCGGGATCGCGCCTATAGCCGCTGCGACCGGTTGTCGCAAGCGGCATTGTCGTGGCGGAATCGCGGCTTCCTTCCGCGGTGGTATTTCGGCAACACACATGCCTGCCATCGGCGAGCGGTTGTTTGTACCAATGTACCATGGTAGAACCTATTTATGACCATAGAACGCGTGCAGACCGGGGTGCGCCTGGAAAAACGATTGGTGAAGGTGCTCAAGGCCTTGGCCGAGCATCGCGACATGAGCCTGGGTGACCTCATCGAGGGCATCGTGCTGCACGCCTTCGAAGGCCGGACGCCGTTTTCCCCCGCGACCCTGGAAACAATCAGCCAATTGAAGCGGATCTACGGGCTGGAGCTTGGCGCGGCGGACAGCCACCGTCTGGCGGAAACCGGCGGGGAGGGCGGATGACGAACCATCTCGAGCGCAGCCACGGCATCGTGCTTTCGGGGCCGGTCGACCGCGTCTTTGCGCTGTTCACGCCGATTGGAGAGACGCTGTGGGTGGACGGCTGGAACCCGGAGTTTCTGCATCCGCAGGACGGGGAGACGCGTCAGGGCATGGTCTTCCGGACCGCCCACGGTGACGAGACCACGCTCTGGGCCTGCACGGACTGGGATCCCGTGGCGCATCGTGTTCGCTATGTCCGGGTTACGCCGGATTCGCGCTTCGGATTTGTCGAAGTGGCCTGCCAGCCGACCGCTGACGGAGGCACGGAGGCGTCGATTGCCTACACGTTCACGGCCCTGAACGCGGCAGGACAATCGTATCTGTCCGAGCTGACGGAGGATGCGTTCGTGCACTTGATCGAGGGGTGGAAGCTCCGTATCGACGCATGGCTGCTAGCGGTGAAAATCTAACGCTAGGTAACGGGTGGTTAGCCGTCATCCGCATTGGCTGGAACGAGCCAGGTGCGCCAGAACAGGGCAATCCGCTATCGGATGCTTTCCCGTGTTGCGAACGCGAACGTCCGTTCAGCGAAGCGAGCTGTGCGACCGAATTTGTCACAGCTGCGCGCCTTGCCGATGTCGATTCCGGCAACGACGCGCAGTATTTTTCTTAACGCGGGAGAAATAGAGAGACATCGACACGAGGCGCGAAAAAGCAACGCCAATACAGATTATTGGTTACGGCGTAGGTATTCTCGCAGATATGGTATTGGCCGTCTGGGGATTCCTGTACACGGTCCCGTGGGATGGTGAAATTATGCGGTAAATAAGTGTAACCACCGTCTATCCTGGACTGCACTGAAGACCGAGGTATGGCGCGGCAATCAGAACCACCGCAACACTTGAATTTCGTCTGTGGGTCAACCCTGTCTTTGTACCAATCATGGGCGTTAGCGGATGTTGCTGCGGCGATACACATTGCCGTGAAGATGAACCTTCGCATGGCATTCCTCAAGTATTTGGCAGGCGCTGCTCGTTCGAGCCTCCTTGTATATTAGCGTTCCATTAAAAATACCATTGGCCTCCAACTGACGAACGCAGCTCCAGCAAGCGACGCTCGCAACGGAAAGACCGCATTGGGTCACGGCTTCCCCTCTCCGAAGGAATGGCAGAGAAGGGTCGAAACCGGTATTCCGCTCAGGCAGCAAGCGCTAGACTTTCACCACTAGCGAACGCTTTAACCGGCTCCAGCGCGGACTAAGGTGTATTGAGATTCAGGTCAGGCCGGCATCACCTGAATATCAACACACCTTAGAAAGTGACGCGGCCGAGCACGCGCAGGCTGTCGCCTTGCGGCTCGACGATCACGGCTTCGCCTTCGCGCGGCGAGATGCCGGTGAGGGCCATGATGTTCTCCAGATGAGTGACCATGACCAGATTGTCGGAGCCGGAATAACCGCGGATCTCGTCCATGACCGCGGCGAGCTGGGCGGCTTTCTCGCCCGCCTCGGTTTTCAGCAGGTCAAGCGGGGGGAAGGGCTCCGCGTCGCTTTCGAAAGCTATGCGGGCGGTGTCCATGCAGCGGCAGTAGCGGCTGGACAGCACACGCTCGATTGGTGCCGCGCGGGCGCCGAACAGCGCGCCGATCTTGCGCGCCTGCTGCTTGCCGCGCGTCGAGAGATTGACCTGGGTCGCGCATTTTTCGATGTCGAAATTCGCCGGATCGGTGGTGCCGGTGACCATGGCATGGCGAAGCAGCACCACATGTCCGCCGTCGCGCAACAGCGCCCAGCCGGCTTCCGTCGCATGGGCCGCGGCGGGAACGACGAGCAGCAATAGCGCCAGTACAAATCGAAGCATCAGACGTCCTTTTCCGGTGACCGGCAGGTGGGTAGCCGGTGACCGCATATAGGGAGGCAAAGCCGGCTGAAAGACAAGGCATGACCAGGCCTGGCCGTTTTGCGAGGACAGACCGCTCCGCAAGGCGGGCGATTGCGCTGCGATCCCGGCTCGCCTATCAGGGGAAAAATGTCTCCACTCATCGAAACGGTCCTTTTTGTCTTCGGCCTCGTCGCGCTCGGCTATCTGGCCGGGCTCACCGGCTATCTCAGGGCCGAGGCGGGCGAGGCCATCGCCGAGTTCGCCGTCGGGGTGGCGATGCCGCTGCTTCTGTTCCGCACCATGGTCAACGCCGATTTCCATGGCTCCGCGCCCTGGTTGTTCTGGAGTGCCTATTTCGCGGCGGCGGCAGTCACGTGGGCCGCAGGCCATCTGGTCATCACGCGGGTGTTCGGGCGCGATGCGCGTGCGGGGGTCGTCGGCGGCGTGTCGTCGGCTTTTTCCAATCTCGTCCTGCTCGGCATCCCATTCGTCCTCGGCACATTCGGGCCAAGTGGATTCGAAGTGCTGTCGCTGCTGATCTCCGTGCATCTGCCGACGATGATCATGGCGTCGATCATCCTGTTTGAAATTTTTGGCCGCCGTGACGAGCACGTGCATCCGCTCCGCGTCATCCGGAGCTTCTTTCAAAAAATGTTCTCCAATCCGCTGATCATCGGCATCATGGCCGGATGGGTATGGCGTATCGCCGACCTGCCGCTGCCGGCACTGGCCGTGCGGCTGGTCGATGCGTTGGCCAACATCGCCGGACCGGTCGCGTTGTTCGCCATGGGGCTTGGCCTGTGCCGTTTCGGCATCTCCGGCAACGTGCGGCCGGCTCTGGCGCTGTCGGCGCTGAAGCTGCTGCTGATGCCGGCCGTCGCACTCGGCCTGGTCTGGCTGTTTGGCCTGCCGCCGCTGTCGGCGAAGGTGGCGGTCGTGGCGGCCGCGCTGCCATCCGGCGTCAATTCCTACCTGATTGCCACGCAGTTCGGAACCGGCCAGGCGCTGGCATCGAACCAGATGACCATCGCCACCGCCTGCGCGGTCGTCACCACGGCCTTCTGGCTGACGGTGGTCGTCCATGTCTTCGGATAGCAACGTGTTCGGACAGCAACTGGGGCGCAGGTTGCTCTCGCCTTGGCTGGCCCAAACCCTATATGCCATCTTGCGATTGATTGCGGGGCTTGCCCTAGGTAAAGAGCAGTGGCTCCAGGCGTGCCGGCATCGATGCCAGTGCGCACGCCCACCAAAGAAATCCAGATACCGGCCCGTCAGTGCGCCGAACGGAGGCTAGACCATGCTTCAGAAAACCAGCCATTTCATGCGCCAGGCCAATCTCATCAACGGCGAGTGGGTGCAGGCCGACAGTGGCCAGACGGTCGACGTCAACAATCCGGCCACCGGCCTCAAGATCGGCACCGTGCCGAAGTCGGGCAAGGTCGAGACGCGCCGCGCCATCGAAGCCGCCGACGCCGCCTTCAAGACATGGCGCAAGACCACCGCGCTCGAGCGTTCGAAGCTGTTGCGCAAACTGCATGACGCGATGATGGACAATCAGGACGTGCTGGCCGAGCTGCTGACGATCGAGCAGGGCAAGTCGCTGTTCGAATCGAAGGGCGAGATCGGCTCGGCCGCGTCCTACATATTGTGGTTCGCCGAGGAAGGCCGCCGCACCTATGGCGATGTCGTGCCGTCGCCCTGGGCGGACCGCCGCATCCTGGTGACCAAGGAGCCGGTCGGCGTCATCGCCGCCATCACGCCTTGGAATTTCCCGTCCTCGATGCTGGCCCGCAAACTTGGCCCGGCGCTTGCCGCAGGCTGCACGGCGGTCGTCAAACCGGCGTCGCAGACGCCTTATTCCGGCCTCGCCTGGGGCGCGCTCGCCGAGGAGGTCGGCTTCCCCAAGGGCGTCATCAACATCCTGACGGGTGCGGCCGGCGAGATCGGCGACGAGATCTGCGCCAACCCGCTGGTCAAGAAGATCACCTTCACCGGCTCGACCGAGGTCGGCAAGATCCTGATCCAGAAGTCGTCGACGACCGTCAAGAAAGTGTCGATGGAGCTTGGCGGCAACGCGCCGTTCCTGGTCTTCGACGACGCCGACATCGAACGTGCCGTCGCCGGTGCGATCACGGCCAAATACCGCAATTCCGGCCAGACCTGCGTCTGCACCAACCGCTTCCTGGTTCAGGCTGGCGTCTACGACAAGTTCGTCGAAAAGCTCGCCGCCGCCAGCAACGGGCTGAAGGTCGGTTCCGGCCTCGAGGACGGCGTGCAGCAGGGGCCGCTGATCGACGAGAAGGCGGTGGAAAAGGTCGAGGAACTGATCGCCGACGCCACCGACAAGGGCGGCAAGGTGGTCGCCGGCGGCAAGCGCCATGCGCTCGGCGGTTCGTTCTTCCAGCCGACGGTGATCGCCGATGCGACGCCGAAGATGCGCTTCATGAAGGAAGAGATCTTTGGCCCGGTAGCACCCGTGTTCAAGTTCGAGACCGAAGAGGAAGCCGTCGCTCTTGCCAACGACACCGAATTCGGCCTCGCCTGCTATTTCTACACCGGCGATCTCGGCCGCGCCTTCCGGGTCATGGAAGGGCTGAAATACGGCATGGTCGGGGTCAATGAGGGGCTCATCACCACGCCTGAGGCGCCGTTCGGCGGCGTCAAGGAATCGGGCCTCGGCAAGGAAGGCGGACATCAGGGCATCGAGGACTATCTGGATACCAAGTATGTCTGCATCGGCGGCCTCGGCCTCTGATTAGCGATGAAGGACGGGGAGGTCTTCGGCACGACGCAAGCGGGCGAAGCTGTCCGCCGCTTCGCTATCCGTGGCGGCGGCCTCACCGCCAACATCATCGGGCTGGGCGCCATCATCCAGGATCTGCGCCTGGCCGGGCACGATGCGCCGCTGGTGCTCGGCTATGACAGTTTCGAAGCCTATGAAACGGACACGGCCTTCTTCGGCGCCGTCATCGGACGCTATGCCAACCGCATTCGCGATGGCCGCTTCACCATCGCCGGCCAGCGCCACCAGACCGAGCGCAACTTCCTCGAAAAGCACACGCTGCATGGCGGCTCGCAAGGCTTTTTTCACCGGCCGTGGGAGGTTTCGCTGCATGGCAAGGACTTTGTCACGCTGACCTTGCATGATCCCGACGGCACGATGGGTTTTCCAGGCGCGCTCGACGTGACCTGCACCTACCGGCTGAAAATCCCCGGCACGCTCAGCGTCGAGCTGACCGCGACCTGCGAGGAACCGACGCTGTGCAACCTCACCCAGCATTCCTATTTCAACCTGGATGACGGCGGCGCCGGCGATATCCTCGATCACCGGCTGATGCTGAACGCCGGCGCCTACCTTCCAGTCGATGGCGACCTGATCCCGACCGGCGTCGTCAAGCCGGTCGACGGCACGCCCTTCGATTTCCGCCAGGCGCGGCCGTTGCGCATGGAGAACGAGGGCGAGCAGTTCCCCTACGACGAGAATTTCTGCCTTGCCTCGGGGCGCGGGCCGCTCAGGCAGGCATCCTGGGCGCAAGGGGCCAATTCCGGCGTCGAGATGGAGCTCTGGACCACGGAGCCGGGCGTCCAACTCTATACCGGCCAGTATCTGGCGCCGCCTTCGCCGGGCCTCGAGGGACGCCGTTACAAGGCTTTTTCCGGCTTCTGCCTGGAGCCGCAGGTCTGGCCGGACGCGCCGAACCGGCCGTATTTCCCGCAGGCCACGCTGTGGCCTGGCCAGATCTATCATCATGTCACGGAATACCGGTTCCGATTGCCTGGCGCATGAGCCCGATTTTGCTGCGCTGACGTCGGTTCGGAAGGGATCATGCCCGCCGTCCGTGTCGCTGAAAGCGACGCCCACACTTCAGATTCTGAACGGCGGCTCTGCGCCTCATCTCGGCCGTTGAGATCAGTTTTGGTGCTTCCTGGAAGCAGACGATGGCGGCGAGTAGGCTTGAGATCTTGAACACGCCAGAAGCGATCGTGCGAGACCCAGTTCGCAGAACCGGCCGCGTCGAGCGACGCGACCGGATTCGTCCTTGTATTCAGCCCGTTACTCACTCGGCCGCAGCAGCAACTTCCTTCACCTTGGCGTAGCTTTCGATGACCGCTGCATAGTTCGGTGCAACCAGTGCATAGAGCTTTGCGAGTTCGGCCGCCTCCGGTCTGTCCCAGGTCCGGTGCGCCTCCGACAGAACGGCGTTGGTTGTGGTGGGAACAACGCCTGCCTGCGCAAACCTTGCGACCGTCGTCCGCGAGACCATGTCGCTCGGATCGCCAGAGGCGTCGATGACAGCGTATACGTCATAGCCTGCAGCCTTGGCATCCAGCGCGGGGAACATCACGCAAACACTGGTCCAGACACCGGCCATGATTAGGGTCTTGCGCCTCGTAGCCTTTACCGCCGCCACGAAGTCCTCGTTGTCCCAGGCGTTGACCTCGCCCTTCCGTGGGACATAGACCGCGTGCGGTGCAAGTTCGTGGATCGCGGGCATCAGGGGACCGTTGGGGCCTGCCGGTTCGGATGCGGTGGTGATCACCGGGATGTCGAGCAGCTTGGCCAGCCGGGCAAGCATTTCCACATTGCGTCGCAGATCTGCAATTTCGATGTCCTGCACCGTCTGGAATAGTCCGGACTGATGGTCGAGCAGCAGGATCGCCACGTCGGAAATGTCGAAGAGTGCTTTACCGCCGCCGGTGGGCAGAACACTCGCCTTGGGTTCCCTGGGTTCGAGCGCCTGTGCGTGGGCAAGTACCGATCCCGATCCGGACAGGATTGCTGCGACCAGACACAGGGATCTTAGGGCCTTCTGGATGGATGTCATCATGATGCGACCTTTCTTTGTTTGGAGGTTGGTGTTCCGTCAGCGGCCGTTTCTGTGTCCGCTTTCGTCTGTCATGGGGCTCGCGGCCGTGGGCTTAAGTGTCCGCGACGAAACGAAACGCGTTCCCCGCCCGCTCGACCCGGCCCAGGCCGGGATAGGCGAAATGGTAGCCGAGCAGCCGGAAGCGATCGGCTGCCGACTGGTCGACGAAGCGCTTGCGGGTGGCGATCGCGGCCTGCTTGTCGGTGTCGTTGCCGAAGCGCCAGGTCGGATGCTCGAACGAGACGATCTCGTTCGTGACCACGTCGCCGGTCACGACCAGCGTTTCCGGTCCGCTAACGGCATAGGAGAAATGTCCCGGCGTATGTCCCGGCGTGGCGATCGCATGAACTCCCGGTGCGACCTCATCGCCATCCTTGATGGTCACGACGCGCTCGCGGATCGCACCGAGGTCCCGCTGCGAGCCGTCCGCGAAAGCATGCAGCGCTTTGGGCATCGCCGTCGCATAGTCGGGAGCCATCCAGAAATCCCACTCGGGGGCGCCGATATAGTACGCTGCGTTCGGGAAACGCGGCTTGCCGTCAGCTCCCAGCATGCCCCAGAGATGGTCGGGGTGCGCGTGCGTCAGCAGCACTTTCGTGACCGCCAACGGATCGTGCCCGGAGGACAACACTGCGCCTTCGAGCTGTCCTTCCGTCGGCTGGAACTTGCCGCCTCCGCCGAGATCGACAAGGATCAGCTCACTCCCGGTTTCGATCAGGGGGACGTTGCATCTCGCGTCGATTGCGCCGCCGCTGCCGCCCAGCCTCTTCTCAATGTCCACCCATTCGGCCGGCATCGCATCCGGCGCAACGATATCCGCTGGCAGTTTGAAATGCCCGTCACTCAAGACGGTGATATCGAAGGAGCCGTGACGGAATCGGTGGAGGGCCGCGGCGGTTGCGCGTCGCGGCGAAAGCGAGCCGCCGACAAACGCGGCGGCGCTGGCAAGAAAGGTGCGCCGATCAAGTTTCATGGTTCAATCTCCCCTATCTCGAGTTGCCTGGCGGCTGCGGCAAGCAGCGCAGCGACCCCGGCAGATGGCGGCCAGGTGCCGTCGCCGAGGATAAGCAGGCCGTCTCCCGCGCCATTGGGAAGGATGTCTAGCAGGCTCGGCAGAACGGCGACGGGCTTGCCCGCCCGCAGGAACTGGGCGACCAGCGCCCCGGCCGAGTTGCGATCGGGATCGCGCCAGAGTGCGCCCGGCTCGCCGACGCAGAAGCCGCCGTGAAAATCCTCTTCAAACAGCTCGCCAAACTTGAGCGTATTGGCGAGATCGTCACGGGCGCCGCGGTCGGCCTGGAACCGCCTTGCCAGCGCGTCGGCGTCGGCTTCCGCTTCCCGTCGCGTGAAAGGTGTCGGCCAGGGGTGGCCGCCGCACATCGATGCGACAAGCACCTCGGCGCCCGCATCCTGAAGCGCGTAGTAGACCCCCAGGAACTGCTCGAGCCCGATGTTGCCGGCTTCCGAGGACGAACTGAGCATAACGGCTATGCGAAGCGGCGCGCCCGTGGACGTCATTTTTTGTGCCAAACTCGGCCTCCTGACAATCACTCGACACCGGCCAATGCCACCCGGACCGGCAAACGCGCGCCGATCCATCCCAGCACGTCGGCGATCACCTCCTCGCGGCCGAGATCGTTCAGCAGGTCGTGGAAGTGGCCCGGATAGAGATTCAGTGTCTTGTCGGCGGAGCCGGCGGTGTCGAAGAACAACTGGCTGCCGGTCGGCTTCGTCGCCTTGTCGGCCGTGCCGTGCAGGATCAGGACCGGCAGCGTGATCAGCGGAAAGTCGTGCTTCAGCCGCTCGTCGGCGCGAACCAGCGCGGCGACCGTGCTCGTCGGCTGTACCTCGTTGTCGATCAACGGATCGCTGTTCATCGAAGCCACGACCGCCGGATCGCGCGAAAAGTCCTCGTTATTCAGCCGCAGCACATGGAGATGCGGCGCGATGTGGCTGAGACCCTTGACGACCGCGAGAGCGAAATCGGGAGCGTAGACCTGGAACGCAAAGCTCTCACATATGAACCCGGCAAGCTCGGCCTGATAGTCCAGCGCATAAGTGGCGGAGACGACGCCGCCTGCACTGTGGCCCAGCAGGAAGACAGGCAAGCCCGGTTCCCGCTGCTTGGCAAACTGGATCAGCATCGAGAGATCGTCGACATATTCGTCGACGCTCTCGATGAAGAACCGATCGCCGTCGGACTTCCCCCGACCGCGCAGGTCGAGGGCGTAGACGGCGTGGCCGGCGGCGGCCATCTGCTCGGCGGCCCAGAAGTACTGACCGCTGTGCGAGTTCACGCCGTGACAGATCGCCACGACCGCGCTCGGGCGAGACGCGGGACGCCAGCAGCGGACGAAGATCCTTGGGCCGTCCGCGCGCTCCAGATATTCCTCCGCCATCGCGGTCGTTGTCGAAGTCATGGCAAGTCTCCTCTTTCGCTTGCAGTCAGCTCTTGATGAAGGCGAGCAGATCCGCGTTGACGACGTCGGGGTGCGTCGTGCACAGGCCGTGCGGAAGCCCTGCATAGGTCTTCAGCGTCCCCTTCCTGAGAAGCTTGGCGGACAGCGGAGCGGAGTCGGCGTAAGGGACGATCTGATCGTCGTCGCCGTGCATGACCAGCACCGGGATGTCGATCTTCTTCAGATCCTCGGTGAAGTCGGTCTCGGAAAAGGCCTTGATGCAGTCGTAATGCGCCTTGGCGCCGCCCATCATGCCCTGCCGCCACCAGTTGTCGATGACGCCTTGCGATACTTTAGTGCCTTCGCGGTTGAAGCCGTAGAAGGGCCCGGACGGCACGTCGTAGTAGAATTGCGCGCGGTTAGCGACGAGCGCGGCCCGAAACCCGTCGAACACCTCGATCGGCAGGCCGCCCGGGTTCTTGTCCGACTTCACCATGATCGGCGGCACGGCGCCGATCAGCACCGCCTTCGCAACGCGGCCCGGTCTGGCGCGGGCGACATAATGAGCGACCTCACCGCCGCCCGTCGAATGGCCGATATGGACGGCGTTCTTCAGGTCGAGCGCCTCGGCGAGCTCGGCGACGTCGGCCGCGTAGGTGTCCATCTCGTTGCCGATATCGGTCTGTGTCGATCGGCCGTGGCCGCGGCGGTCATGCGCGATGACCCGGTAGCCGTTGTGCAGAAAGAACAGCATCTGGTTGTCCCAGTCGTCGGCGCTGAGCGGCCAGCCGTGGTGAAAGACGATCGGCTGCGCGTTCTTCGAACCCCAGTTCTTGTAAAAAATCTCGGTGCCGTCCTTCGTGGTGATGAAGCCCATGGTCTGTCCTCCTTCGCTGGCTCGACTGTTGGATTCGGCGGAAATCGCCTGCGCGACGTATGTCGGCAGAAGTGGCACCGCTCCGGCGGTAATGCCTGCTACGAGCATCTCGCGGCGGGTGAGTTGGAATGGATGCAGGGTAGCGCTCACGGCTGTGACTCCTCGCCAAGGAAACGAGTGACCTCGTCGCCGAACTCGCGCGGGTACTGGAAAAGGAAACCGTGACCGGAGTCTGGATAGATGACCAGTCGCGCATTCGGGATCGCCTGCGCCAGGGCGTAGGACTGGAAGGTCGGAATCATGATGTCCTCGATGCCGTTCGCTACCAGCACCGGCTGGCGGATCGCCCCGACACGGTTGAGAAGCGACGTTTCCGGCCTCCCGACGTCGCTTCCGGCGGAGAGCATCGCCTTCCAGGTCTTCTCGCTTACCAGTTTCGCAAACGCATCCTTGCGTTCCCGCAGTCGGGCGAGATGGGCGCGTCCGGCCGCTTGGCTGGTCTGCGTGTCCTTGAAGAACAGGTAAAGGAAATCCTCGTCCGTGTTGGCCGGTTTGGTGGCGACCTCGATCGCCTTGGGATTGAGGTTTGCGCCCTCGACATAGCCCGCGCCGCTACCGGCGATGACGAGCCTGCGGACGAGATCAGGACGCTGGAGCGTCAGTTCCTGCGCGACCAAACCGCCGAAGGAGAAACCCAGCAGATCGACCTGCTTGAAGCCAATTCCATCGATGAAGGCTCCCGCATTCTTTGCCCAATGGGTCATGCGGAGAGGGGCCTCCCCGCCGGAGCGGGCCACGCCGGCATTGTCGAATATGACGACGCATCGGCTTGCCGCGACATGATCGAGGAATGCCGGGTCCCACTCGTCCATAGTCCCGCGAAAGCGGTTGAGGAGAACCAGCGGCGTTCCGGACGGCGTCCCGAGCGTCCGGTAAGCGTAGGCGACGCCGCCGACGTCCAGCGTCCGCGTCTCCACGCAGGCAGCGCTACACGAGGCAGCCTGGCTCTGCTCCGCCGCGGCTGCCGGATCGGCCGCCCCCGAGGCGATCAGTGCAGTGCCGGCCAGACTGGCCACGACCGCCCGACGCAAGGATGTGCTACACTTGGAGGTCATCGCTCTTCCCTCTGCGCACTTTGTTCGATGACGAGACAGTCGCGCAGTGGAGCGGTGTGAACCAGTTAATCGTTGCTAAACGGCGCTAGCCAACGTGCTTAGCGCCGCCAGACTTGCGGCCGAACGCGCTTCCAGAGCCAACGCGCCCTGATCTCGCGCCATTTTGATTGATTGCTCGAAGAGCAGACGGGCGTCCGCGAGGCGCGAACCCTGTCCCGCCAGGATCTCGCCTTTCTGGCGCAACAGTTCCGGGCAATACCAAGCCTCGCCGGTCGATGCGCATCGCGCCAGAGCGCCGTCCAGCAGCGCCACTGCTTCCGACTGCTGACCAAGTACGGCCAGCCCGGAGGCGAAGATCGACTGGAAGACCGTGTGGTAGAGATAGAACCCGGCATGATCGAGCCGGCCGAGAGCTTCGCGAACGAGGGTGGTGCCCGCCGCGGCATCGCCGGTCCGGATCAGGATGTCGCCCTCGAAACACTCGGCATAAGCGTGCCAGACGTCGAGCGCGTGGTCCCTCGTGCGCCGATGCAGCATGTCTGTGTAGCGCTCGGCCCGTGCGAGATCGCCTGCCATCAGCGACACCGGACAGGCGGCGTCTGACAGGGCGTGGCACAGTGTGAGATTGTGGCCGGCGGCCAGCGCGGCCTTGACCATGTCGTCGATCTCGCGGAGAGCCTCTTCGCCCTTGCCGCGCAACCACCGCACGCGCGCCAGCGTGATCCGCGCGGTGATGCGCTGATCGTATTGAAAGCGCGCCAGATGCGATCCGTTCGACGGTGAGCGATAAGCATCCAGCATGCGCCGCACATGGCTTTCCGCGGCTGGCTGATCGCCAAGCAGATGCAGCGCCCTTGCCTTCATCCTCTCGCCGATCAGCCGGTCCGAGACGTCGGCCGAACGCTCAGACAGCGCGCAGAACTCTTCTGCCCTTTCGAGCGCGCCACGCGGTTCGCCACCGTTCGTCCGATCTACCCACAACGCCCAGAGGGCACGCAGCTGGAAATCGATGTCATCAACCTTTCGGGCGATCTCAAGCACGCGCGTCCAGGCTTGCGCGCCACCGGGACGGCCCGAAACCGCGCGCATGTGCGGAAAGCCAAGCGCCGCGTGCAACCGCATCAGGTGTTGCTCATGGGCGTCGGTCTGCTGTTCGAGGCAATCCAGCGCCTGCCTTACCCGCAACAGGCATTCGTCGACCCGTGACAGGTGATACCAAAGCGGAATCGCCGCGACCGTCATCGCGACGCCGGCCGCCGAGTCGCCGCCCGGCGAGAAGCACCAGTCGAGCGCGGCCCTGAGATTGCCGACGTCGCGGGCGAAGCCGTCCGGCCAGCTGGCGTCCTGCTCGGCCTGCCACTGCGGCGCGGCGCGTTCGAGCAGGCTCCGGTAGTGGACTGCGTGGCGGCGCGAAGCGTCTTCCCGCGACACGGCGACCGAAAATTTCTCGGCTGCGTAGGCGCGAGTCATGTCAAGCAGGCGATAGCGCACCGGATAGGCATTGCGATCAACGACCACGAGCGACTTCGCGGCAAGGTCAATGATGCACTCTTCGACGTCGCCGCCACTTTCACCCGACACCACTGCGCGCGCCGCCGCCAACGTAAAATCCTGATTGAACACCGAAAGCTGCGCGAGAGCGGCCTGCTGTGCCGGGGAAAGCAGGGAAAAGCTCCACTCCATCGTCGCGCGAAGCGTCTGGTGGCGTGGCAGAGCCGTGCGTCGTCCACGCGTCAGGATGTCGAAGTTAGACCGCAGCGATTCCGCAACGCCGGCAATGCCGAACGTATCAACGCGCCCCGCAGCCAGTTCGATAGCGAGCACGATGCCGTCGAGGCGGCGGCAGATATCGGCCACGACCGGGGCGTCGGCGTCGCTCAGAGCATAGCCTCCAAGGCTTGCCGAAGCGCGCTCGACGAAAAGCTGGACCGCAGCAAAATCCAGTGCCCTTGCCGCATCCAGCTTCTCGTCCGGTCCCGGGCAGTCCAGCGGCGGCAAGCGCAGAACCCATTCGGGCGCGACCCGAAGCGGCTCCCTGCTGGTCGCCAGGATCGTCACGTGCCGCGTCCTGGTGATCAGTTCCTCGGCGATCGCCGCGACATCGTCGATGAGGTGCTCGCAGCAGTCGAGGACGAGGAGCATCGAGCGATGACTAAGCTTGTTCACCAGCTCAGCGAGCGGATCGGTCGAGGCGAGCACTAAGCCCGCTGCGGTGGCGATCAGCTCGGTGATCAGCGCTCCATTGGCAATCCCGGAGAAATCGACGAACGCTGTGCCGTCCGAATAACCATCATGCAGGCGTTGAGCAAGAGCGAGCGCTACTGTCGTCTTTCCAATGCCTCCCGGACCGACGAGGGTGAGCAGCCTTTGCTCGGGCAGCTGCCCCTCGAGCTGATCGAGAAACGCCTCTCTCCCGATGATGCGGCTGGCCAGCCGGGGTAGCGGCAGTCGGGCTATCGCGGGTTGCTGGCCATCGGCCCGCGTCGGCGACTCCTTGCGCGTGACCGGCGCCACGAAGCTGTAGCCGCGATTTGGAATGTTCGAGATATATTGCTGCGCCTCGGGGCCTTCGCCGAGAATCTTGCGGAGCGACGTGATGTGGACGCGCAGGTTGTTTTCCTCGACGAACATGTTTTGCCAGACCTGGGAGACGAGATCGTCTTTGGAAACGATCTCTCCGGCGCGCGACGCCAGAACGATGAGGATATCCAGTGCGCGGCTGCCAATCCGCAGTCTTTCGTCGCCCCGCATAAGCAGGCGCTCGGCCGGCACCAGCGTAAACGAACCAAAGGAGAGTGCGGCGCCCGGTGTCATTCCAAACCTAGTGGGTGCAACGAAGTTTCAGATTTCCACGAGAAGCAGGTCTGTGTGAAGCTATACCTTGGATTCAAGACTTGCACGCCTCGGTTCTAACGTTCGCTTCGGCCCCCGATTCTGACGGTCGGCAACGCGCCAATGTCGGGCGTTGGCACGGTCCGGTTCCTCCACCAAAAGCGGACATCGTCGGTGTCCAGGCCATAAGCTAGTTTGCGCCATGAACGGTCTTTCAATTCTTGCGATTGATTGGCTGCTTTGACCGAATTAGCCGACCTCTGTGCCAGTCGCACTGTTCGACATAACAGTTCGAATCTCTTGCGGCGCGCCAAACTTACGAACCAATTGATTTTGAAAGTGTATTCGGACCATGCGTCTGAACAAAAGAGAGAACTGTTTGGAGAGCCGTTCGCCGTCCGCTTAAGGCAGCGCGGCGTTGCCGTTTTGAACGCGAAGGTTTGACCCTGAACTGCCATACCTCGGCAATGGTCGACAATCTGCAACAGGTGGGGAGCGGACGTCCGGCACCGCACCGATAGCAAAGCCCTTGACCAAAAAGCCTCCTTGTCGCGGTATTCGGGAAAGCGGAAGCCGAAATGCCGTTTGACGCTATGTCCTCGACCGGACTATGCGCTGCGGGCCTTCCCCGAGAGCCCGCTCTGCTTGTGCAACCATGTCGTCCAAGATGCGGGCAGCGGGCCGTACATCTAGAATCAACCCCGCGGCCTCGCCCATGAAGACGCCAGTGTTGTCCGCGTCTCCCGAACGAAATGCGCTCCAATAGCGCTCATTCTCATCAGCATTGATCGCGGGCTCGGCAAGGACGTCCTCGCGTCCATGCCAAGAAGTAACAAAGCGGTTCCTGAGCGCTCGACCGCTGAATTCGCCAGGCCATTCATAGTTGCGTACGATGTCGACCACGGCTGTCTTGATTGTCGAGTCACCGTCGGCGGCAACGATCGCTTGCTGAAATCCCGGCGGCGCCGCCGCTTCGGAGCTGGCGATCAGTCTCGAGCCGATCAGCACGCCGTCGGCGCCTAAAATTAGGGCTGCCGCGAGTCCCCGGCCGTCGGCGATGCCGCCCGCTGCGACAAGAAGTGTGTCCGGTGCCGCATCGGCGAGAAGGTCAGCGACTTCGGGCACAAGAGTAAGCGTTGAACGGCTCCCGCCATGGCCACCGGCCTCACCGCCCTGCGCGACGATTACATCCGCACCAGCGTCGACGGCCTCCCGCGCATGTGCCATCGATTGCACCTGACAGATCATTGGCACTCCGGATTGCTTGATCCGCGCGGCGAACGGAGCGGGCGATCCAAAGGACAACATGAGCGCCGCCGGTGACCTGGCCAAGACCTGATCCAGCAGTTCCGGCTTCTTCTCAAGCGACCAACTGATGAAGCCGCACCCCACACGAACATTGCCTGCTACGGCAAACTCGCGATCCAGCCAGTCGCCATCGCCATAGCCGCCGCCGATCAAACCGAGGCCGCCGGCATGCGATACGGCCGCCGCCAGCTTTCCACCGGCCAGAAGGCCCATTGGGGCCGAGATGATCGGATGTTCAATGCCGAGCCGTTCTGTCAGACGCGTTCGCAAAGGCATCCGTTCGCCTCCTCAGTTCCCCATTCCATAAAAAAGGACTATACGGGAACTGGGCTGAGATTCCCATTTTCCGGTTTTGGCGTGCTCGTGCTGCAATTCCGGAGGGCCCGCTAAGGTCGGATCGCGACGCTCGCGAAGCTGACTGCCACTGTCGGGAAGTGGCGCTTCTGTCTGGTTCGGCCCGCCTTCGACACCACAGCGAGCCTGCCAGTCCGATCCAAGCTGATCGCTAGCGGTCGTTTGGGTCTCGTAGGCTTTGTTGTTGGCAGGGGTGGTCATCAGGTCGCCATTCATCCGGGCAATTCATCTCAAAATGACCGTCGCCGGCCACATATCGCATTGGGGGCGGAAATCAGTTAAGTTTTACAAGGAGATGAAAGTTCTCAGGCTCATCTTCTTTGGCGCCAATTCTGTCATTTCCACCACGCCAAGAGCGAGTAAGGGGCGAAAAGCGTGGTAACGGTGAAAGTTCGAATCGCTTACAGTCCAATGACGTATTCTGGCCCAAGGCGGAGCTCACGCGTCGGCGTTGGATGGCAGCTTTGCGCCCGCCGTTCAGTTTGCCGTGGCGGCATCCGAACCTTGCCGCCCGTTATCACTGCCGTCGCTGCCTCAACGACAGCAGCTTCCAGACGGGCGCGAGGTGTTCGTGGACGGCGGATTTGCACAACTTTCAGCCTGCGCGCGCGAGGCGTCGCTGGGACAAAGTGGAGAGGTCTCGCGCCAGATCCACACAGGCCTCAGCGCCTACTCGGTTGAGCATGATCGGCGTGTACGTCGAGCCTGCGGCGTCGCCCGGAGGACTTACCCCCGTGCCTCCCGCCAGTGGGGATAGGTGACATAGGCGGTGACCGCGCCTTGCTCGTGCGAGCAGATCGTGACGTTCTGGCCTTTGGGCATATGGAAGATCTCGCCTGGCCCTGCGGTGACGCTGCCTGCCTTTCCGGATACCGACAGTCGCCCCTCGAGGACGACCATCACATCATCGACGGCCATTGTCTCCTCGAGTGTCTGGTTCGGCCCATAGCGCCCGTACCCGATGGTGATCGGGGAGGCATGGCGCTGGTCGACCAGATTGCCCACAAACACCTCGCCGTCCTGTCCCGGGGAACGCTCCAGCGCTGCGTCGGTGATGGTGAACTTGCGAACCTTCATGGGAATTGCTCCTTCTAGGGTCAGGACTCATTGATCCAAAAGATGAATGCTGCGGCGAAGGCAATGGCTGACAGGAAGGTGTGAGCGCATCGGTCGTAGCGGGTGTGGATGCGACGCCAGTCCTTGAGCCGGGCGAACATGTTCTCGATCTTGTGGCGCTGTCGGTAGAGGATTGGATCGTATACGTGCTTTGTGCGGTGTTTGGCATGAGGAGGAATGCACGGCGTGATGCCTCGATCTGCCAGCGCCTGCCGGAAGGCAGCGGAACTGTAGGCCCTGTCGGCGAGCAGGAAGCTGGCGTGCGGTAGCTGCTCGAGAACTGCGGCAGCAGTCTTGTGATCGTTGGCCTGTCCCTCGCTCAGATAGAGTAGCAGCGGCCGCCCCTTGCCGTGGCAAACCACCTGCAGTTTGGTGGTCAGCCCGCCCCGGCTGCGTCCGATACATCGGGGTAGAGCCCCTTTTTGAGCAGGCTCGCCGCCGTTCGATGCGCCTTGAGATGAGTGGCATCGATCATCAGCCTCTCGGTACCGCCACCTTGCGCGGCTAGCTCGGCCAAGATGCGGTTGAACACGCCCAGCCGGCTCCAGCGGATGAAGCGGTTGTAGATGGTCTTGTGCGGACCGTAGCCGGCAGGGGCATCTCGCCAGCGCAATCCATTGCGGATCACAAACAGGATGCCGCTCAGCACCCGCCGGTCGTCCACGCGTGGAACCCCATGCGAAAGCGGGAAATAGGGCTCAATCCGGCGCATCTGCTCCGGGGTCAACATCAGCAAATCAGTCAAGGTGGCATCCTCCTGCCACCTTGAATCATCACCCAGCCGACAACTCAACCAATTAATGGGTCCTGAGCCTAGCTGGTGTGCCGTCCTCGACCGCCCGAGCCGTGTCCGGGATCACCTTATCAGCGCCGGTCAGTCCGGAAGAGGAATGTGCTCATCCCGGTCATCGACCGGGAGATCGAAGCGCCCCTTGCCCCAGTTCTGCGCGCGCCATTCGGCCTTGGCCTCTTCGATGCGCTCCTGCGAAGACGCGACGAAGTTCCACCAGATGTAGCGCGGCCCCGGAAGGGTCGCGCCGCCGAGAATCATCAGGCGCGCGCCTCTGTCGCCGGCCGCGACCGTGATCCTGTCGCCGGGACGGAAGACCATCATCCGACCTGCCTCGAACTCCTGGCCGGCGATCGAGATCGAGCCTTCGACGATGTAGATGGCCCTGTCCTCGTGATCGTCCGGCATGGGCAGCCGGCTTCCCGACTCGAGTTTCACGTCGGCGTAGAACGTCTCGGAGAACATCGTCGCGGGCGCGACCTTGCCGTAGGCGTTTCCAAGAATGAGCCGAACCGAGACGCTCGTGTCCTCGATCATCGGCAGGGCCTTCTTGCCGTGATGTTCGAAGGTGGGCGCCATATCCTCATGGGTGTCGGGCAGGGCCAGCCATGTCTGGATCCCGAACAGACTGTTCGGACCGCTCCGGGCAGCCGCGGAGGTGCGCTCCGAATGGGTAACGCCACGCCCGGCGACCATCCAGTTCAGCGCGCCAGGGCGTATTATCTGGTCGGCGCCGGTGCTGTCGCGGTGATGGAAGTCGCCGCGATAAAGGTACGTGACGGTGCCCAGCCCGATATGCGGGTGCGGACGGACATCGACGCCTTGCCCGGTCAATAGTTCGGCGGGGCCCGCCTGGTCGAAGAAGATGAACGGCCCGACCATCTGCCGCTTCGGTGCTGGCAGGGCGCGCCGGACCTCGAAGCCGCCGAGGTCGCGGGAACGGGGAACGATGAGGGTTTCGATCGCGTCGATTCCGACCTCATCGGGGCAGCCCGGTTCGATTGCCGGGTTCCAACTCATGCGCGCCATCCTCTCTTGGGCTTCCGGAATGTCTAAACTGGCGCGCGACCGTCTACCGAACTAGCCCCGTAATATGTCAAGCTGTGTTGCAGCAAGTGGAACGTGCGGGCCATGTCGCCGAATAGTGCCACCGTCGAACACGGTTCCTTGACAATGCTTTGAACCGTTCGCGTTCTAGCCGTCGGAACCCCAAAGTTCCGGGTTCCGTTTGAAATACTCGGCCAGCATTTCGGTGAGCACCCGCACTTTCCGCGTGGGATGCTGACCCGGCGGGCGGACAACATAGGCGGCCCCTGGAGGGACCGGATAGCGTGTCATGATCGGGACCAGCGCGCCGGAGGCCACATATTCATATGTGATGCAATCGGGGAGCCAGGCGATGCCGAGACCTGCCGCTGCCGCAGCGGCAAGCGCCGTGGCGCTGTCGGCCTTGAACTTGCCCTGCGGCTGAACCGTGACGATCTTGCTACCATCCATGAACTGCCAGGCTTCCGTTCCCTGCATGAGGGCCTGATGGGTGACGAGTTCGTCCAGAGTCGCTGGTGACCCGTGCACCTCGATATAATCGGGGCTTGCGACAAGCTTTCCATGGATCGGCCCGACGCGCTTCGCGATCAGGTTGGAGTCATGAAGGTAGGCGCCCCGGATCGCGCAATCGAAACCCTCGGCGATCAGGTCGACGAAGCGATCGCTGTAGGAGGTATGAATGTGGAGCTGCGGGTGCTGGCGCGCCATTTCCGCGAGCACGGGGGCGAAGTGGGTCGGGCCGAAAGTAAGCGGCATGGCAACCCTCAGGCGGCCACGAAGGTCGCCGGTCGGGAGGATCGTTTCCCTGGCGGTGTCGATCTCGGCGCTGGCTCTGGCCGCATGATCCCTGAACGTGATTCCCGCTTCGGTGAGCGCGGCGCCACGAGTCGTTCGTGCGAGAAGCTGGACGCCAAGCTCCGCTTCAACTCGGAAGAGCCGACGACTGACGATCGACTTGGAAACGCCGAGCCGGCGCGCGGCGGCCGAAACGCCCCCGGCATCGGCCACTGCGACGAATGTCTGTAGATCTTCGATGTCCAATTCGGCGTTCCTCGTTTCGCGACACAGCTTGCCTGACTATGGCACTACCGCATCACCAAAAGGAACAGCAAATTGCGCCCAGGCAACGTCGCCCGCTGGCGCATGTCTCCCGTGAACCCATCGCCGTCCATAGCGGCAGAGAAAGGAAGTCTTGATGACCCCTCGTAACGGCCTCGATTCGCTTCTTCGCCCCGAAGATTCGGTCCTCGTTCTGATCGATCACCAACCTTATCAACTCGCGAACCTGAACAGCCATGATCCGCAAGCTGTGGTCAACAGCACGACCGCGCTGGCGAAGCTGGCTAAGGCGTTCGAAGTCCCAACCATTCTCACCAGCGTAATCGCGGGCCGTGGCGGTCTTCTTTTCAAGCAGATCACCGACGTATTTCCGGACCAGGAAGTCATCGATCGCACCTGGGTGAACACCTGGCAGGACGAGAATGTGGTGAACCTCGTCAAGGCGACCGGCCGCAAGCAACTGATCATCGCCGGCCTGTGGACCGAGGTCTGCGTCGCAATGCCTGTGATCCAGGCCGCCGGCGAGGGCTGGGACGTGACCGTGGTCACCGACGCGTCGGGCGGGATTTCGAAGGAGTCTCACGAAGTTGCCATCCAGCGAATGATCGCGGCCGGTGCGAACGTGATGACCGTGATGGCGCTCGCTGGCGAATGGCAACGCGATTGGGCGCGCACCGGGCATGTCGAGGCGCTGACCGAGATTCTCATCCAGCACTTCGCCGGCAGCGGCATCGCGTATCTTTGGGAGCAGCAGCTTCTCAACACGCCGGCGCCGCGCGAAGGCTGATCCGGGCCGGGATGGCGACCATTTCGGTGAGTGTCGGGATCGATCCATTTGCCGGCCCTCGCCATCCTCGCCCTTCCGGTTTCAATCTTCGTGGTCGTGAAGCTCGTGGTTCCCGGCGGCTATGCGCTCGGAGCCCGGCACGTCGTCCGACTGCTCCGTAAGCCAGAAACTTGCGAGGCACGGACGGATGCAGACCGGCATCATCTTCGTGGCCTTTTGTGGCGCTGATGATCTGGTCTGCCCCAACCACCGCGTAGAGCCGGGGGATTTAGAAGCAGGTCTTCTTCCCACCATAGCCCCCGATTGCAACCAACTCAGCCGGGCTCTCTGTCACCTCAAAGGAGTAACTAAGAGAATGTCTATGGATCGTTTCCCGGTTGGATTGGAAATGGATGTCACCTATTCGAACTTCCAGGTCAGTCTGACGCTCATGTCAACTTCGCAATTGAAGTTCGAGATCAAGGAGGGACCATTCGCCCGGATCGAGCGCGTCGATATTCAGCCGGCGATATCCTCGACCACCGGCTGATGCTGAACGCCGGCGCCTACCTGCCGGTCGATGGCGACCTGATCCCGACCGGCGTCGTCAAGCCGGTCGACGGCACGCCCTTCGATTTCCGCCAGGCGCGGCCGTTGCGCATGGAGAACGAGGGCGAGCAGTTCCCTACGACGAGAATTTCTGCCTTGCCTCGACGCGCGGGCCGCTCAGGCAGGCATCCTGGGCGCAAGGGGCCAATTCCGGCGTCGAGATGGAATTGTGGACCACCGAGCCGGGCGTCCAACTCTATACCGGCCAGTATCTGGCGCCGCCTTCGCCGGGACTCGAGGGACGCCGTTACAAGGCTTTTTCCGGCTTCTGCCTGGAGCCGCAGGTCTGGCCGGACGCGCCGAACCGGCCATATTTCCCGCAGGCCACGCTGTGGCCCGGCCAGATCTATCATCACGTGACGGAATACCGGTTCAGATTGCCTGGCGCATGACACGGAAGCCGGAATCGATTCCTTGCTACGCTCCGTTCGGTTTGGACAGGATCATGTCCGCCGTCCCCGTCTATGTCGTTGGGAACGCGGGAGTTAGCTAATGCAGGATCTGGGCCAGAAATAGCTTGCTGCGCTCGTGGCGCGGGCTCGAGAAGAACTCGGCCGGTGTGTTGATCTCGACGATTTCACCCTGGTCCATGAAGACGACACGGTCGGCCACCTGTCGGGCGAAGCCCATCTCGTGGCTGACACACAGCATTGTCATGCCCTCTTCGGCCAGCGAAACCATTGTGTCGAGCACTTCCTTGACCATTTCAGGGTCGAGCGCCGAGGTGGGCTCGTCGAACAGCATGATCTTCGGGCTCATGCAAAGCGAGCGCGCGATGGCCACCCGCTGCTGCTGGCCGCCTGAAAGCTGCCCGGGATATTTGTGCGCCTGATCCGGGATCTTCACGCGATCGAGATAGTGCATGGCGACCTGCTCGGCTTCCTTGCGCCGCATCTTGCGCACCCAGATCGGCGCCAGCGTCAGGTTTTCCATAATGGTGAGGTGCGGGAACAGATTGAAGTGCTGGAACACCATGCCGACGTCGCGGCGGATTTCATCGATCTTCTTCAGGTCGCCGGTCAGTTCGATACCGTCCACGACGATGCGGCCCTGCTGGTGCTCTTCCAGTCTGTTGATGCAGCGGATCATGGTCGATTTGCCTGAACCAGACGGTCCGCAGATCACCAGTTTTTCACCGCGTTGGATGGTTAGATCGATACTTTTCAATACGTGGAAGGCCCCGTACCACTTGTTCACGCCGACCATCTCGATGGCGGTGGGATCGTTTGTCATGGGCAGGGATGGAACGTGCCGGATGGCGGATACGGAAGTCGACATTGCAGCATTCCTAGGGTTTTGCAGCCAAGTGGAATCACTTGGCGTCGCAAAAATGCGGCTAAAACAAATAGATAGAGCGGGATGCCCAGTTCAATTTGAACGCATCCCGCTCTAGTTGTGAGTTTCCAGAAGGTTGTCCATTCGGGCCCGACCGAGGAGACTGGAGTTACCACACTTCAGATTCGTCGGAGGACCCGAATGAACATTCATAAGAATGCCCGTCTCACGCCGCTTCGTCGAGAGGAGATGGCGCTTGCGGTCATGGAAGGCGACCTTTCCCAAGCCCAAGCAGCGTTGAAATTCGCGGTGACGGCGAAGGTCGTGAAGCGATGGGTCGAGCGTTACAAGGCCGAAGGCCGTGCCGGCATGGTCGACCGCTCGTCGCGACCCAGGCGCAGTCCGAATGCGACCGAACGGGCTGTGGCCGATCGGATCGTTGCGCTGCGGCGCCAGCGCCTCACGGGCAAGCACATTGCAAGTGTGGTCGCCGTCTCGCCGGCGACGGTGAGCAGGGTGCTGGCGCGGGCCGGGCTGTCGCGGCTGAAGGACCTTGAGCCAGCAGAGCCGGTGCGTCGATATGAGCGTGACGAGCCGGGCGACATGATCCACATCGATATCAAGAAGCTCGGCCGTTTCGACCGCATCGGCCATCGCATCACCGGCGATCGCACCGGCCAAAGCAATGGCCGGACTTCCCGTAAAGGCGGCGCGGGCTGGGAGTTCGTCCACGTCTGCATTGACGATGCCTCCCGCATCGCCTTTAGCCAGATCCTGCCCGACGAGAAAAAGGAAAGCGCCGTCGCCTTCCTCAACGCCGCCATCGCCTACTATGCCAGCCTTGGCGTCACCACCTCACGGGTCATGACCGACAACGGCGGCTGCTATAAAAGCCGCGCCTTCCGCGCCGCCTGCAAAGCCCTCGGCCTCAAACACATCCGAACCAAGCCCTACACGCCCAAGACCAACGGCAAGGCCGAACGCTTCATCCAGACCGCGCTCAGAGAATGGGCCTACGCAAGAGCCTACACGACCTCAGATCGCCGTGCTGCCGAGCTGCCCGTCTGGCTGCACCGATACAATTGGCACCGCCCGCATGGCAGCCTAAAATCCAAAACACCCATCAGTCGCCTCGGATTGTCCGAGGACAACCTGTTGAGGCTCCACATCTAGTGAGCGGCCGGGCCTCGCCGCTCCAGGAAATCGGCGAAGCGGGCGAAGGAGAAGGACAGCGCAAAGAAGATCGCGCCAATGAAGAGAAAGGTCTTGGCGGCCGGCGACGGCCATTCGGGGTCGGCCAGTGCAGCCTTGCCTGAACTGATCAGGTCGAACAGCCCGATGACCAGGACAAGGCTCGTATTCTTGATCATAACGATGATGGTGTTGGCGAGCGCTGGGATCACCACCCGGATGGCTTGCGGCAGGATGACGAGACGTTGTGTGCGCCAAAAGGGCAGGCCGAGCGACGCTGCTGCCTCATACTGCCCGTTCGGAATGGCCTGCAGGCCGCCGCGGATCACTTCGGCGAGATAGGCAGCCGCGAAGATGGTGAGCGCGACAAGCGCGCGCACGAATTTGTCGGGCAGTAGCGCCTCGGGCAAGAACAGCGGCATCATGATCGACGCCACGAACAGGATGGACAGCAATGGCAGTCCACGCACGGATTCGATCAGCACCACCGCGCCGACCCGGACGGCCGGCAGCGTCGAGCGCCTTGCCAGCGCGAGCAGGATGCCGACCGGAAAGGCGATGCCGATGGCGACGATGGTCAAGATCAGTGTCACCGGCAGGCCGCCCCAGGATGAAGTCGGCACTTCGGCCAGTCCGAAGCCTCCCCCCATCAGCCAGAAGATCAAAATGAACGCCGCCACCCAGAGCGCCAGCAATCGTGACGTCCAGCTCGCCGGACGCACCGACCAGCCGAGCAGCGCCAGAATGAGCAGGCAAACAATGGCTGGGCGCCAGCGTTCGTCGAACGGATAGATGCCGAACAGAAGTTGGCCGGATTTGGCATAAATGAAGCTCCAGCAGGCGCCAGTGGCTGCTCGGCAGGCATTCGGGTCGGGGTCGAAGAGCACCGCATCGATCACCAGCCAGCGCAGCATGGGCGGCACGGTGACGAACAGCAGCGCGCCGAACAGCAGCGTGAGCGCAGCGTTGAGCGGTGTGCCGAACAACAGCTTGGCGGGACGCCGCAGGCCGGCGAACCGGAAATGGTCCGGCCCTGCCTTGGAGGACATGGGAAGGGACATGGCCATGGTCACCGCTCCACGATGGCGATGCGGCGGTTGTACCAGTTGGCCGCGCTCGACAGGGTAAGATTGAGGGCGAGATAGGCGCCGAGGATGATGAAGACGCCTTCGATCGAGTGGCTGGACTTGCTGATGATGGTATTCATCACCGCGAGGAAGTCCGGGTAGCCGACGGCGATCGCCAGCGTCGAATTCTTGACGACATTGATGTACTGGCTGTTGAGCGGCGGGACGATCACCCGCAGCATCTGCGGGATGACGACCAGCCGCAGGATCTTGCCACGTGACAGGCCGAGCGAATGGCCGGCGTCCCACTGGCCACGACCGACCGACAAAACACCGCCGCGTACGATCTCGGCCACGAAACCGGTGGTGTAGATCGTGAGGCCGACGAGGATGGTGCTGAGCTCGGGCGTCAGTTCACTGCCGCCCCGGAAGTTCGAACCCGTGAAGACCGGGAAATCGACGGCGAAGCGAATATCGGCGAGCCACAGTCCCACGACGCCGGCAGCCAGGATCGCCGGCACAACCAAGGGCGACAAGCGACCACTCCGGGCGAGATCGTAGCTGAGCGCGGCGAGCGTCAGGGCGAACAGGATGATCAGTGTGCCTGTTATACCGATGTCGATGCTGAAGGCCGGCACGACGAAGCCGCGCATCGATGCGTAAACACCGGGCAGCGGATTCAGCGCTTCGCCGACCGGCGGCAGCACCTTCCACCACAACGAATAGAGGAAAATCAAAAGGACGATCGGCGGTGAGTTGCGGGCTATTTCAACCCAGACCCGGCAGGTACCCGCTGCCAGGGGATTGCTGCTCAGCCGGGTGATGCCGACGACCAGGCCAAGGACGGAGGAGAAGACGATGACAAGAGCGGAAATGAAGACCGTGTTGGCCAGCCCGACAACGATCGCCCAATAGTAGGGATCGCGCGATTTATAGGTGAGGATGGCCTCGGAAATGATGATCCTGGACGGCATCGTCAGGAAATCGAAGCCAATCGGGATACCGCGCGCCCTTAGATTGGCGAAGGTGGTGGAGACCAGCAGCGCAGCGCAAGCGATGACAGTCGTCACCAACACGCTTTGAATGATGATCGATCTGGTCTTGGCTTCGCTTAGCATACCGGCCTCGGTTCTTCAGTTGAAGGGAAGGGCGCGCGCTCGGCACGCCCGACCAAGGCTCAATCCCATGGGAAGGGATAGTTGAGACCGCCGTCTTTCCACAGCGCATTCATGCCGCGTTCGACCTTGAGCGTGCTGTCCTTGCCGAGGTTCCGGTCCCAGATTTCGGCATAGTTGCCCATCTGCTTGATGACGTTGTAGGCCCATTTGTCGTCCAGCCCGAGCGGCGCGCCAAAGCCGGGCTCTTCGCCAAGCACCCGTTTGATCTCCGGATTGCCCGCAGCGAGCTTTTCATCGACGTTCTGCGCGGTGATGCCGTTGGCTTCGGCCCAGAACAGAGCGTTCATTGTCCAGCGCACCACGTCGAAGAGCTGGTCGTCGCCGCGCGCGACAGCCACGCCATTGGGTTCAGCGGCGTGACCGACCTTGAGGATGTCGTAGTCGTCCGGATTCTTGGCCACCGAGGCACGCTGGCCTGCCGCGGCGGTGCCGTCGGTTACGTAGGAGTCGCAACGACCACCGAAGAAAGCGTCACGCGCCTGAATGGTCGAGTCGTAGTAGACCTTCTTCATGGAAATCCCGAATTCTTCCTCGGTTTCCTCAATGGCCTTTTCGGTCAGGGAGCCGCCGCCCTGCAGGCAGACGGTCTTGCCGTCGAGCAGTTTCGGCTCAGTGATGTTGTCGGCCTTGCGCACCAGCACACCGTCCGTGTCGTAGAGGTTGATCCAGACGAAACGGACAACCGTATCCCGGGTAAATGTGATGGTGGATGTGCGCGACAGAATGTCGATCTCGCCCGTCTGCAGTGCCGGGAAACGTTGGCCGGCATTGAGGGGCACATAGCGGATCTTATCCTTGTCGCCGAGGATAGCGACCGCGAACGCGCGGCAGATGTCGGAATCGAAGCCGCGATAATAGCCTTTCTCGTCCGGGCGCGAGAGACCTGGCACGCCTTGGCTGGCGCCGCAGCTCACATAACCGCGCTCCTTGATCTTGTTGACGACGGCCTGCGCCGACACCTCGCCGACGCCGGCGGCCAGACCCACTAGTCCGATCGCGATACCGGTGATCCATTTCAAACTTCTGGTTTTCATCGTTATTCCCCTTGTTTTGTTGAGTTTGGCGTCACTCGGCAGCCTTGGCATCGGCCAAGGCAACTCCGTTCTGCAGGGCTTCGGCAAAAAGGTCGAAGGCTTGGGAAAGATCGGCCAGCAGGTCGTCGGGTGCCTCGAGGCCGATCGATAGGCGCCAGACCGGACCACGCTTCAGCCAATCGGGGCTGGGCCGATCTCTTCGCGGATCACTGATCGCGATCAACGAATGCACACCGCCCCAGCTCGCGCCCAGCCTGAACAGGCGCATGCGACCGAGAACTTTGGATTGGAGCGAGGCCAGTTCCGGCCGTAGCACGAAAGAGAACACCCCCGCCGAACCGGCGAAGTCGCGTTTCCAGATAGCATGGCCGGGATGGTCCGGCAGGCTCGGGTGCAGGAGCTGTGCGATTTCGGCCCGCCCCGACAGCCACTCCATGATGCTGCGGGCCGTGGCGTCGGCGTGTCGCATGCGCACCGGCATGGTCATCAAGCCGCGCTCGCACAGCGCGCAGTCCTCTGGCGAAACGCCGTAGCCGAGAAATCGCGCCGTATCCTTGAGGCGCCGGAACAGAGCCTCATCACGCACGGCGACCGAACCCATTAGCAGATCGCCATGGCCGCCGGCATGTTTGGAAAGCGCTTGCATAGAAATGTCGACGTTGTGGTCGAGCGGCTTGAAAAGCAGGTGCGAAGCCCAGGTATTGTCCGCCGCCACCAACGCGCCGGCCTTGTGAGCTACTCCCACGATGGCCGGCACGTCCTGCACCTCCAAGGTGGACGAGCCCGGCGATTCCATCCACACCAGCCGTGTCGTGTCGTCAAGCAGCGCAGCTATTCCAGCGTCGAGCCGGGAATCATAGGAAACGGCGTCGATGCCGAGCGGCCCTAGAAAACGGGCCATCATGTCGCGCGCCGGACCGTAAAGTGTTTCAGGCATCAGCACCCGGTCGCCGCCGCGGCAGGTGGCCATGGTCGCCAGCACGATGGCGGCCATGCCGGACGGGACGACAAGCGCGCGCGTCGCGTGCTCCAGCACGGCGATATGATCTTCCAACTGACGGCTGGTCGGCGTGCCGTAGAGCCCGTAGCTGAAGCCGTCATACAGACGCTCGACGCGACGTTCGAAGGATTCGAGATCGTCGAAGACGACGGTCGACGCACGCTCGACGGGCATCGCCAACGACTGGAACGGCTCTTGCGAACGCATGGGAGGATGGACATGGCAGGTGTCGTCGCGCTGGGTCATAGGCAACCATAGCCATCTCGCCCATTGCTATCTATGACCGCAACGATAAAGTTCATCCGTTTTTGATATGGCCTATCCATGAACCTGCACGACGTCGATGTCTTCAACGCAATCATGATCACGCGCGGAGCTAGCACTGCCGCAACGCTGCTCGACACCTCGCAGCCAGCGATTAGCCGTTCGCTCGCGAAGTTGGAGGCCGAACTCGGCTTCAAGTTGTTCGACCGCATCCGCGGCAGACTGGTACCCACGCGCGAAGGCGAACTTTTCCATGCAGAAGTGAAGGCTAATCTAGTCGGTCTCGATCGGCTGAAGCTGCGCGCGGCCCAGATCAAGGAAGTGGGCACGGGGACGATCCGCGTCGCCAGCCTTTCGGCGCTGGGGCATGGGCTAGTGCCGCGCGCCATCGTGGCCTTTTCGCGAAAGCATCGGCAGGTGCGCATCAGCTATCAGGTGCGCACCTCCAACGTGGTGCGCGATCTGGTGGCATCAGGGAGTTTCGACATCGGGCTCGCCGCAGACGAGGTGGACACGAGCGGTGTGATCCACAGCGTCTTCAACACGCCGCGCGCGGTTTGCGTGATGCCGAAGAACCATCGGCTGGCGGAGAAGGCGGTGATCACGCCAACCGATCTCGCCGACGAGGCGTTCCTGGCATTGTCACCGGAGGACACGGTGCGGGTTGCGATGGACAAGGTCTTCGCCGCGTATGGCGTGCGCCCGCGCATCCTGATCGAGACCCCCTATGGCCTAACGATCGCCATTCTTGCCGCAAAAGGCATGGGAGTCGGCCTGGTTAATCCGTCCGTTATCGCCGACCGCATGATTGCCGGCATTATCGCAATACCGTTCGAGCCGGCGGTCCATTTCCGCGCGCTGATCCTGCGACCGCCAGACGGCATCAACTCGGCTCTGATTACCGATTTCACGGCGGAACTCTATGCCGCGCGCAATGCGCTGTCGACCGAAGAGTAGGAAGCACGGTCCAGAGGCGAGGCAGCGCCAATACCTGTCCAGCATAAGATAAACGAGTTCCTCGAAACCGTTAAAGTTGGCCGCTGGCCTGCGCTTGCGCGACAGCGGCGAACAGACTTCCGCGCGGCTTGCAAACCCCGATCGCCGAAGTAGCGCAATCACATGCGCGCAACGCCACGCGGTTCAAAACGCCGAGGGGTCACCCGCTTCCAGCGCACGCCGCGGCCGTCATCAGCGGCTCCATCGGAATAACGCCACACTTGTTACTCCCACCGTCCGCTTTCCGGTGCCAAACTATCTCACGACCAACAGCGAGCGACGAGCAGCGAATGGAATCGCGCTTCAGCCACGAGGCGCGGGCATTCGCCAAATCAGGAGGTTTTGAGCCATGACTGCATCAGCCGAGAACGGACGGAAAAGCGGACAGCCTGCCATGCACACGCCACCGGTGGTGTCGCCGCAGGCGTGGGAGGCGGCCCGCGAGCAGTTGCTCGTGAAGGAAAAGGCCCAGACCCGCGCCCGTGACGCCCTGGCCGCCGAGCGGCGGCGGATGCCGTGGATGGCGGTGGAGAAGACGTATGCGTTCGAGGGGCCCGGCGGAAAGGCGAGCCTGCTCGACCTGTTCGAAGGCCGCCGTCAGCTGATCGTCTACCGCGCCTTCTTCGAGCCCGGCGTGTTCGGCTGGCCCGACCACGCCTGCCGCGGCTGCTCGCTCGGGGCCGATCAGGTCGGCCACCTCGCCCATCTGAATGCCCGCGACACCACCCTCGTATACGCCTCGCGCGCACCGCAGGCGGACATCGCGCGCCTCAAGGCGCGAATGGGCTGGGAGATGCCCTGGTACACCATCACCGACAGCTTCGATGCCGACTTCGGCGTGGACGAGTGGCACGGCCACAACGTGTTCATCCGCGACGGCGAACGGGTGTTCCGCACCTACTTCATCAACACTCGCGGCGATGAGGCGATGGGGACGGTCTGGAGCTATCTCGACGCGACGCCGCTCGGCCGCCAGGAGGTCTGGGAGGATTCGCCCGAGGGCTATCCCCAGACCCCGACCTACAAGTGGTGGAACTGGCACGACAGCTACGCCGCGGATCCAGCAGCCGACAAGAAGTGGGCCGAGGTGTCGGAGGCCGGAGAAGCGGCGTTCCGGGAGGCGAGCACGAAGCCATGAGCCAGGCTGGTGGGGTGTAGCGCGAAGCTACGTCGGGCGGTCGCGAATGTCCGGAACCGGCGCTTCAAAAGATGCACGCACTCGCCAAGACAAATCCGCTGGACCATCTGCTGAGGGAGGCGCGGCGACGCCGACTTGCAGGAGTTCAGATCGCCCGCCGCTGTTCATGCGGACTTGACAAGTGAAAGTGAGCGTTTGTGGGTAGTCGGCCTCGCGCGGAACCTCGTGGCGGGAACGGGACGGCCGAGATAAAAGCCTTGGACTTCATCTATGCCAAGTTCGCGTACAAGGGCCATCTGCTCGTCGGTTTCCACCCCTTCGACCAGGATTTTATGGCCGCGATTTCTGACCAGGGCAATAATGTCCTGCAGCATCGCCTTGCCCCTCGGGGCGCCGCAGTCATGAAGAAATGAGCGGTCGATCTTCACCGTATCGAAATCGATCAAACGAAGCCATGAGAGGCCCGCGAAGCCCGTCCCGAAGTCATCAAGCCAGATCCTGATCCCCAGCAGCTTCAGGTCGCTGATACAGCGAAGAATGTCGGAGTGTATCTCCATCTCCAGCCCTTCGGTGATTTCGAAGGCCAGCCTGCTGCCGGCTACGCCAGTGTCGCTCAAAATGGTCGCAACGGAAGCTGCGAAGCCGGGCGTCTTGAGCTGAATTGGAGAGACGTTGACACTGACGACACGGACGTGATCCTGCGCCAGGAGCTCAGCGCACACCGTCCTTATTGCCCAGCGCCCGAGCGCCAGGATCGCGCCAGTTCGTTCCGCCACGGGAATGAACAGGCTCGGCGGAACCGATGTACCGTCCAGCATGTTGAGGCGCATCAGAGCCTCGACGGCTTCAACTCGGCCGGACACGACATTCTGGATTGGCTGATAGACGAGTGAAACGAGATCCTGGCCGATCGCGATCTTCAGCAAAGCCGCAATGTTCTCGCTCTCGTCGCTGCTCTGGGGATCGTTTGGATCGAACAGCCGGGCACAATTTCGACCGCCTGCTTTTGACAGATAGAGCGCGCGATCGGCCTCGTGGATGATCTTCTCCAGCTTGGCGCCAGTCTGCGGCCTGGTGAATGCAGCGCCAACGCTCACCGTCACAACCGAGGTGCCGTCCCTGCGATGCTCATGGGCAATCGCGAGGTTCTCCACCGTGCTTCGAATGGCTTCCGCGATATCCGCGACCTGTTCTCTTTTCTCCATGTGAGCCAGGACAATGAATTCTTCACCGCCGTAGCGGCCGATCGAGCCATTGTGCTGCTTGACCATATCGGCAAGGGCATTGGCGACAAGAATAAGGCAGCGGTCGCCTTCTTGATGCCCGTAGAAGTCATTGAACCTTTTGAAGAAGTCCACGTCGATGAGGATCGCCACAAAACCGCTGCCATACCTTTGCCAGTCGCTCCAGTAGTGCCGCAGCTTCTCGTCAATCGCACGCCGATTCTCCAGCCCCGTAAGCGGATCGGTTCTCGACAGGTTCAACAGCGCCTGTCCGCGTTCAGTGGCTTCCTTGTGCTGGATTTTGGCCTCGAGGGCGTTCAGGAAGACGTTGTAACGCTCCTGGTTCAGCTTCCAGTTCACGTAGGACGTGAAAACGAAGCATGAGAGATAGAAGGTGCCGAAAGCGATCTGATACGACGTGTCGTGCGGATAGAGGACCACCATGGCCAGGAAGAAAACGGAAAACACAAGGCTCGAGGTTATGACCGACAACTGAAATTGAAAGCTGAAAAACAGGTTCGCGCCCATCATGAAAATGGCGCCGAAAA